>NZ_JBIVOW010000003.1:167719-494446 GCF_044754325.1 Streptomyces sp. NPDC093097
GGGGGGGGGGGGGGGGGGGGGGGGGGGGGGGGGGGGGGGGGGGGGGGGGGGGGGGGGGGGGGGGGGTGGGGCCGCGGCGGGCCCCCCCCCCCCCCCCCCCCGGCCCCGAACCCTCCCGCCGGTGGATGCGCCCCCGCCCGGTGGGGGTGAGGGATGCGGAGCGGGGCCACGTTCACGTGCGGGTCGTCCAACCCGTGGCGGTGACCAACTCGGTTGCGATGTCCGGGACGGAGCGGTTGTCGGTCACCACCCGCAGCGTGTCGGCGGTTGCCCGGTCGTCCAGCATGCGGGCCTTGCGGGCGCTGTTCGCCAGCTCCCTGGCCAGTTCCGAACCACGCTCCCGGCCGGTCAGCCGGGCCTCGGCGGTGGCGTCGGTGGCGGTCAGCAGCACCCGGACGATCCGTACTCCGGGGCCCAGGGCCCGTTCGAAGATCCCGGCGCTCTCCGGCAGCACGCTGACGGTGTTGGTGTAGATCAGTCGTCGGCAGCCGACCCGGGCGTAATTGGCCCATACGGCGGCCAAGTTGAGCTCCGTGATCCTGGAGCGCGACGGGTCGCCCTCCGGAGCCGGATGCACCTGCCCCATGAAGTCCCCGTCCATCACGGCATGCCCCACCTCCGCGGCCCGCAACAGCGCAGAAACCTCCCACCCCACCGACGTCTTCCCGACCCCGGACCGCCCACCGATCAGCAGTAGTTCCGCCACCTGGCCGCTCTCTCTCCGTCGACTCCCCCCAGGGTGGCAGGCCCCACCGCCCGCGGACGAATGATTTCCAGCACCCCGTCCCGGCCTCTCTCCCCCACCCCCACCGGGGGGGGTGCGCGCCCACCGGCGCCCCGCCCAACACCCCTCCGCCGAAGGCGAAAGAAACCGCACCCCCACGGTGGGATAGCCAACAACCTGCTGCGCGCCCACGCCAGTTGCGGCAAAGTACCTGCCATGACGGTGATCGGCAGAAGACGGCTCCTCGCCGCCGGAGGCGGCATCGCGCTCACGGGGGCGCTGGCGACGGCGTGCGGGTCCAACACCGGCCGGAACGGCGGCGGTTCGGGCCCGGCGCTGGCGCAGTGGTACCACCAGTACGGCGAACCGGGCACCCAGCAGGCGGTGCAGCGCTACGCCGCCGCGTACAAGAAGGCGAGCGTCACCGTCCAGTGGCGGCCGGGCGACTACGACCGGCAGACCGCGGCGGCGCTGCTGACCGACGCCGGGCCCGATGTCTTCGAGGTCAACGGGCCGCTGCTGGAGCAGATCCAGACCGGCCAGGTGGTCGATCTGACCGACCTCGTCGAGCCGGTCAAGGACGACTTCAACCAGGCGGTGCTGGCGCCGAAGATCTGGCAGGACAAGATCTGGGGCATCCCCCAGGCCGTCGACACGCAGGTGCTCTACTACCGCAAGAGCCTGCTGAAGGACGCCGGGGTCCAGCCGCCGCAGAGCGTCGACGAACTGGTCGACGCCGCGGCCAGGTTGACCACCGGCAAGGTCAAGGGGCTGTTCCTCGGCAACGACGGCGGCGTCGGGGTGCTCAGCGGGACACCGCTGTTCGCCGCCGGGCTGAGCCTGATCACCGAGGACGGCAGGCCCGGTTTCGACGATCCGGCCGCGGCCCGGGTGCTGGCGAAGATGCGGCAGCTGTACGCCGACAGGTCGCTGCTGCTGGGGGCGCCCACCGACTGGTCCGACCCGGCCGCCTTCGTCCAGGGGCTGACCGCCATGCAGTGGTCGGGGCTGTGGGCGCTGCCGCAGATCAAGAAGGCGCTGGGCGACGACTTCGGCGTGCTGCCGTTCCCGAAGGACGGCGCGCACGGGAAGCCGACGGTGCCGGTGGGGGCGTACGCGTCCGCGGTGAGCGCCCGCAGCGGGCACCGGGCGGAGGCCAAGGCGTTCGCCGAGTGGCTGTGGATCGAACGGACCGACTTCCAGCAGGACTTCGCGCTGTCCTACGGGTTCCACATCCCGGCCCGGATCTCCCTGGCGAAGAAGGCCCGGCAGCTCCAGCAGGGGGCGGCGGCCGACGCGGTGCGGCTGGCCACCGAGCACGGCTACGCCGAGCCGCTGCTGTGGACCGGCGCGGACCGCAACGCCTATCAGGACGCGCTGAGCCGGATCATCAAGGACGGGGCGCATCCGGAGACCGAGCTGAAGGCCGTGCTGCGCACGGTCGACGCCGAGCTGTCGCGGGTCAAGAAGAAGTGAGCGCGCGCACGGCCCGGCTGCTCGGCCCGCAGCGGCGGAATCTGTGGTTCTGGGTGTTCGTCGGGCCGTTCGCGGTCGGGCTCGGGCTCTTCACCTACGTACCGCTGCTGTGGAGCGTCTACCTCAGCTTCTTCGACGCGCACAACACGGTGAACCCGACCGACTTCATCGGGCTCGACAACTACACCGCGATGCTGAGCGACGGCGCCTTCCTCAGCAGCCTCGGCACCTTCCTGCTCTTCACCGCGTTCATCGTGCCGGCCACCTTCGCGCTGTCGCTGGCGCTGGCCCTGATGGTGAACCGGCTGCGGGTGGCCCGCGCGTTCTTCCGGTCGGTGTTCTTCCTGCCGACCGCGTGCTCGTACGTCGTGGCGTCGCTGATCTGGAAGCTGTCGCTCTTCAACGGGGTGCGCTTCGGGCTGGCGAACACCGTGCTCGGGTGGTTCGGGATCGACCAGACGGCGTGGCTGTCCACGACCAGTCCGCCCTGGTACTGGCTGGTCATCGTGACCGTGCGGCTCTGGCTCCAGGCCGGCTTCTACATGATCCTCTTCCTGGCCGGACTCCAGCGGATCTCCCCGCAGTTGTACGAGGCGGCGGCGGTGGACGGGGCCCGGCCGGGCTGGCAGGTCTTCCGGCACATCACCTTCCCGCAGCTGCGGGCCACGTCGGTGGCGGTGGTGCTGCTCCTGGTCATCAACGCCTTCCAGGCGTTCGACGAGTTCTACAACCTGCTGAGCGACGCCCGCGGCTACCCCCCGTACGCCCGGCCACCCCTGGTGTACCTCTACTACACCGCGCTCGGCCGGGACCAGAACCTCGGTCTGGGCAGTGCCGGCGCGGTGATCCTGGCCCTGATCATCGCCGTGGCGACGGTGGTCCAGGCCCGCTGGTTCGGACTCGGCCGCAAGGAGGACTGAACGCCGTGCACGATGCCCTGACCCGGGCCGGCCGGGCCCTGCGGGTGGTCCTGCTGATCGCCCTGGCGCTGCTCTTCCTCGTCCCGTTCTATCTGCTGGTCCGCAACGGCCTGGCGAGCGAGGCCGACATCACCGCCCCCAGCTGGACGTTCTTCCCGCACGCACTGCACTGGTCCAACCTCACCGAGGTCTTCACCGACCCGAACCTGCCGCTGGCCCGGGCGCTGCTCAACTCCACGGTGATCGCGGTGTCGACGACGGTGGGCACGGTGGTGCTGGCCTCGATGGCCGGCTACGGCCTGGCCCGCGTCCCCTACCGCCACGCCTCGGCGGTCTTCTACGCCATCCTGGGCACGCTGATGGTCCCGGCGGCGGTGACCTTCGTCCCCAGCTTCGTCCTGGTCTCCACCCTCGGCTGGATCTCCACGCTCCGCGGCCTGGTCGTCCCGACCCTGTTCAGCGCCTTCGCCTGCTTCGTCTTCCGCCAGTACTTCCTCGGCTTCCCCCGGGAGTTGGAGGACGCGGCGCGGGTGGACGGCCTGGGCTACTGGCGGACGTACTGGCGGATCGTGGTGCCCAACGCACGGCCGGTGTTCGCGGCGGTCGGCACCATCGTCTTCATCGGGGCGTGGAACTCCTTCCTGTGGCCGCTGGTGATCGGCCAGGACCAGTCGGCGTGGACGGTGCAGGTGGCGCTCTCCACGTTCACCACCGCACAGAACCTCAACCTCCACGAGCTGTTCGTCGCCGCGGGCGTCTCGATCGTCCCGCTGGTGGTCGTCTTCCTGCTGCTCCAGCGGTACATCGTGGCGGGCGTGGAGCGCAGCGGCATCGACGACTGAGGGGTGGGCGCCGTTCTTCCACGACCGGCGCCCGCCCTCGGGACACCGCATCAATTCACGGCCCATTCAAGGGTGTTGACAATCACGCCCCAGCCGCCGATGACAACACGAAGAGTAGTGACGGGGTTTGGCAAGGGCCGTTCGGGGCGCCGGTGTTCGAGAACGAATGGCATACGCACGCAACTTCTCCGAACGGGCCGTGAGGGGGCGGTGTTGCGGTCACGAGAAGCATCGGCATCGGGCGAGGACACACCACGACCAATAAGTCCGCAGGGAATCTCTATTTGCCGCCGAAAATCCGGGCACGGATCAATGGCGTGCGGACGGTTTCGACTAACTCCGGTGGTTCCCCCTCATATTCCGCCGCTCAACCATCGCGGCGGGGGCGGCCGGGCGGGCGGCACGCTCCGCGCAACGGCCGTGCCGGGGGCCGCGGTCGGGCTCACCGCTCGAAGGCCGCCGTCCCGTCGAGCCGGGAGCCGCGCAGCAGGGCGGCGCCGAGCGGCGTCAGGGTGTGCAGCACGGCGTTGCCCTGGCGCAGCGTGGACAGCAGGCCGGCGTCCCGCAGGACGGTGGCGTGCTGGCTGGCGGAGGCCAGCGAGACGTCGACGCGGCGGGCGAGTTCACTGGTGGTGCAGCCGACGCCGATGCCGTGCAGTATCGCCGAGCGGGTCTGGCCCACCAGGCGGCCCAGCGAACGGTCCGGCGGGGCGGGCGCGGTGAGCCGGGGGGTGGGGTGCTCGACCGGGTAGACCAGGACGGGCGTCAGATCCGGATCGCAGTAGGTCACGGGGGTGCGGCGGCAGAAGTACGACGGCAGCAGGAGCAGTCCCCGGCCGCCGAGGTGGAGGTCCCGGTCCACCGGGTAGTCGGCCTCCAGGACGGGCGGGCGCCAGCGCATCATCGGGGGCAGCGACGCCAGCAGCCGGTCCGCGCCGCCGTCCAGGAGGGCCCGGCCGCGGGCCGCCCGGTCGGCCTCTATGCGGCTTTGCACCCGGTGCCAGTAGGGGGCGACGGCCGCATCGTGGTAGCGCTGGAGTATCCCGGCGAGCCGGCCCAGCGCGTGGCTCTCGCCGTCCGCCATGGCGCGTATCCAGGCGGGGAGCGGGCGGCCCGCGACGGGCGCGAGCCGGGAGAGTTCGCCGTGCAGACGGGCGGCGGGGGTCTCGCGCAGCGCGGCGAGCGCCTCGTCCATGCCGAGCAGTCCCTCGGCGGGCGTCAGGAAATCGGGGAAATACCCGCGGGCGGGCACCAGCGGCGCCAGCAGACGCGTTTCGCCATTCAACCTTCCGCGGGTTTCCGATCGCCAACCGCCGAAGGTGGAATCGTCACGCCGGTCGCGAAGTCGGTGAAAGCTTAAGACCGTCTCCCACAGGGCATCGGGGCGCGTGGCAATCCGCACCCGGGCCAGATCGAGTCCACTGAAATGGACGCGTAACACCGAACCCCCACTCTTTGGTTATCTCCGTCGCCCCCCGGCACGCCTGAGTATGCACGCCAACACGTGCGGTCACCATGCCCTTTTGGCCAGACTTGAAAAGGGTCGCGCGGGCCCCGCCGGGACGGAATGCTGGAGGCAATTCAACGGCGGTGCGCACGGCTCGGATTGCTCGATCCCGTGGGGGGTGATGGGCAAACAACCGGCCGCGCAGCCCCCCCGTTGGAGGCCGCCTCCCACGCCGACTGGGAGGACGGCAGCTCCCGAGGGGGGAGTCCGGAGAAAAGCGAAGGCGGCGCCCGTGCGCACGGGCGCCGCCTTCGCCGTCCCCGCGGACGCACGACGTATGACCCCGACGCGCACAAGGCCGAGGGCGGCACCTCCGCACAAGGTGCCGCCCTCGTCGGGTTCCGGAAGTGGTGGCGGGCGTTGAGGGTTGCGGGGTGCCCGCCGCCGGATCCGGGGGTTCGTAGGGCCGACGGCCCCGTGGGGTCAGCGGCTGTCGCTGCCGTGGGACTCGGCTGCCGCGCGCCCCGCTTCCAGGCGGGCGACCGGGATGCGGAACGGGGAGCAGGAGACGTAGTCCAGGCCGACCTCGTGGAAGAAGTGGACCGAGTCCGGGTCGCCGCCGTGCTCGCCGCAGACACCGAGCTTGAGGTCGGGACGGGTGGCCCGGCCGGCCTCGGCGGCGCTGCGGACCAGGGAGCCGACGCCGTCCCGGTCGATGGTCTCGAAGGGGCTGACGCCGAAGATGCCCTTCTCCAGGTACGCGGTGAAGAAGCTGGCCTCCACGTCGTCGCGGGAGAAGCCCCAGACGGTCTGGGTGAGGTCGTTGGTGCCGAAGGAGAAGAAGTCGGCGGACTCGGCGATCTGACCGGCCGTGAGGGCCGCGCGGGGCAGCTCGATCATGGTGCCCAGGGTGAGCTTGAGGTCGACGCCGCGGGCCTGCTCGACCTCGGCGATGACCTGCTCGGCCTCCTCGCGGACGATCTCCAGCTCCTGGACGGTGCCGACCAGCGGGATCATGATCTCCGCCCGCGGGTCGCCGTTGGCGTTCTTGCGCTCGGCGGCGGCCTCCGCGATGGCCCGGACCTGCATAGCGAACAGGCCGGGGATGACCAGGCCGAGGCGGACGCCGCGCAGACCCAGCATCGGGTTCTGCTCGTGCAGCTTGTGCACGGCCTGGAGGAGGCGGAGGTCGTTCTCGTGCTTCTCGTGGCGGGCCTCGGCGAGCGCGACCCGGACCGAGAGGTCGGTGATGTCGGGCAGGAACTCGTGCAGCGGCGGGTCGAGCAGCCGGACGGTGACGGGCAGGCCGTCCATCGCCTCGAACAGCTCGACGAAGTCGGCCTTCTGGAGCGGCAGCAGCTCGGCGAGGGCGGCGTCCTTGTCGGCGTCGGTGTCGGCCAGGATCAGGTGCTCGACCATCTCCCGGCGCTCGCCGAGGAACATGTGCTCGGTGCGGCACAGGCCGATGCCCTGGGCGCCGAACCGGCGGGCGCGGGCGGCGTCCTCGGCGTTGTCGGCGTTGGCGCGGACCCGCAGGCGGCGGACCCGGTCCGCGTACGCCATGATCCGGTGCACGGCCTGCACCAGCTCGTCGGCGTCGTCGGCGCCGGCGTGCATCCGGCCCTCGAAGTACTCGACGACCGGGGACGGCACGACCGGGACCTCACCGGCGTAGACCTTGCCGGTGGAGCCGTCGATGGAGACGACGTCGCCCTCCTCGATGACGGTGCCGTCGGAGGTGGTCAGCCGGCGGGTCTTGGTGTCGACCTGGAGTTCCTCGGCGCCGCAGACGCAGGTCTTGCCCATGCCGCGGGCGACGACGGCGGCGTGCGAGGTCTTGCCGCCGCGGGAGGTGAGGATGCCCTCGGCGGCGATCATGCCGTTGAGGTCGTCGGGGTTGGTCTCCCGGCGGATCAGGATGACCTTCTCGCCGGAGCGCGACCACTTGACGGCGGTGTAGGAGTCGAAGACCGCCTTGCCGACCGCCGCGCCCGGCGAGGCGGCGATGCCGCGGCCGATCAGCTCGGCCTGGGCGTTCAGGTCGAAGCGGGGGAACATCAGCTGCGCCAACTGCGCGCCGGTGACCCGCTGGAGGGCCTCGGCCTCGTCGATCAGGCCCTGGTCGACGAGCTGGGTGGCGATGCGGAAGGCGGCGCCGGCGGTGCGCTTGCCGACCCGGGTCTGGAGCATCCACAGCTTGCCGCGCTCGATGGTGAACTCGATGTCGCACAGGTCCTTGTAGTGCGTTTCGAGCGTCTCCATGATCCGCATCAGCT
This sequence comes from Streptomyces sp. NPDC093097, assembly GCF_044754325.1. Taxonomy (NCBI): domain Bacteria; kingdom Bacillati; phylum Actinomycetota; class Actinomycetes; order Kitasatosporales; family Streptomycetaceae; genus Streptomyces; species Streptomyces sp. NPDC093097. The sequence goes on from NZ_JBIVOW010000003.1 coordinate 175,405, forward strand.
CGTCGTACGACGCCTTGTCGATCGACTCCAGCTCGGCGAGCGGAACGGTGTTGCGGATACCGGCGACGACGTCCTCGCCCTGCGCGTTCTGCAGGTAGTCGCCGTAGACGCCCTGGTGGCCGCTGGCCGGGTCGCGGGTGAAGGCGACGCCGGTGCCGGAGTCGGGGCCGAGGTTGCCGAAGACCATCGAGCAGACGTTGACCGCGGTGCCGAGGTCGCCGGGGATGCGCTCCTGGCGGCGGTAGAGCTTGGCGCGGTCGGTGTTCCAGGAGTCGAAGACCGCGCGGACGGCGAGGTCCATCTGCTCGCGGGGGTCCTGCGGGAAGTCCCGGCCGGTCTCCTTGGTAACGATCTGCTTGAACCGGTCGACCAGCGCCCGGAGGTCGGCGGCGTCGAGGTCGACATCGACGGTGACGCCCTTGGCGTGCTTGGCCTCCTCCAGCGCGTCCTCGAAGAGGTCGCCGTCGACGCCCAGCACGGTCTTGCCGAACATCTGGATGAGGCGGCGGTAGGAGTCCCAGGCGAACCGCTCGTCGCCGGCCTGCGCGGCGAGGCCGGAAACCGACGCGTCGGAGAGGCCGATGTTGAGGACGGTGTCCATCATGCCGGGCATGGAGAACTTCGCACCGGAACGTACCGATACCAGCAGGGGGTCATCGGCCTGACCGAGCTTCTTGCCCATCTTCTGCTCAAGGGCGGTGAGGTGCTCGGAGACCTCGGCACGCAGTGCCGCCGGCTCGCTGCCGCTCTCCAGGTACACCTTGCAGGCTTCGGTGGTGATCGTGAAGCCGGGCGGGACGGGAAGCCCGAGGTTGGTCATCTCCGCGAGGTTGGCGCCCTTGCCACCGAGGAGGTCCTTGAGGTCCTTGTTCCCCTCGGTGAAGTCGTAGACGAACTTCACCGACGAAGACTGGTTGACGTGGGGATCTTGTGTTTCCGACACGGCTCTGACTCCTCGCCGACGGGCTGCCCTGACGGCGAGGAACATACCCAGATCGAAGGCATATGGGTACGTCCACTTGGTCGACATGCGTGCGTAACCCGGTGTCAGCCAGCAGATCGAATGCGGTCGCACGTTTTCCACAGCGTTTACTTCCTGAACGCATGACTGCACTGTGCAGTCACAGGCAAGGCTTTCACTACACGGTGCAGCGGTTCACTTGATGGATTGAACGGGCTAGCAGTGGCACCGGGTGCCACCTATGCGAGAGATGGAGCCCGCCCCCACGTGCTCATTTGAGCGCAACCCCTATCAAGGGTGGCGAGAATCACGCGCTCATGTGTGCGCCAGTACCGTCATATGGACCCCCCGCCGCGATGTGATCAAGGAATGCGTCGACCAGTGCGCGGGCCCGTTCCCGGACCGCGGGAAGATCGGCGCGCAATTCGGCCACCAGTCGGTCCGGGTCGGCGCCGGCCCTGACCGGGAGCTGCGGATCGACCCCGTCGAACCAGGCCCGCAGCACCTCCGGCGTCAGTTCCGGGTGGAACTGCACGCCCAGCGAGCGGCCGCAGACGAACGCCTGGGAGCCGACCTCGTTGCGGGCCACCTCGCGGGCGCCGGGCGGCAGCTGCCAGCGGTCGCCGTGGAACTGGAACCACGGCCCGGGGCCCACCAGTTCCGGCGCGTCGGTGGCTATCCGGCTCCAGCCCAGTTCGAAGCGGGGCGCCGGCGCCACCTCGCCGCCCAGCGCGGCGGCCAGCGCCTGTCCGCCGAAGCAGATGCCGAGCACCGGGATGCCGGCGTCGTGGGCGGTGCGCAGCAGGGCCAGTTCCGCCTCGATCCAGGCGTTGCGGCGGGTCACCGACCACGGCGCGCCAAGCGTCAGTATCAGGCCATAGTTCGCCGCAGGCGGGAACACCACCTCGACGTCCGGAGCCGTATACCGGTCGGCGGGGACGACCAGCATCTCGTCGAGCCGATAGCCCCGCTCGGCCAGCCGTTCGCCGACGTGGCCGGCGGTGGACATGTGGTCGTGGGCGATGACCAGGGCGCGCATGGCCGTCACTTCCCTCCCCGAGGCGCGGGCCCGAGGGCCCGTGGCGGACAGCGCCCGTCGGGGCGCCTGTGCCGCATGCTGCCGCTCAGGGGGTCTGCTCGGAAGGGGTCGGGGCCGCGGGGCCGGACCGCCGCGGACCGGGCGGGCGCGCCGCGGCCCGGGAGCGGTCGGCCCGGGAGCGGTCAGCCGCCGGAGGTGTCCAGCTCGGCGTCCTCGCCGACGCCGGCGCAGTCGTACGGGTCGCGCAGCCAACCGTCCGGCAGCACCACGCGGTTGTTGCCGGAGGTCCGGCCGCGCGGGCCGTCGGCGCCGGTCGGCCACTGCTGGTCCAGGTCGAGTTCGTGCAGCCCCTCTTCCAGCTCGGCCAGCGACGAGCTGATCGCCAGCCGCTTGCGCATCTCGGAGCCGACCGCGAAGCCCTTGAGGTACCAGGCGACATGCTTGCGGAAGTCGATCACGCCGCGGGCCTCGTCGCCCAGCCACTCGCCGAGCAGGGTGGCATGCCGGACCATCACGGCCGCGACCTCGCGCAGGCCCGGGGCCGTGGGGGCGCCACCGCCCTCGAAGGCGGCGACCAGGTCGGCGAAGAGCCAGGGGCGGCCCAGGCAGCCGCGGCCGACCACCACGCCGTCGCAGCCGGTCTCGCGCATCATCCGCACCGCGTCGTCCGCCGACCAGATGTCGCCGTTGCCGAGCACCGGGATCTCCGGGACGTGCTCCTTCAGGCGGGCGATGGCGTCCCAGTCGGCGGTGCCGCCGTAGTGCTGGGCGGTGGTGCGGCCGTGCAGGGCGATGGCGGTGACGCCCTCCTCGACGGCGATCCGGCCTGCGTCGAGGTAGGTGAGGTGGTCGTCGTCGATGCCCTTGCGCATCTTCATCGTCACCGGCAGCGCACCGGCCCCGCTGACCGCCTCGCGCAGGATGGCGCGGAGCAGCGGCCGCTTGTACGGCAGGGCGGAGCCGCCGCCCTTGCGGGTCACCTTGGGGACCGGGCAGCCGAAGTTGAGGTCGATGTGGTCGGCCAGGTCCTCTTCGACGATCATGCGGACGGCCTTGCCGACGGTGACCGGGTCGACGCCGTAGAGCTGGATCGACCGCGGACGCTCGCTAGCGTCGAAGTGGATCAGCTGCATGGTCTTCTCGTTGCGCTCGACCAGCGCCCGGGTGGTGATCATCTCGCTGACGAAGAGGCCCTTGCCCCCACTGCTGCGATCTCCCGGGGGGCGGCCCCCGGCTCCCCAGCCCTCGCCTTCGGCGAATTCCCGGCACAGCGTCCGGAACGGGGCGTTGGTGATCCCGGCCATGGGTGCCAGTACCACGGGGGGCTGCACCTTGTGCGGGCCGATCAGCAGCGAACTCATGCACCCCATTGTCCCGCACCGGGCCGAACGCCCCGCCGGGGGCCGGACGGGCCGGATCGTTGTAGCGTTCAACCATGCCGGATCTCAGCCGTCGGCGGCGTCTGCTCGTTCTGGCGATCTGCTGCCTGAGCCTGCTGATCGTCAGTCTCGACAACACCGTCCTCAACGTCGCCCTGCCCTCGATGCAGCACGAACTGCACGCGTCGGTCTCCGGGATGCAGTGGACGATCGACGCCTACACCCTGGTGCTGGCCTCGCTGCTGATGCTCGCCGGCTCGACCGCGGACCGGCTCGGCCGCCGCCGGGTCTTCATGGCCGGGCTGGTGGTCTTCTCGATCGGCTCGCTGCTGTGCAGCCTGGCGCCCGACCTGGGGTGGCTGGTGGTGTTCCGGATGGTGCAGGCGGTCGGCGGCTCGATGCTCAACCCCGTCGCCATGTCGATCATCACCAACACCTTCACCGACCCCCGGGAGCGGGCCCGCGCCATCGGGGTGTGGGGCGGCGTGGTCGGCATCAGCATGGCCGCCGGGCCGGTGATCGGCGGGCTGCTGGTGCAGAGCGTCGGCTGGCGCTCGATCTTCTGGATCAACGTCCCGATCGGCGCGCTGGCGCTCTTCCTCACCCTCCGCTACGTGCCCGAGTCCCGCGCCCCGCGGCCGCGCCGGGTCGACCCGGTCGGCCAGCTGCTGGTGATCGCGCTGCTCGGCTCGCTGACGTACGCGATCATCGAGGCCCCGGACGCCGGCTGGGACTCGGCCGAGATCCTGATGTTCGTGCTGGTGGCGCTGGTCTCCCTGGTCGCCCTGATCGGCTACGAGCGGCGGCGCCGGGAGCCGCTGATCGATCTGCGGTTCTTCCACAGCGCCCCGTTCGCGGGCGCCACCGTGATAGCCGTCTGCGCCTTCGCCGCGCTCGGCGGCTTCCTGTTCGTCAACACCCTCTATCTGCAGAACATCCGCGGCCTGTCCGCCCTGGAAGCCGGCCTCTACATGCTGCCCATGGCCGGTATGACGCTGGTCTGCGCGCCGCTGTCCGGGCGGCTGGTCGCCGCCCGCGGGCCGCGCCTGCCGCTGCTGCTCGCCGGCTGCGCCATGGCGATCAGCGGCACCCTCTTCGCGGCCTTCAACACCGAGTTCGCCACCGGTCTGCTGCTCACCGGATACGTCCTGTTCGGCATCGGGTTCGGCCTGGTCAACGCCCCGATCACCAACACCGCGGTGTCCGGCATGCCGCGTACCCAGGCGGGCGTCGCGGCGGCCGTGGCCTCCACCAGCCGGCAGGTCGGGCAGTCGCTGGGGGTCGCGGTGATCGGCGCCGTCCTGGCGGGCGGGGCGCGCCCCGGCGCCACCCGTCCCGAGTTCCTGGCCGCCGCCCACCCGGCCTGGTGGATCATCGTCGGCTGCGGCACCGCCATCCTCGCGCTCGGCGCCCTGACCACCGGCCCCTGGGCCCGCGCCACCGCCCGGCACACCGCCGCCCTCTTCGAGGACGAACCGGCCCCCGACCACAGCCGGGCCCGCACCGGCTCCTGACGGCACGGTCCACCGGGCGGCGCCCTACGGCACCACCGCCCTCGCCCCCGCCGCCCCGCCCCCGGCCGCCCGCCGCGTCAGCGCCGCCAGCTCCACCAGACGCTCCCGGGAGACCTCGTCCACCGGCGTGTAGGTGAGCACCTTCGGGCCGGCGTTGGGCCCCAGCCACATATTGGTGCTGGTCAGCTGGAGGACACCGACGGCCGGATGCCGGAAGACCTTGACCGCGCTGGTCGGGCGCTCGACCTCGTGCTGCGCCCATATCCGGCGGAACTCCGGCGACGCCTCCGTCAGCCGCGCCACCAGCGCCTTCCAGCCGGGCTCGGCGATGTGCTCGGCCATCGCGGCGCGGAACTTGGCGGTCATGGTCCGGATCGTCGCCTCCCGATCCACCAGGATCGACCGCCACCCGGGGTGGGTGAACGCCAGCCACATGCAGTTGCGGTCCTCTTCGGGCAGCGTGTCCAGATCGCACATCAACTGCCCGTAGGTGCTGTTGTGGGCGAGGATGTCGAACCGGCTGTTGTGGACGGCGGCCGGGTAGGGCGCGAGCCCGTCGAGTATCTCCCGCAGCGCCCGGGGGACGCCGGTGCACTCCTTGCCCGGCACCGGATCGGCCGTCCCGGCCAGCGCGAAGAGGTGGCTGCGCTCGGCGCGGTCCAGTTGGAGGGCGCGGGCGACGGCGTCCAGCACCTGGGGGGAGACGTGGATGTCCCGGCCCTGTTCGAGCCAGGTGTACCAGGTGACGCCGACGGCGCCGAGCTGGGCGACCTCCTCGCGGCGCAGCCCCGGGGTGCGGCGGCGGGTGCCGCGCGGCAGTCCGACCTGCTCGGGGGTGATCCGCTCGCGCCGGCTGCGCAGGAAGGCGGCCAACTCCGCCCGGCGGACCGCGTCATCGGCGCGGTGCCCGGCGCCGCCGGCCGGCCCCGGCCCCGTCGTGCTCGTCGTACGCCGCGCCCCGGCACCCGGCTGGGCCGCCCCGGCGGCCTCGGTCACATCCACGGTCATGCGCCCCAGCGTGCCGCAGTGCGCAGCCGGTTGCCAGGTAGCGCTGATACCAGGATGCGAAGACTCTGGTACCCGGCTGAGCGGGGCGGAATGCTCGTCCCCGTGAGCGAAACCCCCATAGCCACCGCCGCCCCGGCCACCCCGTCCACCACCCCGACCGCCCCCGCCCGTCCCCACCCCGAGGCCGCGCCGCCGCTGACCCCGCTGGGCTTGCTGACCGTCCTCCTGGGTGCGGCCCTCCCCCTGATCGACTTCTTCATCGTCAACGTCGCCCTGCCGACCATCGACCGCGATCTGCACGCCGGCCCCGCGACGCTGGAGATGGTGGTGGCCGGCTACGGCGTCGCCTACGCCACGCTGCTGGTCCTCGGCGGCCGGCTCGGCGACATGGTCGGCCGGCGCCGGCTGTTCCTGTGGGGACTGGCCGCGTTCGGACTGACGTCGCTGGCCTGCGGGTTGGCCCCGAACGCCGGGACGCTGGTGGCCGCCCGGGTCGCCCAGGGCGCCGCCGCGGCGCTGCTGCTGCCGCAGGTACTGGCCACCATCCAGGCCACCACCACCGGCAAGCGGCGCGCCAAGGCCGTCAGCCTGTACGGCGGCACGGCCGGGGTCTCCAGCGCCGTCGGCCAGGTGCTCGGCGGGCTGCTGGTCTCGGTGGACCTGGCCGGCAGCGGCTGGCGCGCGGTGTTCCTGGTGAACGTCCCGATCGCCGCCGCGGCCCTGCTGCTCGCGGCCCGTACGGTGCCCGAGACCCGCTCGCCGCACCCCAGCCGCGTGGACGTCCCCGGCACCGTGCTGCTCGCCCTCGCGCTGGTCGCCCTGCTGCTGCCGCTGACCGAGGGCCGCGCCGCCGGCTGGCCCCTGTGGTCCTGGCTGCTGCTGGCCGTCTTCCCGTTCGCCGCCGGGGCGTTCGTGGCCGTGGAGCGCCGCGCGGAACGCACCGGCCGCACGCCGCTGGTCCCGCCCTCGCTCTTCGGCATCCCGTCCGTCCGCAGCGGCCTGGCCATGATCGTGCCGTTCTCGGTGGGCTTCGGCGGCTTCATGTTCGTGGTCGCGGTCGCCCTCCAGAGCGGACTGCACTACGGACCGCTGGCCGCGGGCCTCGCCCTCTTCCCGCTCTGCGTCACCTTCTTCCTGGCCTCGCTGGCCGGCCCCCGACTGGTGCAGCGCTTCGGGCGCAAGGTGGTCATCGCCGGCTCGCTGATCCAGGGCACCGGGCTCGTCGTCCTGGCCCTGACCGTCCACGCGGGCTGGCCCGCCATCCCGGTCGCCTCGCTCGCCCCGAGCATGGCGGTCCTGGGCCTCGGCCAGGGCCTGGTGCTGCCGGTACTGCTGCGGATCGTCCTGAGCGAACTCCCGGTCACCCAGGCCGGGGTCGGCGGCGGCGTCATGGTCACCACCCAGCAGTCGGGCCTGGCCCTGGGCGTCGCCACACTCGGCACGCTGTTCCTCGCGGTGCTGCCGGCGGCGGGCGTCCGCGACGCCCTCCTTGTCGCCCTGCTGACCCAGCTGGCGATCGTGGCGGGCACGACGACACTGGGACTTCGCCTTCCGCGGGCCCTTCGCTAGCGCGGTGACGCTTGCGCTGTGCCTGCCTCCCACGTTGCTGGCTTTCCCGCCATGCGGGGTGCCTGTCCGCTGCGCGGGGCTTGTCGGGTGCGGTGCCTGTCCGCTGCGCGGGGCGTTGTCGGGTGCGGTGCCGGGTCTGTGGTCGGTGAAACAGGCAAGTGGGGTCAACTCCCGGTGGTCAAGCGCGGGTTGTGTGTTGAGTGGCGACCGTCAGGCGACCACTCGCCTCAGCCTCAACCCACCGGAACCCCACCCACAACGGGAGGGGGCGGGGCTGTGGGGCTGGGGGTGTCCGGACGTAAAGCGAAGCAGTCCGGACACCCCCAGCCCCGCAGACCCGCCACCGCACCCAACAGCCCCGCGCAGCGGACAACAGCAACGCGCAGCGGACACCTCAGCCCGCGCCGCAGGCGCAAAGACAGCAACCCCCACGGCGGGAAAGCCAAAAACGTGGGAAGCAAACCCATCGCAAGCGCCACGCGAAACGGCCGGCCTCCGAAGAATCGGAGACCGGCCGGTGTCGTGTTGTGGCCTTACGAGGAGGTCCAGGCCACGGCCGCACGACCGTGGCGGTCACCACCCCGTCGGCAGCCCCGCCGTCAGGCGGATCAGCAGCCGAGCAGGCGCGACCCGAGGTAGGTCTGGATCTGGTCCAGGCTGACACGCTCCTGCTTCATCGTGTCGCGCTCGCGGACCGTGACCGCGTTGTCGTCGAGGGTGTCGAAGTCGACGGTGACGCAGAACGGGGTGCCGATCTCGTCCTGGCGGCGGTAGCGGCGGCCGATGGCGCCGGCGTCGTCGAACTCGATGTTCCAGAACTTGCGGAGGTCCGCGGCGAGCCCCTTGGCCTTCGGGGAGAGCTGCGGGTTGCGGGAGAGCGGGAGGACCGCGACCTTCACCGGGGACAGGCGCGGGTCGAGGCGCAGCACCGTGCGCTTCTCCAGCTTGCCCTTGGCGTTGGGCGCCTCGTCCTCGGTGTAGGCGTCGAGCATGAAGGCGAGCATGGTGCGGCCGACACCGGCCGCCGGCTCGATGACGAACGGGGTGTAGCGCTCGCCGGCCTCCTGGTCGAAGTAGGAGAGGTCCTGGCCGGACGCCTTGGCGTGCGAGGAGAGGTCGTAGTCGGTGCGGTTGGCGACGCCCTCCAGCTCGCCCCACTCCGAGCCGCCGAACTGGAAGCGGTACTCGATGTCAGCGGTGCGCTTGGAGTAGTGGGAGAGCTTCTCCGCGGGGTGCTCGTACCAGCGGATGTTCTCCTCGCGCAGGCCCAGGTCGCGGTACCAGTTCCAGCGCTGCTCCATCCAGTATTCCTGCCACTGCTCGTCCTCGCCCGGCTTGACGAAGAACTCCATCTCCATCTGCTCGAACTCGCGGGTCCGGAAGATGAAGTTGCCCGGGGTGATCTCGTTCCGGAACGACTTGCCCATCTGGGCGATGCCGAACGGCGGCTTCTTGCGGGAGGTCTGCTGGACCTGCGCGAAGTTGGTGAAGATGCCCTGGGCGGTCTCGGGGCGCAGGTAGGCGACCGAGGCGGTGTCCTGCGAGGGGCCGAGGTGGGTGGAGAGCAGGCCGGAGAACTGCTTGGGCTCGGTGAAGCCGCCCTTGTTGCCGCAGTGCGGGCAGTTGATGTCCGCGAGGCCGTTCTCGGGGAGCTTGCCGTGCTTGGCCTCGTACGCCTCCTCCAGGTGGTCGGCGCGGAAGCGCTTGTGGCAGGAGGTGCACTCGGTGAGCGGGTCGGTGAAGGTGGCGACGTGGCCGGACGCCTGCCACACCTCGGGGGCCAGGATCACCGAGGAGTCGAGGCCGACGACGTCCTCGCGGGAGGTGACCATGGCGCGCCACCACTGGCGCTTGATGTTCTCCTTGAGCTCGACGCCGAGGGGGCCGTAGTCCCAGGCAGCGCGGGATCCACCGTAGATCTCACTGCAGGGGTAGACGAAGCCACGGCGCTTGCTCAGGCTGACGATGGTATCGATCTTGTCGGCGGCCACGGTGCTCTCTTCAGTACGACGTCGGACAGTGATAGGGGCGCGGGGGGCGCCTCGGCGAAGGGTGCTGCTCAGAGATCGCGCGAGCGAATAGTTCAGGGTAGCGGCGTGCGTACCCCCCGGACCAAATCGGTTACGGATCGCTTCCGGCCGGTTCTGTTCGCTCTGTGACCTGGCACGCACTTTGTTGACAATCATTTCCACCTTTGTTGAAAATGAGTGTCATGAACGTACGCCCTCGGATATCCACCGCCGCCATCGCCGGAGCCGCGGTCCTCGGCCTGCTGGCCCTGTCCGCCTGCTCCCCCACCGCCTCCGGGCGATCCGATGACGGCAGGCTGAGGGTGACGGCCTCGTTCTATCCCCTCCAGTTCCTCGCCGAGCAGATCGGCGGCGACCACGTCGAGGTGTCCAACCTCACCAAGCCGGGCGTCGAGCCGCACGACCTGACGCTCACCCCCAAGCAGACCGCGCAGCTCGACGAGTCCGGCGCGATCGTCTACCTCAAGGGCCTCCAGCCCGCCGTGGACGACTCGGTGCAGCAGTCCGGGGTCAAGCACATCGCCGACGCGGCGGAGCTGACCTCCCTGGAGAAGCACGGCAACGAGGTGGACGGACACCACCACACCACCGGCGACAACCACTCGCACTCCGAGGGGGAGCCCGGCCAGGACCCGCACGTCTGGCTGGACCCGGTGAAGTTCGCCGAGGTCGCCAAGGGCGTCAACAAGACGTTCGCCGCGGCCGACCCCAAGAACAAGGCCGACTACCAGAAGAACACCGACGCCCTGGTGAAGAAGCTGGACGCGCTGAACAAGGAGTTCGCGGACGGCCTGAAGAACCGCGCCTCGGACACCTTCATCACCACCCACGCCGCCTTCGGCTACCTCGCCGAGCGCTACGGCCTGGTCGAGGAGGCGATCAGCGGCCTGGACCCGGAGTCCGAGCCCAGCGCCAACCGCATCAAGGAGCTGCACAGCCTCGCGCAGTCCCACCACGTCTCCACGGTGTTCTTCGAGACGCTGGCCAACCCGGCCACCGCCAAGACCCTCGCCGGCGACCTGCACCTGAAGACCGATGTGCTGGACCCGCTGGAGGGCATCACCAAGACGTCCCGCGGTACGGACTACTTCGCGGTGCAGCGCGCCAACCTCGCCGCGCTCCAGAAGGCGCTCGGCACCAAGTGAACCGGCCCGCACACCCCGTACCCACCGGGCACGCCACGACGCACCGCACGACGGAGGTCAGCAGATGAAGGACACCGGCCGGCCCGTCATAGAACTGGAGGCGAAGGAGCGGTCCGCCGCACCACCGTCGGCCGTCATCGAGCTGCGCGGGGCGACCGCGGCGCTGGGCGCCCGGCCGGTGCTGCGCGGGGTCGATCTGACCGTGCGGACCGGCGAGGTCGTCGCGCTGCTCGGGGCCAACGGGTCCGGGAAGTCCACCGCGGTCCGCTCGGTGATCGGGCAGGTCCCGCTGACCAGCGGGGAACTGGCGCTCTTCGGGACGCCGTTCCGCCGCTTCAAGGACTGGGCGCGGGTCGGCTACGTGCCGCAGCGCACCACGGCGGCCGGCGGGGTGCCGGCCACCGTCCGCGAGGTGGTCACGGCCGGCCGGCTGGCCCGGACGAAGCTGGGCCTGCTCCGCAAGGCGGACCGGGCGGCGGTGCAGCACGCGCTGGAACTGGTCGGACTGGCGGACCGGGTCAAGGACTCCGTCAACGCCCTGTCGGGAGGACAGCACCAACGGGTCCTGATCGCCCGGGCGTTGGCGGGTGAACCGGACCTGCTGATCATGGACGAGCCGATGGCCGGCGTGGACCTGGCGAGCCAGGAGGTGCTGGCCGCCGCGCTGCGCGAGCAGGTCGGCCGCGGCGCCACGGTCCTGCTCGTCCTGCACGAACTGGGGCCGCTGGAGCCGCTGATCGACCGCGCCGTGGTGCTGCGGGACGGCTGCGTCGTCCACGACGGCCCGCCGCCGGAGGCCGTGGGGCAGCACGCCCTGCCCGGCCACGACCATGTCCACCCGCACGCCGACGCGGCGGCCGAACCGCTCCGAACGGGGTTGCTGAGCTGATGGAGATCCTGAACTACGCCTTCATGCAGCGGGCGCTGATCGCCGCCCTGATCGTCGGGATCACCGCACCCGCCATCGGCATCTACCTCGTCCAGCGCCGCCAGGCACTGATGGGCGACGGAATCGGCCATGTCGCGCTGACCGGTGTCGGCCTGGGCTTCCTGCTCAACACCAGCCCGGTGTGGATGGCCACCGTGGTGGCCGTCGCCGGCTCGGTGGTGATGGAGCTGATCCGCTGGTACGGGAAGACCCGCGGCGATCTGGCGCTGGCCATGCTGTTCTACGGCGGCATGGCGGGCGGTGTGATGCTGATGAACCTCTCCGACGCCGGCTCCAACGCCAACTTGGGGACCTACCTGTTCGGTTCGATCACCACCGTCTCGCCGCAGGACATGACGACGATCTACGTGCTGGCCGCGCTGGTGCTGGCGATCACGATCGGGCTGCGCCGCCAGCTGTTCGCGGTCTGCCAGGACGAGGAGTTCGCCCGGGTCACCGGCCTGCCGGTGCGGCTGCTGAACCTGCTGGTCGCGGTGACCGCCGCGGTCACCGTCACGGTCGCCATGCGGGTCGTCGGCCTGCTGCTGGTCAGCGCGCTGATGGTGATCCCGGTCGCGGCCGCCCAGCAGATCAGCCGCAGCTTCGCGGTGACCTTCGCGACCGCGGTGGGGATCGGCGTGGCGGTGACCCTGACCGGCACCACCGCCTCGTACTACGTCGACGTGCCGTCCGGCGCGACCATCGTGCTGTTCGCCATCGCCCTGTTCGTCGGCTTCACGGCGCTGGCCACCCCGCTGGCCAGAAAGCGGGCCGGGGCCGCCGCGGCGTCCGAAAAGGGGTGCACCCTGGAGGTACCGGGCAGCCGCCCCGCCACCGAGGACGACGTCCGGGTATGACGGTGGCACGGAAACGATGGTGTGGGACGCCCTGGACGAGGGATACATAGAGAGGCAGCTGTAAGCACCGCACAGGGCCTCCGGTCATCACCTGGCACAATGGCCAAACGCATGCGCGGGAGAAGTCCTGACGTCCTAGGGAGGCAACGGTGGCGACGAGCGCGGGTTCTCCGGTACGCGGCCGGTCGACACGGCAGCGCACCGCGGTTTCGGCCGCACTCGACGAGGTCAACGAGTTCCGCAGCGCGCAGGAACTCCACGACATGCTCAAGCACCGGGGCGACTCGGTGGGGTTGACCACCGTCTACCGGACGCTCCAGTCCCTCGCCGACGCCGGTGAGGTCGACGTCCTGCGCACCAGCGAGGGCGAGGCCGTCTACCGCCGGTGCAGCTCCGACGACCACCACCACCATCTGGTGTGCCGGGGCTGCGGCACGGCCGTCGAGGTCGAGGGCCCGGCGGTGGAGAAGTGGGCCGACCAGATCGCGGCCGAGCACGGCTTCCGCGATGTGGCGCACACCGTCGAGATCTTCGGCACCTGCGGGGACTGCGCGGTGAAGGCGCAGGCGGGAAGCCCGGACGCCTGACACCGCGCCGGGAGCCCGCGGGGCCCCGCACACCGGCAGCACGGACGGGCCGCCTCCCTCGCGCGAGGGAGGCGGCCCGTCCGTCGTCGTACGGCGCGGCTCAGGTCGTCGTCGCCGACTCGCCGTCGGCCAGCGGCGCCGCCCCGAACCGGCGGTCGCGCTTGGCGTACTCCAGGCACGCCTCCCAGAGGTTCCGGCGGTCGAAATCCGGCCAGAGGATGTCCTGGAACACCATCTCGGCGTAGGCGCTCTGCCAGATCAGGTAGTTGGACGTGCGCTGCTCACCGGAGGGCCGGACGAAGAGGTCCACATCGGGCATGTCCGGGTAGTACATGTACTTCGCGATGGTCTTCTCGTTGACCTTCGACGGGTCCAGCTTCCCGGCCCGGACGTCCGCCGCGATGGCCGCAGCGGCGTCCGCGATCTCCGCCCGACCGCCGTAGTTCACGCAGAAGTACAGCGTCATCGCGTCGTTGTTCTTGGTCTGCTCCTGGGCGATCTGGAGCTCCTGGACGACGGACTTCCACAGCTTCGGCATCCGGCCCACCCACCGGATGCGGATGCCCAGCGCGTCCATCTCGTCCCGGCGCCGGCGGATCACGTCCCGGTTGAAGTTCATCAGGAAGCGGACCTCGTCCGGCGACCGCTTCCAGTTCTCGGTGGAGAAGGCGTAGAGCGAGAGGTTCTTCACGCCCATCTCGATGCAGCCCTTGAGGACGTCCATCACGACGCCCTCGCCCACCTTGTGGCCCTCGGTGCGCGGCAGCCCGCGCTCCTTCGCCCACCGCCCGTTGCCGTCCATCACGACCGCGACGTGGTTCGGGACGAGCTCGCCGGGGATCCTCGGCGGGCGGGCACCCGAGGGGTGCGGCTCGGGCGTCTGGTATCCACGTCGGTTGCGCCCCAGAATCCCGCGTACTGCCATGCGCCCCACGTCTCCTATGCAATGTCGATGGACGGTTCGTTCGGTGGCCGGACCACCGGGTGGCCGGGCCGCGCGGTGCGAGGACCGCTATTTCTCCACGTAGCGCAGGGACCGCAGACCGCGCTCCAGGTGCCAGTGCAGATACGCCGCGACGAGGCCGCTGCCCTCCCGGACATGCCGCGCCTCGCAGGCGTCCGCGGTCTCCCAGTCGCCGGTCAGCAGCGCACCCAGGAGCCCGATGGCCTCCGAGGAGGGTACGACGCTTCCGGGCACCCGGCAGTCACCGCACACCACCCCGCCGGACGCGACCGAGAAGAACCGGTTCGGACCGGGCATTCCGCACCGCGCACAGGCGTCGAAACTCGGCGCATAACCGTTCACCGCCAGCGAGCGCAGCAGGAACGCGTCCAGCACCAGGTGCGGGGCGTGCTCCCCGCCCGCCAGCGTCCGCAGCCCGCCGACCAGCAGCAGGTACTGCTGGACGGCCGGTTCGCCCTCGTGGTCGGTGAACCGCTCGGCGGTCTCCAGCATCGCCGTCCCGGCGGTGTAGCGGGCGTAGTCGGTGACGATCGCGCCACCGTACGCGGCGATCGTCTCGCTCTGCGTGCACAGCGGCAGCCCGCGCCCGATCAGCTCCCCGCCGCGCGCGAAGAACTGCACGTCCACGTGCGAGAACGGCTCCAGCCGGGCGCCGAACTTCGACTTCGTCCGCCGGACGCCCCGCGCCACCGCCCGGACCCGACCGTTGCCGCGGGTGAGCAGGGTGATGATCCGGTCCGCCTCGCCCAGCTTCTGGGTGCGCAGCACGATGCCGTCGTCGCGGAACAGAGTCATACGGCCATTCTCGCGCACCCGCGGACCGGTCCGACCCGGGGCCCGGCCGGCCCTCGGGCCCGCTCTCCCGGGGGTGGGGCGCGCGGCTCGGCGCCCGGGGCCCGGGGCCCGGCCGACGGCGGCACCCCGTCCCGCCACCCGCGGTGATCGTCCGCTGAGGCGCCTGCCGGATCGGTCCGGAGGGGAGCGGACGACGTCCCGGGCCCGGACGGTCCGCTGCCGGAGGTCCCCGAGGGCTGCCGCGGGCCCGGCGCCCGGTCCGCTTCCCGTCGAGGCGCTCCGGCACCGGACCGGACCGCGCCCCAACTCCACTGACGGGCACACGGTTCCTCGCGCGGCGAACCCAACACCGGTGCGGCGCGGAGCCTCTCACCCCCTGTCAGGTCGTCCGGGCGCGCGGGCGGCGGCAGCCGCCGTGGCGGCGGACCCCCGCCAACCGCAGCCGTTTCGCGGCGGCCTGACCCCGTTTCACCCGTAAGGCCCGCACGGCCCCGGAGTCCCTTTCCGAAGAGCGGGGCCGCGGCACGTTACCGGGGAGTCATGAACGGATAACGTGACCTTCGGTACTTCTCAGTCTTCGCACGTCAAGGACCCTCACAGCGTGTCGACTGACAGGTAGCATCCGGTGAGGTTCGGCGGCACGGCAGCCGTGGCGACCGAGACATCCCCGTCAGTCCCCAAACGAGGATCTCGATGACATCCATACCGCAGGCGCTGTTGTGGTGCCTTGGCGCAGGTACGGCCGCCGCCGTGGTGCTGGCGGCGCTCCTGGTCCGCGTGCGCAAGGAGCGTGCCGGGCTCAGAACCCGCCTGACCGCCGCCGAGGAACACAACAGCGCCACGCTCCACAGCAACACGGAGTTGACGGCCAGGCTGCGGGCCACGGAGGCCGAGATCCGGCACCTGGCCGAGGCCCGGCTGCCCGACCTGACCCTGGCGCTGGCCCACCCGCACGTGCCCGTTCGCGGGCTGTCGGACAAGCGGTTCGCCGACTCGGCGACCGACCAGGCGCTGAACGCCGTACTGGAGCAGGTCAGCGAGGCGATCACCAAGGAGCGCACCCGGGTCGACGCGGCGGCGCAGTCCACGCTGCGCGGTGCGACCACCACCATCCAGGCGCTGCTCTACCAGGTGCAGACCTCGCTCCAGGAGATGCAGCACCGGTACGACGACCCGCAGATCGCGCAGGACCTGCTGGACGCGGACTTCCTCAACGAGCAGGCGCTGCGGCGCGTGCAGGCCACCGGCGTGGTGTGCGGTGCCTGGCCGGGCCTGACCCGCCAGGACTCCTACCTCGCCGAACTGGTGGTGGGCGCCAGTTCGCGGCTGCGCGGCTACGAGCGGGTGCAGATCAGCAACCAGCTCCGCGACCCGGTCGCGGTGGTGGCCCGGGCCGTCGAGCCGATCGCGATCACCGTCACCGAGCTGCTGGCCAACGCGCTGCACCACTCGCACCGGGAACTGCCGGTCTCCGTCACGCTCCAGCAGGGCAACCGCGGCGCCTCGGTGATCATCGACGACTACGGCGTCGGCATGCACGACGACGAGCTCAAGCACGCGATGGAGCTGCTGGCCGGCGCCGACGCCCTGCTGCTGACGCAGCTGGGCGACCCGCCGCGGTCCGGTTTCGCGGCCGCCGGCCAGCTGGTGCGGCAGTACGGCTTCGGGGTGCACGTGGAACCCTCGCCGTACGGAGGGGTGCGCGCCGTGGTCTACATCCCGGGCGATCCGCTGCTGACCGTCCTCGACGCGGGCGCACGCCCGATCTCGGTGATGGCGCCGATGCCGCACCGCGCCCCGGGCGGGCCGCGGGACCGGGCGGCGGCGCCGGCCACGATGCCGACCGGGGCCGGCGTGCCGGCCACCCCTGCCGGGGCCGTGCCGCCCGCCCCGCCGGCGTCCCCCGCGCACCCCGCCCACGCTGCCCCGCCGATGGCCGCGGCGCCTGCCGTGCCCTCCGCGCCGGCCGCTTCCGCTGTGCCCGAGCAGGCGCAGCCGCTCGCCGAGGGCGAGTTGCCGCGCCGGCGGCGGCGCCGGCCGCAGTCCGAGCAGCCGGCCGAGCAGCGCTCGGACACCCTCAACCTGCGCTCCCCGGAGGAGACCGGGTCCCGCTGGGCGGCGCTCCAGCGCGGCACCGAGTCCGGCCGGGCGGCCGCATACCAGCCCGAACCCCAGCAGTCCGACGTCCCGCAGTCCGGCTCGATGCAGCCCGACCTCGCGCAGTCCGATGTCCCGCAGCAGTCCGATTCGCCGCGTAGTCCCGGAGGGAACGCCCAGTCATGAACAGCCCCACCCGCCGCCGTGTCACCGAGGACAAGTCCTGGGTGCTGGCTCCCCTGTTGGAGCTGCCGCATGTCGTCCACGCCGCCGTCATCTCCGGCGACGGCTTCATCGAGGGGGCCTCGCCGGGCCTGTCGCGCGAGGCCGCGGAGGGCGTCGCGGCGATGATGTCGGCGCTCCAGGGCGCGGGCCGCGCGGTGACCGCGGCCTTCGTCGAGAAGGACGACGCCCGGCTGCGGCAGACGGTGATCGAGTCCGAGGAAGGTTTCGTTTTCGCGATCCCGGCGGGCGAGAACACCTGCCTGGCCGTTTTCGCCGATCCGGAGGTGAACATGGGCGTCGTCGCGCACCACATGCAGATCCAGGTGACGACCCTGGGCAAGAAGGTCATGAACAGCCCGGCTCGGGACCTCGGCAGCCAGGCATGACACCGCGCCAGAGCAGCGGACGCCGCCTCGTACCGGCCTATCTGGCGACCGGCGGGCGAGCCCGTCCGAGCCGCAACACACTGGACCGGTTGACCGTGCTGATCGGTGTGGACATGCCGATCACCAGTGAGGTTCGCCCCGAAGAGCACCGGATCCTGGAGCTGCTCCAGCCCGGGGCGCTGACTCTGGCCGAGGTGGCCGCCCACCTTCACCTGCCCGTCAGCGTGGTGAAGGTGCTGGTGGCCGATCTCGTCGATGCCGGGCGCCTGCACGCCCGAGTCCCCATACCCGAAGCCGAGCAATTCGACCGGCAGATCCTGGAGAGGGTTCTCGATGGACTCCGCTCTCTCAAGTCCTAGCCCCGGCGCCGGGACCGGCAGCATGTACCTCCGCGGCGCGGACCAGACCCTGGTCAAGCTGCTGGTCGCCGGCCCCTTCGGGGTCGGCAAGACCACGCTGATCCGGGCGCTCTCGGAGACCCCGCCGCTGCACACCGAAGAGGTGATGACGCAGTCCGGCGCGATGGTCGACGACCTCGCCGGCGTGCGGGACAAGACCACCACCACCGTCGCCATCGACTTCGGGCGGCTGACGCTGCCCGGGGACCTGGTGCTGTACCTGTTCGGCACCCCCGGGCAGAAGCGGTTCCGCCCGCTGTGGCAGGACATCGCCCGCGGTGCGCTGGGCGCCCTGGTCCTCGCCGACACCCGCCGGCTGGCGGACTCGTTCGAGGTGATGGACATCGTGGAGGAGGCCGGGCTGCGCTACGCGGTCGCGGTCAACACCTTCCCCGACGCCCCGCAGTACGACGTGGAAAAGCTCCGCGAGGCGCTCGACCTGCACCCGGACACGCCGTTGGTGCTGTGCGACGCCCGCGACCGGGAGCAGTCCGTCGACGCGCTGATCGCACTGGTCCGCCACGTCCTGGCCCACACGCCCGAGGAGAATCCGAAGCCGTGACATCGCCGCACCAGCCGGGCGCCGCCCCCTCGCCGTCCTGCCCCGAGCAGGCCGCCGTCCCGCCGCCGGGCTGCCCGGCGCACGCGGCACCGCAGCAGGCCCCGGCCGCACCGGACGCGCACGCGCCGGTGCGGCTGTACGGACCGGACTTCGCCGCCGCCCCGCACGGCGTCTACGCGTGGCTGCGGCAGTACGGGGCGCTGGCACCGGTGGAGATCGCACCCGAGGTGCCGGCACTGCTGGTGACCGACTACCGGGCGGCGCTGGAACTGCTCAACGACGACGCGACCTGGTCCCGGGACTCCCGGGCCTGGATGCAGACCGTCCCGCCGGACTCCCCGATCCTGCCGATGCTGGGCTGGCGGCCGAACGTCTTCTTCAGCGACGGCCCGGCGCACGTCCGCTACCGGGACGTCATCGTCGACAGCTTCCGGCTCGTCGAACCGCACGAGCTGCGCGCCCGGGTGCACCACGCGGCGGACACCCTGATCCAGCGCTTCGGGGACCGGGGCGAGGCGGATCTGATCGCGGACTACGCGCGGCTGATCCCGCTGCTGATGTTCAACACCCTCTTCGGACTGCCCGATTCCTACAGCGACCGGCTGATCGACGCGATCTCGGGGATGCTGGAGGGCAATTCGCCGGAGGAGGCGACGGCCGCCAACGAGGCGTTCACGCAGTACATCATGGAGCTGGTCGGCGCCAAGAAGGTACAGCGCGGGCCGGACCTCACGTCGTGGTTCATGGACCACCCCAACGGTCTGAGCGACGAGGAACTGATCCACAACGTCATCCTCGTGATGGGCGCGGGCAACGAGCCGCTGGCCAACCTGATCGGCAACGCGCTCGCCCGGATGCTGTCCGACGACCGCTACTACAGCACCGTCTCCGGTGGCGCACTGACCGTGCACGACGCCATCAACGAGGTGCTGTGGAACGACCCGCCGCTGACCAACTACTCCGCCCACTTCCCGGTCCGGGACGTCTTCTTCCACGGCACCTGGGTGCGCGCCGGGCAGTTGGTGATGGTCTCCTACGCCGCGGCCAACAGCCAGTTCGACACCACGGCCGGGCACGGGCCGGGGGCCGGCGGCGGATCGCACCTGTCGTGGTCGGCGGGCCCGCACGCCTGCCCGGTCAAGCGGCACGCGCTGTTGATCGCCACCACCGCGATCGAGCGGCTGACCGCATGGCTCTCGGACATCGAACTCGCCGTCGACGCCGAGGCGTTGCAGTGGCGCAACGGGGCCTTCCACCGGGCCCTGGCCACCCTCCCGGCCCGCTTCACCCCCATCACCCCGGATCAGGCAGGAGCCACGCCATGGCACAACAGCGACAGCGGCCCGTCGTCATCGACCCGGCCGGAACCGACATCCACGGCGAAGGCGCCCGCCTCCGCGCGCTAGGCCCGGCGGCCCGGATCGAACTGCCCGGCGGCATCGAGGCGTGGGGGGTCACCAGCCACGCCCTGCTCAAGGAACTCCTCACCGACGACCGGGTCTCGAAGAACCCGCGGGCCCACTGGCCGCAGTGGCAGCGCGAGGAGATCCGCGGCAGCTGGCTCCAGTCGTGGATAGGCGTGACAAACATGTTCACCGCCTACGGCCCCGACCACCGCCGGCTGCGGAAGCTGATCGCCCCGGCGTTCACCGCGCGCCGCACGGACGCCATGGTGCCGCGGGTGGCGCAGATCACCCGGGAGCTGCTGGACGGGCTGGCGTCGCGCCCGGCGGGCGAGGTCGTGGACCTGCGGGAGTCCTTCAACCACCCGCTGCCGATGCAGGTGATCTGTGAGCTGTTCGGCTACCCGGAGGGCGAGCCGCGGGTCGAACTGGCCCGGCGCATCGCCGAGATCTTGGACACCACGGCCACGCCGGAGCAGGCCACCGCGACCTGGGTGGCGGTCAACGAACTGCTCGGCTCCCTGGTGGCGGCCAAGCGCGCGACGCCCGGGGAGGACCTGACCAGTGTGCTGGTCGCGGCCCGGGACGACGAGGGCCAGGGGATGACCGAGCAGGAGCTGCTGGACACCCTGCTGCTGGTCATCGGCGCCGGCCACGAGACCACCGTCGACCTGCTGGGGAACGCGGTGTACGCGCTGCTGACCCACCCCGAGCAGCTGAAGCTGGTGCGGGCGGGCGAGGTGTCGTGGAACGACGTGATCGAGGAGACGCTGCGCTGGACGCCGAGCATCGCGAGCCTGCCGCTGCGGTTCGCGGTGGAGGACATCGCGCTGCCGGACGGTGAGGTGATCCGCAAGG
The DNA here is from genome assembly GCF_044754325.1 of Streptomyces sp. NPDC093097. Lineage (NCBI taxonomy): Bacteria > Bacillati > Actinomycetota > Actinomycetes > Kitasatosporales > Streptomycetaceae > Streptomyces > Streptomyces sp. NPDC093097. The sequence goes on from NZ_JBIVOW010000003.1 coordinate 196,110, forward strand.
GCGAGGCGATCCTGGCGATGTACGCGGCGGCGGGCCGGGACCCCGAGCAGTACGGGGCGGACGCCGCCACGTTCGACGTCCGGCGGGCGAGCCAGGAGCACCTGGCGTTCGGGCACGGGGTGCACCACTGCATCGGTGCGCCGCTGGCCCGGCTGGAGGCGCGGACCGCGCTCCCGGCGCTCTTCGAGCGGTTCCCCGGCCTGCAACTGGCCGTCCCCGCCGAGGGGTTGGCGCCCGCGGGCGGCTTCATCGCGGGCGGGCTGGCGAGCCTGCCGGTGCGACTGACGGCGTGAGGCCGCAGGCGGTGTGACGGTCGCCGGCCGGCGGCCGGCCGAGGTACGGCGCCCCGCGCCGGCCGGGTCCTCCCCGGGCGGCGCGGGGCGTCGGCCGTTCGGGGCCGGCGCGGCCGGTGCCCGGGCCGGACCCGGCGCTCAGCGCGGGTGGCGCGGCTGGCGCGCGGCCGCGGCCAACAGCCGTTCGACATCCTCCGGGCGGAGCATGAGGGCGGCGCCGGCGGTGCTGAGCGCCTCGCGCTCGGCGGGGGTGCAGGGGCCGTCGGCGAGGGCGATCCGGGCGCCCTGGAGGAGCAGCGACTCCCGCCCGGCGGGGGCGAGATGGGGCGCCAGCGGCTCCAGCGCCTCATGGAGCTCTATGGCCAGCGCGGTGCCGCAGGGGTCCATCCCCTGGTGTGCGCAGTGGCCGCCGGTGACCGCCTCGTAGGTGCCGGTCATCCGGCCGGTGTCGGCGGCGAGCGCGGCGAGCAGGGTCAGCAGGTGGTCCTCGGTGCAGTCGGCGGAGCCGGCCGCGCGGACCGCGTCGACCGCGGCGTCCCGGACCGTGCGGGAGGCCGTGCCGCCGGCCGCCAGCAGCGCCAGGGTCAGGGTGTGGACGGCGTCCCGGAGCATCGCGGAGAACCGGACGGTGGTGGGGTGGTCGAGGGCGTCCAACCCGAAGTGGCCCTGGCAGGCGGAGCATTCGAGGACCGGCCCGGCATCGCCGCGGGCCAGGACGGGGATGCCCAGGACGGTGAAGCGGCGCCGGCCGGTGCGGCGGAGGTAGTTGCGGTCGCCGCCGCAGTCGGGACAGAAGAACTCGCCGTCGGCGACGGTCCGCCACGATGTGCGCACCCCCACCACACATACGTTGCGCATCACGTCAGCCCTCCGTAGTCCCCGACGCCTTCAGGGCACGGGGGTACCCCCACCGGCGCCCGCGCCGTTCGTTACGTGATGTTAGCCACACCAGTGAGACGCCGTCAGCACCTCGTATCGGACAACGGACGGACAGCTGGCCGAGATGTGCGCGCGGGGTGTACGCGATATGAACGGCCCCGCCGCTTTCGTCTGTACGGAGCGGCGGGGCCGTTGCGGGCGGTGGCGCGAACCGGCTCAGCGCGCCGCGCGGTTGACCGCGGAGACCACGGCCTTGAGGGAGGCGCGGGTGGTGTTGGCGTCGATGCCGATGCCCCACAGCACCTTGCCGTCGATGGCGCACTCGATGTACGAGGCGGCCTGTGCGGAGGCGCCCTCGCTCATGGTGTGCTCCTGGTAGTCCAGCAGGCGGGCGTCGATGCCCAGGTCCTGGAGGGCGTGGAAGAACGCGGAGATCGGACCGTTGCCGGAGCCGACCAGCACGGTCTCGGTGCCGTCCACCTCGGCCTGGACGGTGAGGGTGTCCACGCCGTCGGTGTCGGTGGTGGTCTGCCCGGCCCTGACCTGGACGCGGCCCCAGGGGTTCTGCGGGTTGGGCAGGTACTCGTCCCGGAAGGTGTCCCAGATGTCCTTCGGGGTGACCTCGCCGCCCTCGGCGTCGGTCTTCTCCTGGATGATCCGGGAGAACTCGATCTGCATCCGGCGCGGCAGGTCCAGCTTGTGGTCGTTCTTCAGGACGTAGGCGATACCGCCCTTGCCGGACTGCGAGTTGACCCGGATGACCGCCTCGTAGGAGCGGCCCACGTCCTTGGGGTCGATGGGCAGGTACGGCACCGCCCACTCGATGTCGTCGACGGTCTTGCCCTGGGCGGCCGCGTCGGCCTCCATGGCGTCGAAGCCCTTCTTGATGGCGTCCTGGTGGGAGCCGGAGAAGGCGGTGTAGACCAGGTCGCCCGCATAGGGGTGGCGCGGGTGGACCTCCATCTGGTTGCAGTACTCGCTGGTGCGGCGGATCTCGTCGATCTGCGAGAAGTCGATCTGCGGGTCGACGCCCTGGGAGAAGAGGTTCATGCCCAGCGTCACCAGGTCGACGTTGCCGGTGCGCTCGCCCTGGCCGAACAGGCAGCCCTCGACGCGGTCGGCGCCGGCCATCACGGCCAGTTCGGCGGCGGCCACCGCCGTCCCGCGGTCGTTGTGCGGATGCGCAGACAGGCACACGAACTCCCGCCGGGACAGGTTCCGGCTCATCCACTCGAACCGGTCGGCGTGCGTGCTGGGCGTCGAACGCTCCACGGTGGCCGGCAGGTTGAGGATGATCTCGCGGCCCTCCTCCGGCTGCCAGACGTCCATCACCGCCTCGCAGACCTCCAGCGCGAAGTCCAGCTCGGTGTCGGTGAAGATCTCCGGGCTGTACTGGTAGCCGAAGACGGTCTCGTCGGCCAGCAGCTTCTCGGCGTACTCCACCACCAGCCGGGTGCCGTCCACCGCGATCTGCTTGACCTGCTCCTTGGAGCCGCGGAAGACGACCCGGCGGAAGGTGGGGGCGGTGGCGTTGTAGAGGTGGACGGTGGCCCGGGGGGCGCCGCGCAGCGACTCCACGGTCCGCTCGATCAGCTCCTCGCGCGCCTGCGTCAGCACCGAGATCGTCACGTCGTCCGGGATCGCGCCGTCCTCGATGATCGACCGTACGAACGCGAAGTCGGTCTCACCGGACGACGGGAAGCCGACCTCGATCTCCTTGTAGCCCATGCGCACCAGCAGGTCGAACATCTCGCGCTTGCGGGCCGGCGACATCGGGTCGATCAGCGCCTGGTTGCCGTCGCGCAGATCGGTGGAGAGCCAGCGGGGCGCCTTGGTGATCCGCTGGTCCGGCCAGGTGCGGCCGGGCAGGTCCACGGCCTCGAACGGGCGGTACTTGTGGATCGGCAGGCCGGAGGGTGCCTGCGTGTGGGTGGCGTTGGTGATCGGGGTGGGGCGGCCGACGGGCTGCGACATTGCGTGGGGCTCCTCGGGGAGGTCCGTTGGACGGCCGACAGTCGAAACGCAGCACCAGATCCCGCGGGGAGGGGGTCGGCCTACGACTACAGGCCCTCACCGCGGCAGCTAAGGAGAAGCAGCCCGTAACGCATGATGGGCAGCACGTTAGCTGAGGCGAAGAAGATCCGCAGACGCGTATCAGTATGCGGGACCGCACGGACGTAAGGGGAAGAATGCGACCAACCACACATATTCAGGAACTTCGGCCGCTGACAGTGACAGACGCCTTACACAGTGCCACCGTTTCCTTATGAAGGATTTCGCGACCCAGAAGCACCCCGCAACCGCCGCCTCGCCCGTCTTCTGCACGATCGTGCCGCCGCACATCCTCGGCAAACTCGCCGAGTCCGACGACCCGTCCCGGCACGAGCCCGCCCGCCGCACCCTGGAGCACGACGCCCTCCACCGCACCCGGCGCGCCGACCTGACCGCGCAGCTGATCGCCCCGCAGGAGGCCCGGGTCGCCGCCGACAAGCCGAACCGCACCATCTACGACGCCGGCCACCAGCAGAACCTCCCCGGCAACAAGGTCCACTCCGAATCCGAGGGCCCCGCCAAGGACGCCTCGGTCAACCGCGCGCAGACCGGCCTCGGCGCCACCTTCGCCTTCTACCTGAAGGCCTACGGCCGCAAGTCCATCGACGGCGCCGGCCTCCCGCTCAACGCCACCGTCCACTACGGCGAGAAGTACGACAACGCCTTCTGGGACGGCCAGCGGATGGTCTTCGGCGACGGCGACGGCACGCTCTTCAAGGACTTCACCATCCCCGTCGACGTCATCGGCCACGAACTCACCCACGGCGTCACCCAGTACACCGCCTCCCTCGACTACCAGGGCCAGTCCGGCGCCCTCAACGAGTCCGTCTCCGACGTCTTCGGCTCCCTCATCAAGCAGTACGCCCTGAACCAGACCGCCGACAAAGCCGACTGGCTGATCGGCGCGGACCTGCTCGCCCCCGGCGTGCACGGCCAGGCCCTGCGCTCCATGAAGGCCCCCGGCACCGCCTACGACGACCCGCACCTGGGCAAGGACCCGCAGCCCGCCACCATGGCCGGCTTCGTCCAGACCAGCGAGGACAACGGCGGCGTCCATGTGAACTCCGGCATCCCCAACCACGCCTTCTACCTCGTCGCCAGCGCACTCGGCGGCAAGGCGTGGGAGCGCGCCGGCCAGATCTGGTACGACGTCCTCACCGGCGGCCACCTGGCCAAGAACGCCCAGTTCGCCGACTTCGCCCACCTCACCGTCCAGGCCGCCCAGGCCCGCTACGGCGGCTCGGGCGCCGAACACGAGGCCGTGGTCAAGGCGTGGTCCACGGTCGGCATCACCGGCAAGTAGCCCCTTCGGGGCCGGAGTGGTCGCGTGCCACCTGCCCGCACGCGACTACTCCCACCCCACCGGGTAGGAACACCCCATGCGTATCCACATCCGCCGCACGGGCGGCTTCGCCGGCATCGCACGGCAGGCCGAGATCGACACCGCCGACGGCGCCCTCGGCGCCGAGGCCACCGACTGGCACGCCCTCGCCGACCGCGCCATGGCCGCGGCACACACCGCGCCACCCCCCGGCGTCCCCGACGGCTTCCGCTACACCCTCACCGTCGACGGCAGGACGGCGTACTGCGCGGACCCCGATCTCACGGACGACCAGCGGGAGTTGATCACGCGCGTACTGAAGGAAGGCGCCTAGTCCCCCCTTCGCCCGGCTGAGCCGAGCGGACCACCAACGGTCACCACTCACCACACGACCCGCACCGCCCCACCAACGGACAGCCACAGCATGGGACTTACCCCCCACAACGGGAGGGGACGGGTCTGCGGGGCAGGGGTGTGCCGGACGTAAAGCGCAGCAGTCCGGCACACCCCTGCCCCGCAGACCCGGCACCGCGGCCGAACAGCCCCGCGCAGCGGACCCGCCCCGCGCAGCGGCAACGTGACGCGCAGCGGACAACGCCAACGCGCCGCAGGCGCGAAAAACGGCACCCCCGCGGCGGGAAACCCGACAACGTGGGAAGCAGGCCCAGCGCAAGCGCCCCGTGGAGGGCTAGAAGCCCAGCTTACGAAGCTGCTTGGGGTCGCGCTGCCAGTCCTTGGCGACCTTGACGTGCAGGTCGAGGAAGACCGGCGTACCCAGGAGCGCCTCGATGTGCTTGCGGGACTTGGTGCCGACTTCCTTCAGCCGCTTGCCCTTGGGACCGATGATGATCCCCTTCTGACTGGGGCGCTCGATGTAGACGTTGGCGTGGATGTCCAGCAGCGGCTTGTCGGCGGGGCGGTCCTCGCGCGGCAGCATCTCCTCGACGACGACGGCGATGGAGTGCGGCAGCTCGTCGCGGACGCCCTCCAGCGCGGCCTCGCGGATCAGCTCGGCGACCATCACCTGCTCCGGCTCGTCGGTGAGGTCGCCCTCCGGGTAGAGCGCCGGACCCTCGGGGAGCAGCGGGACGAGGAGGTCGGCGAGGAGCGCGACCTGCTTGTCGCCGACGGCGGAGACCGGGACGATCTCGGCCCACTCGATGCCCAGTTCCCTGCCGAGCTGGTCGATGGCGAGCAGCTGGGCGGCCAGCGTCTTGGAGTCGACCAGGTCGGTCTTGGTGACGATGGCGACCTTGGGGGTCTTCTTGATGTCGGCCAGCTCGCCGGCGATGTAGCGGTCGCCCGGGCCGATCTTCTGGTCGGCGGGGAGGCAGAAGCCGATCACGTCGACCTCGGACCAGGTGGTGCGGACCACGTCGTTGAGCCGCTCGCCGAGGAGGGTGCGCGGCTTGTGCAGGCCCGGGGTGTCGACCAGGACCAGCTGGGCGTCGGGGCGGTGCACGATGCCGCGCACGGTGTGGCGGGTGGTCTGCGGGCGGTTGGAGGTGATCGCCACCTTCGTCCCGACGAGAGCGTTCGTCAGGGTGGACTTGCCCGCGTTGGGGCGGCCGACGAAGCAGGCGAAGCCGGCGCGGTGCGGGACGGTGGACTCTGTACGAACGCTCATGGCGCCCATTCTCCCCGATCCCCGCGGCGGCTCCGACCATCCGCCGCTCCGTCGCCGGACGCGGCCGGGCGGGCACGCCGGGTGCGGCGCGCCGGCCCGTGGTGCGGTCAGGCCGACGGGCCCGCCGGGACGCTGGCGCGCAGGGTGCCGTCGGGGGCGGCGACCAGGACGGGGGTGTCCGGGCCGCCGAGGTCGCGCACGGCCGCCCGGTCGGCGTCGGCGGCCTGTTCGGCGTCGGTGACCACGGCCGCGGCCTCCAGGGACGTGGCGCCGCTGGCGACGGCCATCGCGACGGCCGTCTGGAGGGCGCTGAGCTTGAGGGAGTCCAGGGCGACGGTGCCGGCGACGTAGGTGCGGCCGGTCTCGTCGCGGACGGCGGCGCCCTCGGGGACGCCGTTACGGGCCCGCGCCGAGCGCGCGAGCGTGATGATCTTGCGGTCTTCGGGGTCCAGCGGTGCGGCTTCGGTCATACGGGCGAGCATATGCGGGGCCGGGAGAAGGGAGGCGACGTGTCTCCCCCTGGTTGCCGCGGCGGCTGCCCGGTGGTGCGGGCCGGACGGCAAGTGCGCGCTCCCCAGGGGCCGTTGCCCGGATGCGGCCGCCGGCCGGTCCGCCGCCGGCACCGTGGCCCGACGCACGAAGGCTGAAGAGTCCGGTTGCCCCGCTCCCCTGTGCCGGGGCACCCGGCTCTTCAGCCAACGTCGTTTCCGGATCCGCCTCGGGCGGCGGCGCCCCGCTCGTGGTGCGTGCGGGGCCGTGGCCCGTTGTCGGAGTCCGGTGTGACCACCGGGCCGCCGGCCACCGTCCGACGGTGTGCCGGCACCGGGCCCGGTGCTCGTTCTTGCGATGTCCGCGGCCGAGCCGGACGTCATCGCAGGTCTCGCGGCGGCCTTTCCGTCACCGCCCGGCGGCTGAGATCGACGAAACCGCTTCCGGGAAGTCAGCGGCGCCATCGCCACTGTCCCCGGAATCCTCATATCTGGTGTTTCCGCTGGTATTTCCGCTCGCGGCGGGGGCGTCGATTCCGCCCGGACAGTCCGTCCGCAGAGCCGCCGCGACGGTGGGCACCACCACGGCTTTTCTTCCACGCATTCCGTTCGACTTCCCTCTGCCGCAAAGTGCCGGCGCCTTTTCCGGCGCCGGCTCGAAGATCTTTCCACGGAATTGGTGAAGGAATCCAGCGCAGTCGGAAATGGCTTTGAGGATATTTCCGCTGTACTGCAGATCAGTAGCCGTGCGGGGTGGCCCGGCCCCGCGACGGCGGGCGCCCGCGGCCGTGACCGCGGGCGCGAGGGGGTGGGGCGGACGGTCAGCGACCGGTGCCGTCACCCTCCGCGTCCGCCGCGCGGACCGGTTCGCAGAGCACCGTGACGATCTTGTTGCGGCGGCCGGCCGGCGATTCGGCGATCAGCCGCAGCGACTTGAGATCCGGGTCCGAGGTGTCGTCGGAGAGGTCGATCTCGGCGGTCGCCCCGGCGATCGGGACCCGGCCCAGCAGCTTCGCCAGCAGCCCGCCGACGGTCTCCACGTCCTCGTCGTCCAGCTCCGCCAGGCCGTACAGCTCGCCCAGCGCACCGATGTCCAGCCGGGCGGTGACGCGGTACCGGCCGCCGCCCAGGTCCTGCACCGGCGGCAGCTCCCGGTCGTACTCGTCGGTGATCTCGCCGACGATCTCCTCCAGGATGTCCTCGATGGTCACGATGCCGGCGGTGCCGCCGTACTCGTCGATCACCACCGCGACGTGGTTGCGGTCCCGCTGCATCTCGCGCAGCAGGTCGCCGGCGTTCTTGGTGTCCGGGACGAACACCGCCGGGCGCATCGCCGTGGACACCAGCTCGTTCTCCGCGTCCCGGCTGATGTGCACCTTGCGGGCGAGGTCCTTGAGGTAGACGACGCCGACGACGTCGTCCTCGTTCTCGCCGGTCACCGGGATCCGGGAGAAGCCGGAGCGCAGCGCCAGGGTCAGCGCCTGCCGGATGGTCTTGAACCGCTCGACGGAGATCAGGTCCGTGCGCGGCACCATCACCTCCCGCACGAGGGTGTCGCCGAGCTGGAAGACCGAGTGCACCATCCGGCGCTCCTCGTCCTCGATCAGCGACTCCTTCTCGGCCAGGTCCACCAGGGACCGCAGCTCCGCCTCGGAGGCGAACGGGCCCTTGCGGAAGCCCTTGCCGGGGGTGAGGGCGTTGCCGAGCAGGATCAGCAGCTGCGGCACCGGGCCCATCACCCGGGCCAGCGGCAGCAGGACATAGGCCGCAGCGGTCGCGGTGTTGAGCGGGTGCTGGCGGCCGATGGTGCGCGGGGAGACCCCGACGGCGACGTAGGAGACCAGCACCATCACCGCGATGGCGACGGTCAGCGCCTGCCAGGTCGTGTCGAACGCGCGCAGGCAGGCGTAGGTCACCAGGGCGCCGGCGGCCACCTCGCAGCCGACCCGCACCAGCAGGGCGACGTTGAGGTAGCGGGTGGGGTCGGCGGCGACCGCGGCGAGCTTGGCGCTGCCGCGGCGGCCGGAGCGGACCGCCTCCTCGGCGCGGAAGCTGGTCGTCCGGGTCAGTCCGGCCTCCGCGCAGGCGGCGAGCCAGGCGATCACGACGAGCAGCACCGCGACGGCGATCAGAGTGGTCATCGCGCGCCCCGTCAGGTGACGGTGGGGGCCGGCGAGGGACCGGTCAGGCCCCGCTCCGCCCGCCAGCCGTCGACGATCGCGGCCTGGAGGCCGAACATCTCGGCCTTCTCGTCCGGCTCCTCGTGGTCGTAACCGAGCAGGTGCAGGACGCCGTGCACGGTCAGCAGCTGGAGCTCCTCGTCCATGCTGTGCCCCGTCGGGGCCGCCTTGCCCTGCTGCTCGGCGACCTCCGGGCAGAGCACGATGTCGCCGAGGAGCCCCTGCGGGGGCTCCTCCTCGTCCTTGGACGGCGGCCGCAGCTCGTCCATCGGGAAGGACATCACGTCCGTCGGGCCGGGGAGGTCCATCCACTGGAGGTGGAGCTGCTCCATGGCCTCGGCGTCCACGACGATGATCGACAGCTCGGAGAGCGGGTGGATCCGCATCCGGGCCAGGGCGTGGCGGGCGACGTCCAGGATCGCCTGCTCATCGATGTCCGTACCGGACTCGTTGTTGACGTCGATCGACATGGGGAAGGTCAGGTCTCGCTTCTTGGTCGCGCAGCGCGGGCTATTTGCCGTTGCGGCTGTCGTACTTCTCGTAGGCGTCGACGATACGGCCGACGAGCTTGTGCCGGACCACGTCCTTGCTGGTGAGCTCGGAGAAGTGGACGTCGTCGACGCCGGTCAGGATCTCCCGGACCTGGCGCAGACCGCTCTTCGTGCCGCCCGGCAGGTCGATCTGGGTCACATCGCCGGTGATGACTATCTTCGAGTCGAACCCGAGCCGGGTGAGGAACATCTTCATCTGCTCGGGGCTGGTGTTCTGCGCCTCGTCGAGAATGATGAAGGCGTCGTTGAGCGTCCGGCCGCGCATGTACGCCAGCGGCGCGACCTCGATCGTCCCGGCCGCCATCAGGCGCGGGATGGAGTCGGGGTCGAGCATGTCGTGCAGGGCGTCGTAGAGCGGGCGCAGGTAGGGGTCGATCTTCTCGTAGAGGGTGCCGGGCAGGAAGCCCAGGCGCTCGCCGGCCTCGACCGCGGGGCGGGTGAGGATGATGCGGTTGACCTGCTTGGCCTGGAGTGCCTGGACGGCCTTGGCCATGGCCAGGTAGGTCTTGCCGGTGCCGGCCGGCCCGATCCCGAAGACGATGGTGTGCTTGTCTATGGCGTCGACATAGCGCTTCTGGTTGAGGGTCTTGGGGCGGATGGTGCGGCCGCGGTTGGAGAGGATGTTCTGAGTGAGCACCTCGGCCGGGGTCTCGGGGGCTCCCTCGCCGTTCTCCGCCGCGCGCAGCATGGCGATGGAGCGTTCCACTGCGTCCTCCGTCATCGGTTGCCCGGTGCGGAGCACCAGCATCATCTCGTCGAACAGGCGCTGGACGAGGGCGACTTCCCGGGCGTCGCCGACCGCGCTGATCTCGTTGCCCCGGACGTGGATGTCGGTGGCGGGGAAGGCGTCCTCGATCACACGCAGGAGCGAGTCGCCGGATCCCAGGACCGTCACCATCGGGTGCTTGGCCGGGACGGTGAACTGGGCGCTCGCCTGCGCTCGTGTGGGTGTCTGCGTCATGGGTAGGCCGGGTGGCCTGCTCAACCCCCATCCTTTGCTCATCACAGCTGCGGCTCTTCGAGGAAGGCGTCCGCACGGGCCCCTTGCGCTACCAGAGTACGACGGGGCACTGACAAGCCGGTCGGGTTTTCCCGCGGGCGGGGGCGCAGGCCCGGGCGGGCCGCGGCCGGGGTCTGCGGGCGCGGCTCAGACCGGGCGGCGGAAGCCGATCGTGGGGACCGCACGGGCCAGCGGGGACGGGCCGGCGGGGCGCACGGCCTCGGCCGCCTCACCGGGGCCGGCGACCGCACCGGGGGCCGGCAGCAGCCCGTCCAGGAAGCCGTACTGGCGGCGCAGCCCGGCGCCCACCTCGGTGTCGCAGACCCGCGCCCGGCGCCACCAGGCGGCGATCTCGGCCCATCCGGGCGCGGAGAGCGAGCCCCCGAACTCCTGCACCGACAGGGCGGCGCTCAGCCCGGCGAACGCCAGCCGGTCGGCCAGCGGCCAGTCGGCGAGGGTGCCGGTGACGAAGCCGGCGACGAAGACGTCCCCGGCGCCGGTCGGGTCCAGCGCCTCCACGACGATGGCGGGCACCTCGGCGCTCTCCCCGCTGCGGGCGTCCACCGCGTAGGCGCCCTCCGAGCCGAGCGTGACCACGGCGAGCGGGACCAGGTCGGCGAGCTTGCGGGCGGCGGCGCGCGGGCAGTCGGTGCGGGTGTAGCGCATCGCCTCCTCGGCGTTGGGCAGGAACGCCTCGCAGTGCTCCAGGTCGGCGAGGTCGGCCGGGTCCCAGCGGCCGGAGTCGTCCCAGCCGACGTCGGCGAAGATCCGGGAGCCGCGGCCGGCCGCGCAGCCCAGCCAACTCTCCCGGCGGCCGGGGACGAGCGAGGCGACGCAGGCCCGGGTCGGCGGCGGGCAGCCGGGCGCGTGCCGGCCGTCGAAGACGAAGTCCGGCGGCGGGGCCTGGTGGCCGTGCGAGACCATGGTCCGCTCGCCCTCGTAGGCCATCGAGACGGTGACCGGGGAGTGCCAGCCGGGGACCTTGCGGGAGAAGGACAGGTCGATGCCCTCGCCCTGTGCCAGCGCCTCCCAGCAGTACTCGCCGTACATGTCGTCGCCGAACGCGGCGGCCAGGGAGGTGCGCAGCCCGAGCCGGGCCAGTGCGGTGGCCATGTTGGCGACGCCCCCGGGGCTGGACCCCATGCCGCGGGCCCAGGATTCGGTGCCGCGGACCGGGGCGGAGTCCAGGCCGGTGAAGATGATGTCGAGGAAGACGGTGCCGGTGAGGTAGACGTCGGTGGGCGGGTCGCCGTCGCGGCGCACCCCGGCCAGCGGATCGAGCCCGGGCGGCGCGGCGGACGGCCCCGCGGGCGGTTGCACTTCGCGTCGGCCAGTGTTCACCGCGCTCGCCCCTCTCGTACGCGACTCGTGCCGCCAGTGTGCCTGATGCTGCGGTACGTTCCGCCCCATGAGGCTCTCCGTTCTCGGCGGTGGCGGCTTCCGGGTGCCGCTGGTCTACCGCGCGCTATTGGACGATCCGACACGCTCCGTCTCCGAGTTGACGCTGTACGACACCGATCCGCGCCGGGTCGCGGTGATCTCCGACGTCCTGGCCCGGCTGGCACGGGGGCGTACCGAAGCGGTACCCGTACGGGTGGCGAAGACTCTCGACGCGGCGCTGACCGGCGCCGACTTCGTCTTCTCCGCCATCCGGGTCGGCGGCACCGCGGGCCGTATCCGGGACGAGCGGATCCCGCTCTCCGAGGGCGTCCTGGGCCAGGAGACGGTCGGCGCGGGCGGGGTCCTCTACGGGCTGCGGACGATCCCGGTGGCGCTGCACATCGCCGAGCGGGTCGCGGCGCTCTCCCCGGGGGCCTGGGTCATCAACTTCACCAATCCCGCGGGGATGGTGACCGAGGCGATGGCGCAGGTGCTGGGCGACCGGGTCATCGGGATCTGCGACTCACCCGTGGGGCTGGTCCGCCGGGCGGCGCGGGCGGCCGGCGGGGACCCGGCGGCCCTGGAGGACCCGGACCGGTCCGGTTACGACTACGTGGGCCTCAACCACCTCGGCTGGCTGCGGTCGTTGACCCTCGACGGCACCGACGTGCTGCCCGGCCTGCTGACCGACGGGGCGGCCCTGGGCTCCTTCGAGGAGGGCCGGCTCTTCGGGCCGGACTGGCTGCGCGTCCTCGGCGCCCTCCCCAACGAGTACCTGCACTACTACTACTTCCGCCGGGAGACCCTGCACTCCGTACGGGACACCGCGCAGACCCGCGGGGAATTCCTGGACCGGCAGCAGGGCGGCTTCTTCGAGCGGGCCACGGCGGCCGGCTCCCCGGACGCGGTGTACGACCTGTGGGAGCGGACCCGGCTGGAGCGCGAGGAGACGTACATGGCGCACAGCCGCGAGGCCACCGGCGGCTGGCAGCGCGACAGCCAGGACCTGGAGGGCGGCGGCTACGACCGGGTCGCGCTCGCCCTGATGCACGCCATCGCCGGCGACACCGGGCGGCGGCTGATCCTCAACGTCCGCAACGGGACGACGGTGCCGGAACTGCCGCCGGACGCGATCGTGGAGACGGTGTGCGAGGTGACCGCCAAGGGGGCGCGCCCGCTGCCCTGCGCGCCGCTGCGCGCCGACCAGTTGGGGCTGATGCTCCAGATCAAGGCGGTCGAGCGGGCGACGGTGGACGCCGCCCTGTTCAAGGACCGCGACGCGGCCCTGCGGGCGCTGGCCCTGCACCCGCTGGTGGACTCCGCGGCGGTGGCCGCCCGCATCCTTGAGCGGGCGGCCACGGGGGCGTGAGCGGGGCTGCTAGTGCCCCCGCGACACCCACTCCGCCAGGTGGGGCGCCTCCGCGCCGATGGTCGTCGAGTCGCCGTGGCCGGTGTGGACCACGGTGTCCGGCGGCAGGGTCAGCAGCCGGTCGCGGATCGAGTCGATGATCGTCGGGAAGTCGGAGAAGGACCGGCCGGTGGCGCCGGGGCCGCCCTGGAAGAGGGTGTCCCCGGTGAACACGGTCTTCAGGTCGGGGGCGTGGAGGCAGACCGCGCCGGGCGCGTGGCCCGGGGTCTGCAGCACGGTCAGGTCGACGCCGGCGATGGTCAGCACCTGACCGTCCGACAGGTCCCCGTCGGGGGCGGTGTCCGGATGGGTCTGCTTCCACAGCGGCAGGTCGTCGGGGTGCAGCAGGATCCGCGCGCCCGTACGGGCGGCGAGCGCCGGGGCCGCGTCGATGTGGTCGTTGTGCGCGTGGGTGCAGATGATCGCGCGCAGGGTGCGTCCGTCGAGGGCCCGGAGGATGGCGTCGGCGTCATGGGCGGCATCGATGACCACGGCCTCCGAGCCGTCGCCGATGATCCACACGTTGTTGTCGACGTCCCAGGTGCCGCCGTCGAGCGAGAACGTCCCGGAGGTGACGAGGTGGTCGATGCGGGCGGTCATCACAGCACCACCACCGAGCGCAGCACGTCGCCGGCGTGCATCCGGTCGAAGGCCCGCTCCACCTCGTCGATGCCGATGGTCTCGGTGACGAACCCGCCGAGGTCGATCCGGCCCTGCTGGTGGAGGTCGATCAGCATCGGGAAGTCCCGGGACGGCAGGCAGTCGCCGTACCAGGAGGACTTCAGGGCGCCGCCGCGGCCGAAGACGTCCAGGAGCGGGAGTTCCAGGGTCATCTCGGGGGTGGGCACGCCCACCAGGACGACCGTGCCCGCCAGGTCGCGGGCGTAGAACGCCTGCCGGTAGGTCTCCGGGCGGCCGACCGCGTCGATGACGACGTCGGCGCCGAAGCCGCCGGTGAGCTCCCGGACGGCCTCGACGGGGTCGGTGGCATGGGAGTTGACGGTGTGGGTGGCGCCCATGGAGCGGGCGGTCTCCAGCTTGCGGTCGTCGATGTCGACGGCGATGATCTTCGCCGCTCCGGCCAGCCGGGCCCCGACGACCGCCGCGTCCCCGACGCCACCGCAGCCGATGACCGCGACCGAGTCGCCGCGGCCGACGCCCCCGGTGTTGATCGCGGCGCCGATACCGGCCATCACCCCGCAGCCCAGCAGCCCGGCGACGGCCGGCGCGACCTCCGGGTCGACCTTGGTGCACTGGCCGGCGGCGACCAGGGTCTTGTCGGCGAACGCCCCGATGCCCAGCGCCGGGGTCAGCTCGGTGCCGTCCTTGAGCGTCATCTTCTGCCGGGCGTTGTGGGTGTTGAAGCAGTACTGGGGCCGCCCGCGCAGGCACGCCCGACAGGAGCCGCACACCGCGCGCCAGTTGAGGACGACGAAGTCCCCGGGAGCGAGGTCGGTGACGCCCTCGCCCACCGACTCCACCACGCCGGAGGCCTCGTGGCCCAGCAGGAACGGGAAGTCGTCGTTGATCCCGCCCTGCTTGTAGTGCAGGTCGGTGTGGCACACACCGCACGCCTGGATCTCGACCACGGCCTCGCCCGGTCCCGGATCGGGCACCAGGATCGTCTCCAGCCGGACCGCTTCGTTCTTCCCCGGCGCAACGACGCCGCGCACTTCCTGTGCCATCGGTACCGCCCCTCTCAAAAGATCACGTACGGGACCACTGTGGCGCACCGCCACCGGGTCGTGCCACACCGTACGCGGACGGGGCGGGCGGCGCGCAGCAGGAGGCGCCCGGCCGGAGAGGCGGCGTGCGCCCCTCCGGCGGGGCGCGAAGGCCCGCCCCGGTCACCAGCGGGGCACCGCGGGGGTGGTCCAGCCGGGGTCGGCGCGGCGCATCGCGGCGGCGTCGTCGCGGTCCCGGTAGGTGCCGCCGTCGGCCAGCCAGCGGTGGTGCAGGGCGGCGAGCCGGTCGCGGTCGAGGGTGACGCCGAGGCCGGGGGCGTCGCCGACCTCCAGGTGGCCGTCGTGGAAGGCGGGGCGCTCGGTGAGGACGTCCTCGGTCTGCCAGGGGTAGTGGGTGTCGCAGGCGTGGTCCAGGTTGGGCACGGTGGCCGCCACGTGGTTCATCGCGGCGAGGCTGATGCCCAGGTGGGTGTTGGAGTGCATGGCCAGGTCGAGGCCGAAGGTGCGGCAGAGGGCGGCGAGTTCGCGGGTGGCGTGCAGGCCGCCCCAGTAGTGGTGGTCGGAGAGCACGATCCGTACGGCGTCGCGGGCGAGCGCCTCGGGGAGCTCCTCGAAGGTGGTGACACACATGTTGGTGGCGAGCGGGACCGGTGTACGGGCCGCGACCTCGGCCATCGCCCCGGTGCCGGACACCGGGTCCTCCAGGTACTCCAGGACGTCCGCGAGCGCGTGCGCCACCTGGAGCGCGGTGGGCACCGACCAGGCGCCGTTGGGGTCCAGCCGCAGCGGCCGCCCGGGGAACGCCTCGGCCAACGCCCGGATCGCGGCGGTCTCCTCCTCTGGTGCGAAGACCCCGCCCTTGAGCTTGAAGGACGTGAAGCCGTGGCGGTCGGCGAAGCGGCGGGCCTGGGCGACGATGCCGGCCGGATCGAGGGCGGCGCCCCAGTCGTCGGCCTCGCCGAGGCCGTCGGGGTGCCGCCGCCACCGGTAGAAGAGATAGGCGCTGTAGGCGACCCGGTCGCGCACCGCGCCGCCGAGCAGGGCGTGGACGGGCAGGCCGGCGGCGTGCCCCCAGGCGTCCAGGAGGGCGACCTCGAAGCCGGAGCGGACCGAGCGGCGGAGCTTGCCGGCGGTGCGGACGCCGCGCAGCCCGGCGGCGTCCACGCCGTCCGCGCCGTCTCCCACGGGGGCGGCGGTCCGGTCGGTGAGCACCGCCAGACCGTTCAGGTCGGTGACTGATCGGCCGACGAGGGCGGCGGCCAACGGGCGGGCCAGGGCGAGGTATTCGGTGTCCCCGTAGGTCTCCCCCAGGCCCGTGGCGCCGCCCGCGGTGACCACTTCGATGATCAGGCGCGGGGTGTACGGCTGGTGCACGCCTTGGGTGTTGAGCAGTGGGGGGTCGGCGACCAGGACCGGGGTGAGCCGGACCTCGGTGACGACCAGGTCCGCGGGGCGGTGGGCGACCATCGGCGTTCGTCTCCATATGTGGACAACATCCGTGGATCGGAAGGGAGGGTAGGGAGTGCACCGACGCACCGTCAACAGCGCCTCATATCAGGCCAGTTGAGAATCCGCCCACACCCTTTAACAACCCTTTAATCTTCGCGCGTAGATGACCACCCATCGGCTCTGTTACACCTACCCGGGACCACCCTCGCTTCCTGAAGGAGCCGTGCATGCCCCGCCCCGTCCTCTCCCGCCGTGTCCGCCTGGGCGGTGCGGTGGCCGCCGCCCTCGTCGCCGGGACCGCGGTGTTCGGCGCCGGCCAGGCCACCGCCGAGCACTCCGTGCCGCGCACCGACAAGGAGATCCCCAACCTCACCCAGGTGCAGGACAAGATCAAGGCGTACTACGGCGACACGGTGACGGCCGACGGCGAGCACTACGCCTCCCCCACCAGCAACTACGCCCGCCAGGTCCGCGGCATCGAGGCCAAGGCGCGCGCCTACCTGGCGGGCGCGCTCGCCAAGAAGGACACCGGGAAGGCCAAGCCGGCCATCGTCCTGGACATGGACGACACCACCCTGCTGACCTACAACTACGAGCTGAAGGTCGGCTTCAACTTCACCCCGGCGTCCCAGGACGACTACCTGGAACACACCGACATGGCCCCGGTGTTCGGCATGAACGACCTGGTCAACTGGGCGCACAAGAAGGGCGCCGAGGTCTTCTTCCTCACCGGCCGCAAGGAGGCGCAGCGCGACTGGAGCGTGCGCAACCTCAAGAACGTCGGCTACGACGTCCCGCTGGACCGCACCCATGTCTACCTGCGGGACAAGGAGCACCCGCCGGCCTACCTGCCGTGCGGTACGACCTGCTCGACCATCGGCTTCAAGTCGGGCACCCGCAAGCACATCGAGTCGCTCGGCTACCGCGTCGTCGCCAACTTCGGCGACCAGTACAGCGATCTGGAGGGCGGCGCCGCACAGCGCGGCTTCAAGCTGCCGAACCCGATGTACTACCTGCCGTAGGGCGGCCGCCCCGGCGCACTGCCTTACGGGCAGGCAGCAGCCCCGGCGCTCCCTCAGGGGCGCCGGGGCTGCTCGGGTATACGGGCCGCGGGTCAGCGCCTCTTGGGGAGCGGGACCCGCAACAGGTCCCTGGCGACGGTGAGTTCGCCGGCGAAGCCCGCCGCGCGGGCCTGCCGCTCGAAGTCCGCGGGGTCGGCGTAGCGCTGCGAGAAGTGCGTCAGCACCAGATGGCGCACCCCGGCCTCGGCGGCCACCCGGGCCGCCTGCCCGGCCGTCAGGTGGCCGTGGTCCTCGGCCAGTTGGACGTCCTCGTCGAGGAAGGTGGACTCGATCACCAGCATGTCCACCCCGGCCGCAAGGGCGTGGACGCCCTCGCACAGCCGGGTGTCCATGACGAAGGCGAAGCTCTGCCCGGGCCGTACCTCGCTGACCTCGTCGAGGGTGACGCCGTTCAGTGCACCGGCCCGCTGGAGGCGCCCGACGTCCGGTCCGGCGATGCCGTGGGCGGCCAGCCGCTCCGGGAGCATCCGGCGGCCGTCCGGCTCGGTGAGGCGGTAGCCGTACGACTCGACCGGGTGCGAGAGCTTGCGCGCCGTCAGGACGTACCCCTTGGCGCGGTCCAGTTCACCGTCGGCGGAGACCGGCCGCTGGGCGATCTTGACGGTCTCGCGGTAGGCGGTGGCGTACCGCAGCCGCTCGAAGAACCGCTCGCCGCTGGCCGGGTAGTGGGCGGTCACCGGGTGCGGCACCCGGTCGAGGTTGATCCGCTGGATCACCCCGGCCAGGCCCAGCGAGTGGTCACCGTGGAAGTGCGTGATGCAGATCCGGTTGAGGTCGTGGGCGGCGACGCCGGCCCGCAGCATCTGGCGCTGGGTGCCCTCGCCGGGGTCGAAGAGCAGCCCCTGGCCGTCCCACCGCAGCAGATAGCCGTTGTGGTTGCGGTGCCGGGTGGGGACCTGGCTCGCGGTCCCCAGGACGACCAGTTCGCGTACCGACATGGCTCGTTACCCGGGGGGCCACTGGAGGCCGCGGCCCCCGAGGACGTGCAGATGCGCGTGGAAGACGGTCTGGCCGACGCCGGCGCCGGTGTTGAAGACGACCCGGTAGCCGGTCTCCTCGATCTCGTCGGCGAGGGCGACCTCGCGGGACTCGCACAGTATGTCGGCGATCACCTTGGGCTCGGCGGCGGCGAGCGACGCCGCGTCCGGGTAGTGCACCTTGGGGATCACCAGGACGTGCGTCGGTGCCTGGGGGTTGATGTCGCGGAACGCGACGGTGGTCTCGGTCTCGCGGACGATCGTCGCCGGCACCTCCCCCGCCACGATCTTGCAGAACAGGCAGTCGGCCTGCGGTTCTCCCGCCACCGGTGGGCTCCTCCCGGGTCGCGCGGCTTGCGCCGTACGCACCGTGCGTACGCCCTCCGGATGCTAGCCGATCACCCCGGCCGGCCCCGGGGCCCGGTCGGGGGCGGCGACGGGGTCGGTCCCGCGGATCGCGGCCCACCTGACCCTAAGCTGACCGCTCAGACCGCATTCACCCACACATGGGAGTTATGCACCATGGCAACCACCCGCACCGCCAAGACCCACTGGGAAGGCAATCTCCTCCAGGGCAAGGGCACCGTCGCCCTGGAGTCCTCCAAGGTCGGCACCTACGACGTGAACTGGCCCGCCCGCGCGGAGCAGCCGAACGGCGTCACCAGCCCCGAGGAACTGATCGCGGCGGCCCACTCCGCCTGCTACTCGATGGCCTTCTCGCACGGCCTGGCCGGCAAGGGCCACACCGTCGAGAGCCTCGACACCCAGGCCGACGTCACCTTCCAGCCGGGCGAGGGCATCACCAAGATCGCGCTGACCGTCAGGGCCCGGGTCCCCGGCCTGACCGAGGAGGACTTCCAGGCCGCGGCCCAGGACGCCAAGCAGAACTGCCCGGTCAGCCAGGCACTGGCGGGCGTCAAGAACATCACGCTGGCGGCGGAGCTGCTCGGCTGACGGGGCGTGGGGCGGCCGCCGGCCCAACGTCCCGCCGAGGGGCGGGGGTTCGGGCCGGCGCCGCCCGTGCGCCGCGGCGTTGTCAGTGGTGCGTGCCACGATCGGAACGTGCGGATCACTGCGCGGCCCAGCCGTGCACGGACCGCCGTGCGCCGCCCGCCACTGAAGGGATCCGCCCGTGACCGCCCTCCCCGCCCCCGCGCTCCGCCTCGCGCTGGGCCTCGTCGATCCGGCCGCCGCCGACGCGCTCGCCGAGCGGCTGCGCCCCGAGCTGCTGGCCCACCTCGGCGCGCGGTTCGGGCTCCCCGCGGAGCTGGTCGCGGAGCTGGCCGGCACGGACGGCGGCGGGCTGCGGGCCGCGCTGGCCGCCGATCCCCGGGAGTTCCTGCTGCGGGCCGCGGAGACCGGCGACCCGCGGATCGCCCGCGCCCTGTGGAGCGCGCGGTACCGCCCCACGCCCGAGGTGGTGCGGCGCGCCAAGGACGACATCCCGGAGCTGCTGACGGTCGCCCTGCGCGCCGCCGACCCCGCGGACCCGCGCTGGTACGAGGAGGACGGCCTGGTCCAGGTGCTCCAGGACGATGCCACCGGCGCCGATCTGCTCGCCGCCCTGACCGGCCGGTTCCCCGAGCTGATCGGGTACACCCTGGGCGTGCTCGGGCCCTACCTCCCGCCGCCGGTCGTGCTCGACGCCTGCCTCCAACTCGCCGGGCTCGGCGGGCCGGACGCGATCACGGAGCTGCACGGCGGCCTCGAAGGGCGCGCGGACGCCGACCCCCTCGGCCACCCCTGGCTGCCGGCCACCCTCAAGGAGGCCGCCGCCGCGCCCGACCCGGAGTCCTTCCTGCGGGCGCGGCGGCCGGCCGGCGAGTGGACCGATCCCGCGCATCTGCGCGCCCTGGTGGAACTGCGCCTCGGCTCCGGCCCGTTGTCCCGGCCCGACGGCCTGGACTGGGAGCCGGTCCTCCGCGAGCACCAGCGGCTCCCGTTCGGCCAGGAGACCCACCGCAGCCCCGGATTCCGGCACAGCCAGCGGCTGGAGGTGCTCATCCGGTGGGACGGATGCCCCGCGGAGCTGGTGACGGAGTGCTTCCGCACCGAGCCGCGCTGGACCGCGCGGTACGCCGACACGCTGCCCCTGGAGCTGCTGTCCGGCCCCGAGGCCCGGCCGGACCAGGTGTATCTGCCCGAGGTCCTCGACCGCGGCGTCCGTGCGGGCTGGCTGCCGGCCGACCGCCTCCTGACGGAGCTGTCCCCGGCGGCGGAGGTGCTCACCGCGCTGCCCTACGACCACGCACCGACCCGCAGGGCGGTCGGCACGCTGCTGGCCCCGCTGGGCACCGACCCGGTCAACTGGCTGACGCTGTACGCCCGGACGGGCCGCGCCCGGGGCACCGCCGCCGAGCTGGTGGCCGACGCGCTGGCGACCGTCGCCGCGGGGAAGGGCAGCACGACCTGGCCCTGGCGCAAGGACGCGACCTTCCCGGCGACCCGGCCGGAGCGCTCCCGCACGGTCTTCCTGGAGCTGTTCCGGTGCGCCCCCGAGGCGGCCCGGATCGCCGTGGTCCCCCATCTCGACTCCCGGGCGGTGCAGCACCTGATGGTGTTCGGGGACCCCACCCCGGCCGTCGAGGAGGCGGTGGTGGCCGCGCACGGCACGGAGGCCCGCGTCGCCCAGGCCGCCGGCGGCCACCACCTGCCGCCCGAGCGCCTCACCGGGCTGCTGGAGCTGGACGAACCGGCCGTCGACGCCGCGCTGTTCGCGTACGCGCCCCTCGACCGCGCGGAACGGGAGCGGCTGCTGGCCGGCCGGCTGCGCCGCGGCGGCACCCGCCCGGTCCCCAGGGCCCTGTGCTCCGCCCTCGACATGACCTTCCTCGGCCACCACCGCGACCGGCTGATGGCCGGCCTGGAGTCCGGCGATCTCGGCGTGGCCCGTGCGCTCGTCGGCCGTCTCCGGCTGCGCCACCCGGCCGCCCGGCTGCGGCTGCTGATCGCCGTGTGGGAGCGCGGCGGCCCGGACGCGGTGCGCGAGATCCTCGCCATGGACCGGCTCCCGGCGACGCTCCGCCGCCAGACCACCGCTCTCCTGGACGCCCCCGACGGGCTGCCCCGGCTGCAGGCCCGACTCGCCGCCGCCGAGGCCCCGGAGCTCCTGCTGGCGCAGCTCAACGCCTCCGACGCCTACGACGGCGAGCTGCTCCCCGACAGGCTCGCCGGCGAGGGCGTCCCCCTCCCCTGGCCCGCGCTCCTCGCCGCCCAGCGGGCCGGCACGCTGGCCCCGCATCTCCCCGAGGCGCTCGCGCAGCGGCCGGACTGCCCGCGCGAGATGCTGCTGGCGCTCCTCGGCGGCACCCCGTCCGCCGACACCCGCTGGGTCCAGGACGCCCTGGAGCGCGGCGCCCTCACCCCCGAGGACCTCCTCACCCACTGCGCTCCCGCCCGTACGACCCTGCCGCACCTCATAGGCACCGCCGAATCGCCCGCGGGGCCCGGTGACCGGTGCGCGCTGCGGGAGCGGGTCCGCGCCCTGACCGCCGAGCATCTGGGCACCGACCCGGAGACCTGGGCGGTCTGCCTCCAACTCCTGCCGACGTTCGCCGGCACCCTCCCGGAGCTGATCACGACGGCCGGGGCGCTCCTCCAGCCGGCGGCGTAGGAGTACGGGGCGACCGGCGGCGCGCCCACTCCGCGCCCGCCCACGCCCCGACACCCCTGCGGACGGCGGGAGTTGGGACCGTCACCGGCGGGCTCCCGTCAGCGCGGGAGCCCGGGTGCGCCGGAGCCCGGGTGCGCGGTGCCTGTCCGAAAAGCCCTAACTCCAGCGGCCCGTACGGCCCAGCAGCAGGGCGGTCGCCGCGGTGCCGGCCGTGGAGGTCCGCAGCACGGTCGTGCCCAGCCGGTACGGCTTGGCGCCCGCCTCGGCGAAGACCGCCAGCTCTTCCGGCGAGACGCCGCCCTCGGGGCCGACGACCAGCACGATCGAGCCCTCGGTGGGGAGTTCGGCGGTGGCGAGCGGGGTGCTGCCCTCCTCGTGGAGGACGGCGGCGAAATCGGCGTCGGCGAGCAACGCGGCGACCTGCTTGGTCGACATCGGGTCGGCGACCTGGGGGAAGGCCAGCCGGCGGGACTGCTTGCCTGCCTCCCGCGCCGTGGCCCGCCACTTGGCGAGCGACTTGGCGGCCCGCTCGCCCCTCCACTGGGTGACGCAACGCGCCGCGGACCACGGCACGATGGCGTCGACCCCGGTCTCCGTCATGGTCTCCACGGCCAGTTCCCCGCGGTCGCCCTTGGGCAGCGCCTGGACGACGGTGAGGGTGGGCGCCGGCGGCTCCTCGGTGCGCAGCGCGGTGACGGCGACGGTGAGCCGGTCCTTGCCCTCGACGGCGGCGACGGTGCCCTCGGCCCCGGTCCCGGTGCCGTCCGTGAGCACGACCTCCTCACCGACCCGGAGCCGCCGCACCGACACCGCGTGCCGGCCCTCGGGGCCGTCCAGGGTCAGCGTGCCGCCGGCCCGTACACCGGTGAGCGTCTCGACGAGGAAGACGGGCGCGGTCATGCCGCACCTCCCGTGCCGTAGCCCGCGCCGGCCGGACCGCCCGCGGCCAACGCGGCGCGGGCGGCGTCGAGTTCGGCCACCAGCAGCTCCACCAGCTGCCCGGCGGGCAGCTCCCGCGCCAGCCGGTGCCCCTGCCCCGCCCAGAGGTTCAGCCCCTGGGCGTCGCCCGCCTTGGCTGCGGCCTTGCGGACCGGGGAGGTGAGGTAGTGCACGGCGGGGTAGGCGGCCGGGGCGTAGGGGCCGTGCTCCCGCAGGAAACGATTCACCAGTCCGCGGGCCGGCCGCCCGGAGAACGCCCGGGTCAAC
This sequence comes from Streptomyces sp. NPDC093097, assembly GCF_044754325.1. Lineage (NCBI taxonomy): Bacteria > Bacillati > Actinomycetota > Actinomycetes > Kitasatosporales > Streptomycetaceae > Streptomyces > Streptomyces sp. NPDC093097. The sequence continues at coordinate 219,301 of NZ_JBIVOW010000003.1, forward strand.
TCGGTATGGGTGAACAGGGGGTTGGTCAGCGCCTGCTTGTGCAGCGGGTTGGCGCCGGACTCCGGGGTGATCAGGAAGGCGGTGCCCAGCTGCGCCATCGCGGCGCCGGCGGCCAGTACCGCGGCGATCTGGGAGCCGCGCATCAGCCCGCCGGCCGCGATCACCGGGATCCGCACCGCCTCCCGCACCTGCGTGAGCAGCGCCAGCAGCCCCAGCCCGGCACCGGTGCCGTCGGCGTGCGGATCGTCCCGGTGGGTGCCCTGGTGGCCCCCCGCCTCCACGCCCTGCACACACACCGCGTCAGCGCCCGCCGCCTGCGCGGCCTGCGCCTCGGCGGCGGTGGTGACCGTCACGACGGTGTACGTACCGACCCTGGCGAACGCCTCAAGGACCGCCCGCGAGGGGCAGCCGAAGGTGAAGGAGACCACCGGCACCGGATCGTCGCGGAGGATCGCCAGCTTGGCCTCGTAGCCGTCGTCGATCGGACCGTCCGTTTCGCCCAGCTCGGTCTCGTACCAGGTGGCCTCGCCGGCGAGCTGCTCGCGGTAGACCGTGACGGCGCCGGCGTCGGCCAGCGGCGGCTGCGGCAGGAAGACGTTGACGCCGAAGGGCCGGCCGGTCAGCGCCCGCAGCCGCTTGATCTCCTGGTACATGCCGTCGGCGGTCTTGTAACCGGCGGCCAGGAACCCGAGGCCGCCGGCCTCACAGACGGCGGCGGCCAACTCGGGTACCGAGCCGCCGCCCGCCATCGGGGCCTGCACGATGGGGTGGCGGCACAGATCGGTGAGAGCGGTGGGCATGCCCACATCGTGTCACGCCCGATGCCCTCCCCAGAACCGGGGCGGCGGCCGCGGAAAACCCCCCGGACCCCGCCCCGGCCGGTCACGGCCAACGCCCGCCGGAGGCGTCCTCAAGGCACGCGAACCGTCCTTGCGGCCCCGGCCGACCGAGCCGGCCCGGGGGCCGGCCCGGGCCTCCGGCCCCACGCCTACCGCCCGTTGAACGCATCCTTCAACCGCGAGAACAACCCCTGCTGCCCCGGCTGAAACTGGCCCTGGGGGCGCTCCTCGCCACGCAGCTTGGCCAGTCGGCGCAGCAGCTCCTCCTGCTCGGGGTCGAGCTTGCCGGGAGTCTGCACCTCGACGTGGACGATCAGATCGCCCCGGCCGTTGCCGCGCAGATGGGTCACGCCGCGGCCGTGCAGCGGGATCGACTGGCCGGACTGGGTGCCGGGCCGGACGTCGACCTCCTCCATGCCGTCGAGCGTCTCCAACGGGCACTTGGTGCCCAGCGCCGCCGCGGTCATCGGGATGGTGACCGTGCAGTGCAGATCGTCACCGCGGCGCTGGAACACCGGGTGGGGCAGCTCGTGGATCTCGACGTAGAGGTCGCCGGCGGGGCCGCCGCCGGGGCCCACCTCGCCCTCGCCGGCCAGTTGGATCCGGGTGCCGTTGTCGACACCGGCCGGGATCTTGACCGTGAGGGTGCGGCGGGAGCGGATCCGGCCGTCGCCCGCGCACTCGGGGCACGGCGTCGGGACGACCGTGCCGAAGCCCTGGCACTGGGGGCAGGGCCGGGAGGTCATGACCTGGCCGAGGAAGGACCGGGTGACCTGCGAGACCTCACCGCGGCCGCGGCACATGTCGCAGGTCTGCGCCGAGGTGCCCGGCGCCGCACCCTCGCCGCTGCACGTGGTGCAGACGACGGCGGTGTCGACCTGGATCTCCTTGGTGGTGCCGAACGCGGACTCGCCGAGCTCGACGTCGAGGCGGATCATCGCGTCCTGGCCGCGGCGGGTCCGCGAGCGCGGGCCGCGCTGCGAGGCCGTGCCGAAGAACGCGTCCATGATGTCGGAGAAGTTCCCGAAGCCCGCGCCGAAGCCGCCCGCGCCGCCGGCTCCGCCGGACTGCGAGAGGGGGTCGCCGCCGAGGTCGTAGACCTGCTTCTTCTGCGGGTCCGACAGGACCTCGTAAGCGGCGTTGATCTCCTTGAACCGCTCTTGGGTCTTGGGGTCCGGGTTCACGTCCGGGTGGAGCTCGCGCGCCAGCCGGCGGAAGGCCTTCTTGATCTGGTCCTGCGAGGCGTCACGGCTGATGCCGAGGACCGAGTAGTAATCCGTGGCCACTTACGACTCCGCGAGGATCTGTCCGACGTAACGTGCCACTGCGCGTACCGCTCCCATCGTTCCGGGGTAGTCCATGCGGGTCGGTCCGACCACGCCCAATTTCGCGACGGCCTCGTCGCCCGAACCGTATCCGACGGTGACGACCGAGGTGGACGTCAGACCCTCGTGGGCATTCTCATGCCCGATGCGTACGGTCATGCCCGAGTCCTTGGCCTCCCCGAGCAGCTTGAGCAGCACCACGTGCTCCTCAAGGGCTTCCAGCACCGGCCGGATGGTCAGGGGGAAATCATGCCCGAAGCGCGTCAGATTGGCGGTACCGCCGATCATCAGCCGCTCTTCGGTCTCCTCCACCAGAGTCTCCAGCAGCACCGACAGTACTGTCGAGACGGTGGCCCGGTCGTCCTGTTCGAAGGATTCCGGAAGATCCTGCACCAACTGCGGGACGTCTGTGAAACGGCGGCCGACGACCCGGCTGTTGAGCCGCGCCCGCAGGTCCGCCAAAGACGTCTCGCCGAACGGCGTCTGACAGTCGATCAGCCGCTGCTCGACCCGCCCGGTGTCGGTGATCAGCACCAGCATCAGCCGGGCCGGCGCCAGAGCCAGCAGCTCGACGTGCCGGACCGTGGATCTGGTCAGGGACGGGTACTGCACCACGGCCACCTGCCGGGTCAGCTGCGCCAGCAGCCGCACCGTGCGGCCCACCACGTCGTCCAGGTCGACGGCGCCGTCCAGGAAATTCTGGATCGCCCGCCGCTCGGGGACGGACAGCGGCTTGACGCCGGCCAGCCGGTCGACGAAGAGGCGGTAGCCCTTGTCGGTCGGGATGCGCCCGGCGCTGGTGTGCGGCTGGGCGATGAAGCCCTCTTCTTCCAGGGCCGCCATGTCGTTGCGGACGGTGGCCGGGGAGACGCCCAGCTTGTGGCGCTCGGTGAGGGCCTTGGAGCCGACCGGCTCCTCCGTCCCGACGTAGTCCTGGACGATGGCGCGCAGCACCTCGAGCCTGCGTTCACTGAGCATTTCGCCACCTCCAGTCGGCTTGTCCCGCCGCGTCGTCTCTTTCCTGGCACTCACCTGGCCCGAGTGCCAGACCCGGAGCCAGTGTACGGCCGGGCAGCGCGGATGCGGCAAGGGCGGGCGTACTGAGGGCTTACCCACAGCCGCCGGATCCGACCCCGGGCCGACCCCGGGACTTCCCCCGCCGATCCCCCGGACATCCCTTGCGCGAACCCTGGCCCGGACCCCGAAATGCGGCGGAACCGGACCGCCGCGGACTGTGCGGAACGGCCGTTTCCGCCGGGCGCCGGGCAACGCTATCGCGAGGGCGCTAGCGTCCTGCCATGCGCACCACATGGGAAGAGGCCGGCTGGGAGCAGCTCGGCACCGGGGTCGTCCGGCGCCGGATGCCCGGCTGGGACGAGACGATCGGCGTGATCGCCGGTTCCGAGGGGGTGTTGCTCGTCGACACCGGGCCGACCCTCGCCGCCGGGGCGGAGCTGCGCCGCACGATCCGCGGGGTGCTGGGCCGCGATGTGACACATGTCGCGCTCACCCACCCGCACTTCGACCACGTACTGGGCACCGCGGCCTTCGCCGGCGTGACGGTGTACGGCGCGGCGGGGGTGGGCGAACTCCTCCGGCAGAGCAAGGACGTGCTGCGGCACGACGCGGTCCGGCACGGCGTGGACCCCGACGCCGCCGAGGAGGCCGCGGACCTGCTGGTCGCCCCGCACCACGAGGTGCACGACCGGCTGACCGTCGACCTCGGGGACCGGACGGCGCTGCTGGCCGGCATCGGCCCCGGCCACACCGCCCACGACCTGGCCGTCCTGGTGCCCGGGCGGGCCGGTGAACGGGAGATCGTCTTCTGCGGCGACCTGGTCGAGGAGTCCGGCGAACCGCAGGCCGGCCCGGACGCGCTGCCCCGGCGGTGGCCCGCCGCGCTGGACCGGCTGCTGGCACTGGGCGGCGAGGACGCCCTTTATGTACCGGGCCACGGCGCGGTGGTCGACGCCGGTTTCGTCCGCGCCCAGCGCGACGCCCTGGCCGCCCGCTTCGGGCCGAACTCCCCCTGAGGCGCGGCCCGTTGCCCTGACCACCGGCCGCCGCCGTCCCCATGGGCGGCCCGGCCCGCCCGCGCCCTGTGGGCCCGTCCCGTGGCCCGTGCCCCGTAGACCCGTATCCCGCCGAACCGCCGACCCGTAGGGAAGCAGACCCGCATGCACAGCAGGCACTACAGCCCCGACCTCACTCCCCCCTGGAAGAAGCCGAAGCCGGTGCCCGAGGTGCCGGCCGATCCCGGGCTGGTCGTGGAGGAGGTGGCGACGGGCTACTGCGGTGCCGTCATCCGCTGCGAGAAGACCGCCGAGGGAGCGACGGTGACCCTGGAAGACCGCTTCGGCAAGCACCGGGTGTTCCCGATGGCGCCGCGCGGCTTCCTCCTGGAGGGGCGGACCGTCACCCTGGTACGGCCGCCGGCCCGGCCGGCGGCGAGCGGTCCGGCGCGCACCGCCTCCGGCTCGATCGCGGTCCCCGGGGCCCGCGCCCGGGTCGCCCGGGCCGGCCGCATCTATGTGGAGGGCCGGCACGACGCCGAGTTGGTGGAGCGCGTCTGGGGCGACGACCTGCGGATCGAGGGCGTCGTCGTGGAGTACCTGGAGGGCGTCGACGACCTCCCGGCGATCGTCGAGGCGTTCTCCCCCGGTCCGGACGCCCGCCTCGGCGTCCTGGTGGACCATCTCGTCCCCGGCTCCAAGGAGTCCCGGATCGCCGCGTCGGTGACGGACGCGGACGTGCTGGTCGTCGGCCATCCGTACATCGACGTGTGGCAGGCGGTGAAGCCGTCCTCGGTGGGCATCGCGGCGTGGCCGGAGGTCCCCCGGGGCCAGGACTGGAAGACCGGGGTGTGCCGGGCGCTGGGCTGGCCGGAGAACACCGGCGCGGCCTGGCAGCGGATCCTGTCCCGCGTGCGGTCCTACCGGGACCTGGAGCCGGCCCTGCTGGGGCGGGTGGAAGAGCTGATCGACTTCGTGACGGCGCCGGAGGCGGAGGACGGCCGCTGACGGCCTCCGGGGCGGCCCGGGCCCCGGTGCACACCGTGCGCGGGGCCGGTGGTGAGCGCACTCTGGTAGCAGCGACCCCGGAGGTGACCGCCATGTTGAAGACCGCTGTCGGATGGCATGTCGAGATGGAATTCGAGGAGGACACCCACCGCACCCGGGCCGCCGCACTGGTACGGCTGCCGGACGGGACCGAGGTGCGGTCCCATGGTTACGCCAGCCGCCACCCCGCTGACGGGAACCAGCCCCGGGTCGGCGAGGAGGTCGCGGGGGCAAGAGCCCTCAACGACCTGGCGATGCAGCTGCTGACCAAGGCCCATGACGAGATCGACACGGCGTCGGGGCGGTCGTCCCGGCCGCTGACGCATTGACGTCGCGCTGACGTCGCGTTGAAGTCCTCGGTGTTTATGGGGTGTTGAGGCGCGGGGGGCGTTGCGGGGCTGCGGAGTTGCGGGGCTGCGGGGCAGGTCGTTGGTCAGGAGTCGGCCCCACCGGTCCCGGCGGTCCCTTCCCTCCCGGCGGTCCCTTCCCTCCCGGCGGTCCCGTCGGCCCCGGCCGGTCCCGTCGGTCTCGTCGGCCCCGTCAGTCCACCAGGTCGCGGACCACGGCGTCCGCGAGCAGTCGGCCGCGGAGCGTCAGCACCGCCCGTCCGGCCTCGTACGGGCCGGGCTCCAGGAGGCCGTCGGCCAGTGCGCGGGCGGCGGCGCGGGCGCCCGCGGGGGCGAGGAGGGAGAGCGGGCAGCCGGCGGCGAGCCGGAGTTCGAGGAGGATCCGCTCGACGCGGCGGTCCTCGTCGGCCAGCACCTCACGGCCGGCGCCCGGCGAGCGGCCCTCGGTCAGGGCCTGGGCGTAGGCGGCGGGGTGCTTGACGTTCCACCAGCGGATGCCGCCGACGTGGCTGTGCGCGCCGGGGCCGGCGCCCCACCAGTCGGCGCCGGTCCAGTACAGCTCGTTGTGGCGGCAGCGGGCGGCCTCGGTGGTGGCCCAGTTGGAGACCTCGTACCAGGAGAAGCCGGCGGCGGTGAGGCGCTCCTCGGCGATCAGGTAGCGGTCGGCGTGCACATCGTCGTCGGTCATCGGGATCTCGCCGCGGCGGATCCGGCGGGCCAGCTGGGTGCCCTCCTCGACGATCAGGGCGTAGGCGGAGATGTGGTCCGGGCCGGCGCCGACGGCGGCGTCCAGGGAGGCGCGCCAGTCGTCGTCGGACTCGCCGGGGGTTCCGTAGATCAGGTCGAGATTGACGTGCGCGAAGCCGGCCGCGCGGGCCTCGGCGACGCAGGCTTCGGGGCGGCCCGGGGTGTGCGTGCGGTCGAGGATCTTCAGGACGTGCTGCCGGGCGCTCTGCATGCCGAAGGAGAGGCGGTTGAAGCCGGCGGCGCGCAGCTCGGCGAGGTAGCGCGGGTCGACCGACTCCGGGTTGGCCTCGGTGGTGATCTCGGCGTCCGGCGCCAGGCCGAACTCGTCGCGCAGCGCGGCCAGCATCCGGCCGAGGTCGGCCGCGGGCAGCAGGGTCGGGGTGCCGCCGCCGACGAAGACCGTCTCGATCGGGCGGGGGTCGTCGCCCAGCACCTTGCGGGCCAGCCGGACCTCCTCGACGAGGGTGTCGGCGTAGTTCTCGCGGGAGGCCAGGGCGCCGCCGGGGCCGCGCAGTTCGCTCGCGGTGTAGGTGTTGAAGTCGCAGTAGCCGCAGCGGGTGGCGCAGTACGGCACGTGCAGATAGAAGCCCAGGGGGCGCTCGGCGGCGCCGGTCAGCGCATGGCGGGGCAGCGCCCCGTCCTCGGGCATCGGCTCACCATCTGGCAGTGCGGAAGGCATGGGGTCCATTGTCCGTCATGGCGGGGAGTTCCGGTTCGGGGTGTGCCGGGGGTGGGGGTGAGGGCTGAAGCCGGGCCGGCCTCGAGCCCGCTTCGAGCCCGCTTCGAGCCCGCTTCGGGCCGGCTTCGAGCCGGCTTCGGGGGCGGTCGGCGCTGCCGTCCGGTGCCCTTGTGCCACCGTCCGGCCACGGGTCCGTCCCCGACGGGCCGGAAGCCGCCGCCCGGCCGTGCGACCTCGGAATATCTCCCCCACCCGCCTCGTTGTGGCCCCGCAGGGGGCGCTCCCACCCCCTACGGGAACCGTTCGACACCCCCCTACGGGCACCCTCCCCCGCCCGCGGCCTGGAGGACCATCAGCGCCAGGTCGTCGTCGGGCGGGGTCGGCCCGAAGGCGTGGACCGTGCGGCGGATGTGCTCGGCGATGGCCTCGGCGCTCTGGCCGGCGGCCGCGGCGAGCGCGCCGGCCAGCCCGTCCTCGTCGTCGAAGAACCGCCGGCCGCAGCGGCGCTCGGTCACCCCGTCCGTGACGCACAGCAGCGTCTCCCCGGGGCACAGGTCGAAGGACTCGCTGACGTAGGTCGCGTCCCCGACGACGCCCAGCAGCATCTGCGGCGCCGCGACGACCCGGACCGCACCGTCGGCGCCCAGGACCAGCGGCAGCGGATGGCCGGCGCTGGCGAGGGTGCAGCGGGCGCCGCCGGAGCCGCCGCCGTACGGGGCGATCTCGCCGTAGAGGAGCGAGAGGAAGCGGGCCTGTTCGCCCTCCTCGCGGATCTCCACCGGGGCCTCCGCGCCCGCGCCGGCCGCCGCCACCGCCGCCGCGACCGCCGCGACGGAGTCCGCGGCCTCCCGGGCCATGGTCTTGTTGAGCCGGTCGAGGACCTCGGCGACGCCGAAGCCGTCCCGGGCCAGCAGCCGCAGTACGGGGCGGGCCAGCCCGGTGACCGCGGCGGCCTCGGGGCCGCTGCCGCAGACGTCGCCGAGGGCGAAGCACCAGCGGCCGTCCCCGCCGTCGAAGAGGTCCCAGAAGTCGCCGCCGGCCCAGGCGCCCTCGCGCGGCTCGTAGACCACCGCCGACGCCACCCCGGGCACCCGGGCCCGGCCCTGCGGCAGCAGCCGGCGCTGGAGGACCCGGCTGATGCGCTCCTGGCGGCTGTAGGCGCGGGCGGTGGCGACCGCGCGGGCGGCCCGGCGGCACAGGTCCTCGGTCAGCGCGACCACCTCGCCGGGGAACCGCCGCAGCCCGCCCCGGCCCAGCAGCACGGTGCCCAGCCGGCGGCCGCCGGCGACCAGCGGGCAGGCCAGGGCGGCGCCGCCGGGCTCGTCGGCCGGCCGGTCCGGCCAGGGCCAGGGCGCCGGGATCGGCCCGCTGCCGGTGACGCAGTCCCCCAGGCCCGGCGGATCCTTCTCCAGCACGGTGCGCAGCGAGTCGATCCGGCCCTCGCACATGTGCCAGACGCGGGCGAGCCGCGGCGCCTCGCCGTCCTCGGTGAGGCCGCGCCCGGGGGCGCCGCCGTCGCCGTCGTGCAGCCACACCGCGCACCAGTCGGCGAGCCGCGGGACGATCAACTGGGCGGTCAGCGAGGCGACCTGGTCGGCGTCCAGCTGGCCGGAAAGCAAGTCGGACGCCTCCGCGAGGAAGGACAGCGCACCGCTGTCGACGCCGCCGCGGTCCCCTGCGGGGCGGTCCTCGGGCGGGGCGGGGCGGCGCGGCACCGGGGCGAGGAGTTCGGAGGCCCGCAGGTCGCGCCGGAACGCCCGGTCGTCGAAGGCGTCGTAGGCGGCACCGGCGTCCCCGGTGCCGCAGGTGCCGTACGGGGCGTAGGCGGCGTCCGGGGTGTCCGGTTCCGGCCAGGTGGCGTCGGGGGCGCCGATCGGCAACCGGAACCACACCGTCTTCATCGCCCGCCGGTAGGTGACGCCCCAGGCTTCGGCGACCGCGCTGATCAGCCGGAGCCCATGGCCGCCGCCCTCGTGGGCGCCGGAGTCCTCGCGGGCCCGTACGGGCTGGGTGGGGTGCCGGTCGGAGACCTCGACGACCAGGCCGGGGCGGGGCGGCTCCGCGGGGGCGGTGTCCGGGACGTCGTCGGGGTGCGGGAACGGTTCCTCGGCGGCCTCGAGGCGGCAGAGCAACTCGACGGTGGTGCCCGCGTGCACCACCGCGTTGGTCACCAACTCGCTGACCAGCAGCACCGTTTCGTCCGCCAGCCGGTCGGTGAGCCCGTCGGCGCCGGGCAGCCGCCGCGCGGTCCAGTCCGCGAAGGCGGACCGGACGAACTGCCGCGCGGCCGCCGCCGCCCGCGGGTCGCCGGGCAGCGTGGCCCGCAGGGAGCGGGCGGCGGCCCCTGCGACGCCGTGTGCAACGTCGTTCCGTCCGGCCGTAGTTGTCATCCTCATTGAGCAACTCCCGAGCGGTTCCTCAACGGCGCCGGATGCGCCTCCCGCCAGAGTGACAGAACGAGCGCACGCATAAGCGGTGAGTCACGGAAGTGCGTGGTCAGAGGCGCCGATTCGGCTGACCCGCGACGGGTCTGGCCGACCCGCGGCGACGGGGCGCAGGCGGCGGGCCGGGGCCCGTGGCGCGGCACGGCCCGGCCCGCGCGCACCCTCCGGGCCGACGACGGGAGCGTGACGAGAAGAGCTACGCCTCCCGCGCCCCGGCGTACATGTCGTCGAGCAGATCCTTGAACGCCCGCTCCACCACCGGCCGCTTGATCTTGAGGCTGGGGGTGATCTCCCCGTGCTCGATGTCCAGGTCGCGCGGCAGCAACCGGAACTTGCGGATCTGCTGCCACCGCTGGAGCCCCGCGTTGACCCGCTCCACATAGCCGTCGATCAGCGCGCGGACCTGGTCGGTGGCGACGACCTCGGCATAGCTCCGGCCGCCCAGGCCGTGCTCCTGGGCCCACTTGAGGATGGTCGGCTCGTCCAGCGCGATCAGGGCGGTGCAGAAGTTCCGGTTGGCGCCGTGCACCACCACGTTGGAGACGAACGGGCAGACCGCCTTGAACTGGCCCTCCACCTCGGCCGGCGCGATGTACTTGCCGCCGGAGGTCTTGATCAGGTCCTTCTTGCGGTCGGTGATCCGCAGATAGCCGTCCGCGGACAGCTCGCCGATGTCGCCGGTGTGGAACCAGCCGTCCTCCTCCAGCACCTCGGCGGTCTTGTCGGGCAGGCCGTGGTAGCCCTGCATGATGCCCGGACCGCGCAGCAGGATCTCGCCGTCCTCGGCGATCCGCACCTCGGTGCCGGGCAGCGGCTTGCCGACGGTGCCGGTGCGGTACGCCTCGCCGGGGTTGACGAAGCTGGCGGCGCTGGACTCCGTCAGGCCGTAGCCCTCCAGGATGTGGATGCCGGCGCCGGCGAAGAAGTAGCCGATCTCGGGGGCGAGGGCGGCCGAGCCGGAGATCGCGGCGCGCAGCCGGCCGCCGAACGCCTCCCGCAGCTTGGCGTAGACCAGGGCGTCGGCGACCTTGTGCTTGGCGGCCAGCGCGAACGGCACCGAGGCGTTGCCGGTGTGCCGGAAGTTCTCCTGGGAGGCCTTGGCGTACTCCCGGGCCACTCCGGCCGCCCACTGGAAGATCTTGTACTTGGCGGCGCCGCCCTCCCGGGCCCTGGCCGCGACGCCGTTGTAGACCTTCTCGAAGATCCGCGGGACGGCCGCCATGTACGTGGGCCGGACCACCGGCAGATTCTCGATGATCTTGTCGACCCGGCCGTCCACCGCGATCACGTGCCCGACGGAGATCTGCCCGGCGGTCAGCACCTTCCCGAAGACGTGCGCCAGCGGCAGCCAGAGGTACTGCACGTCGTCGGGGGTGACCAGTCCGGTCGCCTGGATCGCGCGGGCCATGTACGCCCAGCAGTCGTGCGGCAGCCGCACGCCCTTGGGGCGGCCGGTGGTCCCGGAGGTGTAGATCAGGGTGGCCAGTTGGTCGGCGCGGAGCGCGGCGACCCGCTCCTTGATGCACTCCGGGTGCTGCTCCAGGTAGGCGGTGCCGCGCTTCTCCAGCTCGGCGAGGGAGAGCAGCCATCCCTCCGGGTCGTCCTCCGCGGGCTGCGCGTCGGCCTCGTCGATGACCACGACGTGCGCCAGCTCGGGGAGTTCGGCGCGCTTCTGGCGGGCCTTGGCGAGCTGTCCGGCGTCCTCCGCGATCAGTACGCGGCTGCCGGAGTCGGCCAGGATGAACGCGGTCTCGTCGGCGTTGGTGGAGGGGTAGACGGTGGTGGTGGCGGCGCCGGAGCAGAGGACGCCGAGGTCGGCGAGGATCCACTCCACCCGGGTGCCCGCGGCCAGCGCCACCCGCTCCTCGGGGCGCACGCCCAGCGAGATCAGCCCGGCGGCCGCGGCGCGGACCCGCTCGGCGGCCTCGGCCCAGGTCAGCGACTTCCAGTCGTCCGGTCCGGTGCCGGAGGCGGGCGGAACGGGATAGCGGTAGGCCTCGGCATCCGGGGTGGCCGCGACCCGCTCCAGGAAGAGGGTCGCCACCGAAGGCGGCCGGTTGTCGATCAGCGTGTGAGTGTCGGTCACGGCGTCCTCCGGGGCCCGCTACGTTGCTGGTGACTCGCGAGTAACCTTCGAGCAGTGATCAGGGTAGAGCGCGTGACGCCGCTGCGTAAGGGGCTGCACCCGACTGGTCCACGATGTGACCCGCGCGATAGGTGCATACGACACACGCTTGACCGGCGGGCCTCCGCGCGGTGCGCGCCGCGCCCACCGGAAACGGCAGCAGGGCGCCGGCTCCCCAAGGAACCGACGCCCCGCCCGCGGGCACTGCGCCCGCCGCTGCTCCCGTGCCCTACTTCTTCGACTTGCTCTCGCCGTCGGAATCCGAGGACAGCACCGCGATGAAGGCGTCCTGCGGGACCTCCACGCTGCCGACCATCTTCATCCGCTTCTTGCCTTCCTTCTGCTTCTCCAGCAGCTTCCGCTTACGGGAGATGTCACCGCCGTAGCACTTGGCGAGGACGTCCTTGCGGATGGCGCGGACCGTCTCACGGGCGATGACCCGGCTGCCGATGGCGGCCTGGATCGGCACCTCGAAGTTCTGCCGCGGGATCAGCTCGCGCAGCTTGGCGACCAGCCGCACGCCGTAGGCGTACGCCTTGTCCTTGTGCGTGATCGCGGAGAACGCGTCGACCTTGTCACCGTGCAGCAGGATGTCGACCTTGACCAGGTCGGAGGTCTGCTCGCCGGTGGGCTCGTAGTCCAGCGAGGCGTAGCCGCGGGTCTTGGACTTGAGCTGGTCGAAGAAGTCGAAGACGACCTCGGCGAGCGGCAGGGTGTAGCGGATCTCGACCCGGTCCTCGGAGAGGTAGTCCATGCCCATCAGCGCACCGCGGCGGGTCTGGCACAGCTCCATGATCGCGCCGATGAACTCGCTGGGCGCCAGGATCGTGGCCCGGACCACCGGCTCGTGCACCACGTCGATCTTGCCGGTCGGGAACTCGCTGGGGTTGGTGACGGTGTGCTCGGTGCCGTCCTCCATCTCCACCCGGTAGACCACGTTCGGCGCGGTGGCGATCAGGTCCAGGCCGAACTCGCGCTCCAGGCGCTCCCGGATGACCTCCAGGTGCAGCAGGCCCAGGAAGCCGACGCGGAAACCGAAGCCCAGGGCCGCGGAGGTCTCCGGCTCATAGACCAGCGCGGCGTCGTTGAGCTGGAGCTTGTCCAGCGCGTCGCGCAGCTCGGGGTAGTCCGAACCGTCGAGCGGGTACAGCCCCGAGAACACCATCGGCTTGGGGTCCTTGTAGCCGCCGAGGGGCTCCACGGCACCCTTGCTGAGCTGGGTGATCGTGTCACCCACCTTGGACTGCCGGACGTCCTTCACACCAGTGATCAGATAGCCCACCTCGCCGACGGACAGGCCGTCGGCCGGCTTCATCTCCGGGGAGTTCGTCCCGATCTCCAGCAGCTCGTGCGCGGCGCCGGTCGACATCATCTTGATGCGCTCGCGCTTGCCGAGCGTGCCGTCGACGACCTTCACGTACGTCACGACACCGCGGTACGCGTCGTAGACCGAGTCGAAGATCATCGCGCGGGCGGGGGCGTCCTTGACGCCGACCGGGGCCGGCACCTCGCGGACGACCTTGTCCAGCAGCTCGGGCACGCCGACGCCGGTCTTGGCGGAGACCTTCAGGACGTCCTCGGGCTCGCAGCCGACCAGGTTCGCCAGCTCCGCGGCGAACTTCTCCGGCTGCGCGGCCGGCAGGTCGATCTTGTTGAGGACGGGGATGATCGTGAGGTCGTTCTCCATCGCCAGGTAGAGGTTGGCGAGGGTCTGGGCCTCGATCCCCTGGGCGGCGTCGACGAGGAGGATGCAGCCCTCGCACGCGGCCAGCGAGCGGGAGACCTCGTAGGTGAAGTCGACGTGGCCCGGCGTGTCGATCATGTTCAGGATGTGGGTCGTGCCACTTCCCTCTTCGCCCTCGGAGGGACTCCAGGGCAGCCGGACCGCCTGGGACTTGATCGTGATACCGCGCTCGCGCTCGATGTCCATGCGGTCGAGGTACTGCGCGCGCATCTGCCGCTGGTCGACGACACCGGTGAGCTGGAGCATCCGGTCGGCGAGCGTCGACTTGCCGTGGTCGATGTGCGCGATGATGCAGAAGTTACGGAGGAGCGCCGGGTCGGTACGGCTCGGCTCCGGCACGTTCGTAGGGGTCGCGGGCACGCAGGGTCCATTCAGTGAACGCGGGTAGGCGGGACTCGGTCTTGTGAGGTCTCCCCCATCGTCCCATGAGCGCAGGGGGTGGGGCGGTTCGGGCAGCCGGGGCGGGCGGGGCGGGGCCGCGCCCGGGGGCACGGGGGCGGGGCGCGGCGCCCGGGGCGCGCCGGACCGGGCCGCCGGTCCGGGAGCCCTTGCCGGATGCGGCCCCCAGCCCGGTTTGGGCGCTCGTAAACCCTGCTGGTAGCCTGGTCCACTGCGCTTCGTACCCTCTCTCCATACGAGGCGCGACTCGAAACTCCAACGAACCTGAAAAGGCTCTTTCGTGGCGAACATCAAGTCCCAGATGAAGCGGATCAAGACCAACGAGAAGGCTCGTCAGCGCAACAAGGCTGTCAAGTCCTCGCTGAAGACCGCGATCCGTCGCACCCGCGAGGCCATCGAGGCCGGTGACCTCCAGAAGGCCACCGCCGCCCAGGCCGTGGCGGCCAAGAAGCTCGACAAGGCCGTCAGCAAGGGTGTGCTGCACAAGAACAACGCCGCCAACAAGAAGTCGGCGCTGGCCAAGAAGGTCGCCTCCCTCAAGGGCTGACCCTCTGCCCCGACCGCGCCCGCCGCGGTCACCCTGCCGCCAGGGACCCAGCGGCCCCTCTCTCCGCTCCCTGCCGGTGCACCACCGCGCTGCACGCGGCCTGCGTTCGCCACGCGGGTGCGGCGCACCCGGCTCCTCCGCGGTATCCAACCCGCCGAGCAGCCACACACACTGAATCCACGTATGTGGATGGGGAAGACCCCGCCGGTGCCCGTTTCGGGCCGGCGGGGTCTTTTTGTTGTGTGCGGGGGGGCTGTAGGGGCTCTGGTCGGGACGTCGAACGGGCTCCGGTCGGGACGTCGAATGGGCTCCGGTCGAGACGTCGAACGGGCTCGGGTCGAGACGTCGAGCGGGCTCAGGTCGGGACGTCGAACGGGCTCCGGCCTGACTCCGGCCCGCCGACGAACCGACTCCGGCCTGCCGTCCGGCCCGGCTCCGGCCGTGTTCCCCTCAGGCCGCTCCACGGCGGGTCCCCTATCCGGAGATGTCCGCTACGCTGCCGCCATGTCCAACACGGGGGACCAGAACAATCCCTTCGCGGCGCCGGAACCTCCCGCCTACGGCCCGCCTCCCGCACCGCAACCTCCGGTGCCCGCCCAGCAGAATCCCTACGCCCAACCGATCCCGCAGGGCACGCAGGGCCCGCCGCCCCCAGGAGCACCGCCCGCCCCACCTCAGGAACCGGGCGGCTACGGCTATCCGGCACCGGGCGCCTTCGGCGCACCGGGTGGGGCCTACGGGCCGCCGCCCGGCGGCACCTCCGGAGAGGTCCCCGGCGGCGTTGCCGGTGGAACGGCCCGTCGGGGCGTCTCCGGCTGGCTGTGGGCCGTCGGCGGCGCGGTCGCCGCCACGGCGATCGGGGCCTCCGCGCTCTTCGCCGCCGGCGCGTTCTCCTCGGAGCCCGACCCCGACCTCAAGGGCTACGCCTACCGGGGCGACCTCTGCGCCGCGACCTCCCTCGCCCCGTTCGAGAACGCCCACTACAAGGCGAAGCCGAGCACGGACAGCAGCACCGGCTCGGGAGCGAGTACGCCGGGTTCGTCGAGTCCGTCGTCCCCGCCGAACCCGCAGCACAGCGGGTCGCGGATGACCTCGATGGACTCGATGTGGTGCAACATCTCCCTCACCACGGACAACACCGGCCCCACCAGCTACTCCTCGACCTGGGTCTACAGCTCCGTCACCCTGCACAAGAAGGCCGACCCGGCCCCGGAGTTCGCCGACACCTACCGTGCGTACGAGAAGCAGCAGACCTCGATCGCGTACAAGGTCGAGCCCGTGTCCGGCATCGGCGACGAGGCCTACCTCGTGACCCGCAACGACGTCCCCGGCAGCAACAACAGTGCGTATGTGATCCTCGCCGTCCGCGACGGCTGGATGACGTACCAGGCGACCTGGTCGAGCTATACGGCGAGCACCAGCGGCACCAAACCGCCGACCTCCGCCGAGATCGCCACGATGCTGGAAACCAGCACCAAGGAGACCCTCAAGCAACTGCACCACTGAGGTGCTGAGTTGAGGGGCTGGAGTGAGGGGTTGATGGGGTGGGTTGAGGGGCTGGGGTGATCAACTGCGGTGGTGAGCTGCCGCGTTGGTGGCGCGCGCGGCATGCCGGCGTCATGGGATCACCGTTGGCGCGCCCCTCACCGCACCGGTGCGGCTACCGGGAGCGGGCCGCCCGCGCGATCGTCACCACGGCCTTCTCCAGGGCGTATTCGGGATCGTCCCCGCCGCCCTTCACCCCCGCATCGGCCTCGGCCACCGCGCGCAGCGCCGTCGCGACGCCGTCCGCCGACCAGCCGCGCATCTGCTGCCGGACCCGGTCGATCTTCCACGGCGGCATGCCCAGCTCGCGGGCGAGATCGCCGGGGCGGGCACCGCGCGGGGCGGAGGCGAGCTTGCCGATGGCCCGGACGCCCTGCGCCAGGGCGCTGGTGATCATGACGGGGGCGACGCCGGTCGCGATCGCCCAGCGCAGCGCCTCCAGCGCCTCCGCGGCCCGGCCTTCGACCGCGCGGTCGGCGACGGTGAAGCTCGACGCCTCCGCGCGACCGGTGTAGTAGCGCGCGACCACGGCGTCGTCGATCGTGCCCTCGACGTCGGCGACCAACTGTGCGCAGGCCGACGCCAGCTCGCGCAGATCGCTGCCGATGGCGTCCACCAGCGCCTGGCAGGCTTCCGGTGTGGCGGAGCCGCCGGAAGCTCGGAACTCGCCGCGGACGAAGGAGAGGCGGTCGGCGGGCTTGGTCATCTTGGGGCAGACCACTTCGCGCGCCCCTGCCTTGCGGGCCGCGTCCAGCAGCCCCTTGCCCTTGGCTCCGCCGGCGTGCAGCAGGACCAGGGTGATCTCCTCGGCGGGCGAGCCGAGATACGCCTTCACGTCCTTGACGGTGTCCGCCGAAAGATCCTGGGAAGCGCGCACCACCACGACCTTGCGCTCGGCGAAGAGCGAGGGGCTGGTGAGCTCGGCGAGGGTGCCGGGCTGGAGCTGATCGGGGGTGAGGTCCCGCACGTCGGTGTCCGCGTCGGCCGCCCGGGCAGCGGCCACCACCTGCTGCACCGCGCGTTCGAGCAGCAGCTCCTCCTGCCCCACCGCGATCGTGACGGGGGCGAGCAGATCGTCGTTAGCTGTCTTCCTGGCCATCGCGTCCCAGCATCCCACGCCCCACCGACAACCCCGTCCGCACCCGGCCCCGACCACCCGCTCCGGCCGGCGGTGACCACGCCCTGCCGCTTCCCTCCCTTCTCTCTTCTCCGTGCGGCGGTGGGTCCGCTACTGCCCCCTGTTGCTGCTGAGCCGTCCCTTGGGCAGCCGCCCTCGGTCCCCGGTTCCCCAGCCCCTGGTTCCCCGGTCCCCGGTCCCTCGCCGCGGGACCCTGCCGGACAATGGACCGGTGAACCACACCCACTACGGACGCCACGTCCTCGTCCTCCCCGACCGCGACGCCGCCGAGGAAGTGGCCGAGGCACTGACCGAACGCTTCGGTGTCACCGAGGAACCCCAGCTGGTACGGGACGCCCTGGCCGGTGAGGACGACGCCGAGGACGCGCAGTGGCTGGTCGTGGTCGAGGACCCCGACGCCTCCTACGACGCGGCCCGCCTGGATGCCCTCGCCACGGAGTACGACGGCTGGCGCGAGACCGAGTAACCACCCCGGCCGCCCAGCCACGACGCCCACCGGGGTCGCGAGGCCGCGAGCCCGCCCACGAGGGGGCGACGGCGCGGAATCAGTCCCTCCACCCGCCCCGCTCGTCCTCCTCCCCCGCACTGACGAGGACGGGTTCCCGGTCCAGTACGACGCCGAAATGGCTGCGGTAGGCCGGCAGGACCTCGGCCGCGTCCAGTTCGCGTTCCTCCCGGGCGCCGTCGGCACCGGTGATCACCAGCGTGCGCCCGGAGAGCGTCACCCGGCCGTTCTCCGTGAGCCGCGAGCAGACCAGCGACCGTCTGAAGTGCGAACTGGGCGACGTACGCTGCCACCAGCAACCGGCCTCAAAATCCACCAGCTCACGCGGGCGTTGCTCCAGCCGGTACTGCGCCTCCCCGTCCCGGTAGACATCGAGGTCCCCCTCCGGCGTCTCCACTATGCGGAAGAGGCCCCCGGGGTCCGTCTGCTCCGCCTCGCTGTCCAGCCGCAGCGGATGATGACTGTGCCGCCCGAAGCCGACGTCCACCAGCCAGGACCCGGTGCACGTGCGGACCCGCAGCGCCAGATGGTCGTACGGAATCCCGATCCCCTCGGGCCCGAACACCCGCGCCGCCAGCAGCTCGACCTCGTACCCCAGCGTCCGGAGCAGTGCCGCGAAGGCGCCGTTGAGCTCGTAACAGAACCCGCCCCGGCGAGCTCGGACGATCTTGTCCAGCAGCGGCTGCTCCGCCAGCACGATCTCCTCGCCCAGATGAATGGCGAGGTTCTCGAACGGCACGGCCCGCAGATGGCGCAAGTGCAGCGCGCGCAGCGCCTCGTCGTCGGGGCTGCCCGGTCGGGCAGCGGCTATCCGCCGGAGATAGGCATCCGCGGTGACCTCGTCCATCAGGTCTCGTCCTCTCCTGTGTCGTCTCTACGTTGTCACTGTCGTCACTGCGACGCAGTTGTCGTCACTGCGATGCAGCTGTCGTCTCCACGTCGCGGTTGGGTTGCCGCCGGGTCGGCGCTGTCAACGCCTCGTCGGCGCCCTGTCGCGCGTGGCTCTCCACCTGCCCCGTCGGGCTCGTGGTCTTCCTCGTGCTTCTCCTCGCGAGCGCCCCCGCAGCCTCCGTTCGAACCGACCCCTGAGCCGGCCTCCGAGACAGCTTCGGGTTCGTTCTCCGGACCGGCCTCCAGACCGGCCCCTGGACCGGCGGCCGCCGACCACAGCAGACAGTTTGCCGGGGGTGCCGACGACCGCAATGGCGCCATCGGTGTCGGTACGCAGCACCAGGGTGCCCCCGGCTCGCAGCGCCGCGACGGTGCGCGGTGCGGGATGCCCGTACGGGTTGCCGGCGCCGCAGGAGATGAGCGCCAGGCGCGGTATCAGGCGCTGCATCAACTGCGGTTCCTGATAGGCGGAGCCATGGTGTGCGACCTTCAGGACGTCGACGGCGGTCAGCTCCGGGTGGGCGGCCAACAGCGACTGCTGGGCAGGTGGTTCGAGATCGCCGGGCAGCAGGACGGTCAGCCCGCCCGTCCGCACGAGCAGCGCCACGCTTGCATCATTGGGCCCGGAGAACTCACCGCCACCAGGCGACGGCTGCGGCCCCAACGAGGCAGTGGGCCAGAGGACTTCCCACGTAAGGGGGCCCAGCTGACGCCGCTCCCCCGGTGCGGCGCGGAGGACGGGCACGTGGGCCTGGGCCGCAATGCCGTGCACGAACTTCGCTTGTGTGGCGGGTTCTTGAAAGGTCGTGGTCTCGATCGCGCCGACCGAACGCCCGCGCAGTACGCCGGGCAGACCATCCACGTGATCCGCGTGAAAGTGCGTCAGGATGATCAAAGGGATGCGGTGGACACCAAGTCCGGCCAAGCAGCGGTCGATGGCGCGGGGCTCGGGCCCGGTGTCCACCACCAACGCCGTGCCGTCACCGGCCGCCAGCACCAGTCCGTCGCCCTGCCCCACATCACAGGCCACCACCCGCCAGTCCGGCGGCGGCCAACCGGTCAGCACACGGGTCAACGGCGCGGGGCGGCACACCGCCAGGACCAGGACCAACGCGCACAGCGCACACACCCAGCGGCGGCGCAGCACCCGGCGGCCGACCGCCCACAGCACCACGGTGACCGCGGCGAGCGCCAGTCCCCCCACCCAGCCGCCGGGCCAGTCGACCTCCGCACCCGGCAGCTCCGCCCCCGTACGGGCGACGCCGGCGATCCACTCGGCCGGCCAGCCCGCACACCACGCCAGCAGCTCGGCGACCGGCAGGGACACCGGAGCGACGGCGAGTGCCGCGAACCCCAGGATCGTCGCGGGTGCCACGGCCAGTTCGGCGAGCAGGTTGCAGGGCACTCCGACCAGTCCCACCCGGGCCGCGATCACCGCGATCACGGGTGCGCAGACTGCCTGGGCGGCGGCCGCTGCGGCGATCACCTCGGCGAGTCGGGGTGGGACCCGGCGCCGCTGGAGGGCGGCGCTCCAGCGCGGAGCGAGCAGGAGCAGTGCGCCCGTGGCCAGGACGGAGAGCAGGAATCCGTAGCGCCGGGCCAGCCACGGGTCGTAGAGGACCAGGAGCAGGACGGCGGCGGCGAGCGCGGGCAGCAGTGTGCGGCGGCGGCCGGTGCCGATGGCGAGCAGGGTGATCAGTCCGCAGGCGGCGGCCCGCAGGACGCTCGGGTCCGGGCGGCACACAACGACGAAACCGAGTGCGAGGGCCCCGCCGACCAGCGCGGTGCCGCGCAGGGAAAGCCCTATGCGGCGTGCCAACCCGCGGCGTTCGGCCCGGCTCGCGAGGTGTGGTGGGCCGACCAGCACGGTGAGCACGATGGTCAGGTTGCTGCCGGAGACGGCGAGCAGATGCGTCAGATCGGTGGCGCGGAAGGCGTCGTCGAGATCGGCCGACACCCGTGAGGTGTCGCCCACGACGAGGCCGGGCAGCAGAGCCCGGGCGTCCGGACTCAGCCCGTCGGTCGCCTCGCGCAGCCCGGCGCGCAGGCTCCCGGCCAACCGTTGAAGGGCGGATGGCGGCGCCACCACAGTCGGCGGTCCGACGGCGGTCACCCGCAGCACGGCGGCCGTGCGGTCCGCCGCCATCAACGCCGGTGCGGCACGTGCCGTCACCCGGATGCGAGTCGACGGCAACAACCTCCGCCACTCCGGCAACACCCCGCCCTCGCCTCCCTCCGCACGCCGCCCTGACGTCCCTTCCCCCGTCTCCCGCGTGCCCTTCACCTTCTTTGTGCCGCGCTGCTGGACGACCGTCAGCACGGGGGTGTGGACGGCGGTGACCGTCCCGTCCGGCGCCGTGACCCGGACGGCATCGGCGGTGAACACCAGCGCCGGCGGCGTCCGTTGCGAGCCGCGTACCTTGGGCCGGGTCATCCGGGGGTCGTCGGTCACCTCCAGTTCCACCGTGAGCTGCGCATACCGCTGGGCCCAGGTGGGCAGCGGCCCGCGCCGCACGTCCGCGGCGTGCAGCGCGGCGGACGCGGCACCCGCCGCGGCGCACAGCAACACCGCCGCCAGCGCCACGAGCGTCCCCGCGGTGCGGCCGCGACGCGGGCCACGGCCCCGGGCGGACCGGCGGTACGCCGGGCCGCCACCACCCCCTCCGTCGGCACCCGCTGCCCGGCGACCACCCGGCGCACCGGGCTCGGTCGAGCCGCCGGAACCACGCGAAGCAGCGGAACGCGTCGAGACACCTGGCCACATCGGTAACGTCCTGGCTCGCCAGAGCGCGACTGCGGCGAGTGCCACGGCCACCGCGCAGCCCACGGCCACCGCACCACCCGGCGCACCCAGCGCCACCGCTGCGGCCCCCCATGCCGCCAGTGCGGGACCGACCAGTCGCAGGTCAGCGGGTGCGCTCCGAGCCGCTTCCACCGTGCCGGACGAGGAGCTGCCCTGGCCGCCCCGGGACGTCTCGGCCGCGCCGCCCGCGACTGCCACGCGATGCGCTCCTGCCACACCGTTCGCCGCTGTCGCACCATTCGCGGCGGCCCTGCGATGCGCCCCTGTCGCCCCGTTCGCCTCTGTCGCACCGCGCGGCGAACCACCCCGGTTGCGGGTCGTGGTGTTCTCCGTCGGCCAGCCACCCGCCGACGCCACGGCATCGTGGGCGGAGGCGGCCTCCTTCCTGGCGGCGGCTGTGCCCTCCCGGGCAGGGGCTGCACCGCCCCAACCAGACGTGACGTGGTCACGAACGGAGTGGGCGTTGTCCCGATCAGAGGTGGCGTCCTTCCGGTCCGACGTCATGGCGTGACCAAGGGACGCAGATCGGCAAGCCGGCGCTCACCGATGCCGGCCACCTGACGGAGCTGGTCCACCGAGGTGAACCCGCCGTGCTGGGTGCGGAATTCGATGATGTGGCGGGCCAGGACCGGGCCCACTCCGGGCAGGGCATCCAACTGCTGAGCGGTCGCCGTGTTGAGACTCAACGGACCGCTCGCCAGACCCGGCCCACCGCTCCCCGCGCCACCTCCCCCACCATCCGCACCGCCGCCGGCGGCCTGCCCGTTCCCGCCCGCGCCGGCTGGGGTGCCGGCGCCCGCCGCACCGACCGCGATCTGCTCGCCATCGGTCAACAGCCGCGCCCGGTTCAGCCCGTGGATGTCCACCCCGTGCAGCACACCGCCCGCGGCCTCCAACGCATCGGTCACCCGTGAGCCCGCCGGCAGTCGTTGGATTCCGGGCCGCCGGACCTTCCCCACGACATCCACGACCAGCACCCGGCCCGTACCGCCCGGTGGCCCGCCGGTCATCGCTCCGGAGGACGAGGCGGGCGCCGATGACCACGGCGAGGCCGACGGGCGGGCGCCTCGGCCGGGCGCCGCAACCGCCCGGTCGGCACCCGGCGCACGCACCGGCTCCGGACTCGCCGCCCAGAAGTGCTGGACGGCGAACGCCACCCCCACGACGAGCACCAGGACCAGCGCCACCAGGGCCTTCGGGTCCGTGCCGAGCCGTAACTGGAGCCACAGCGGCAGCCGTTCACGTACCGCCGGCCACCAGCGCTCCGCCCTACGGGCACCGGGAGGGTCGTGCTCACGGGGCGGTGGAGCGCGATGCGCGTGCGGCGGCTCCGCACCCGAGTCGGACCGACCACGGCGACCGCCACCGCCACCGCCGGGACCATGCCCACCACCGGCCCTCAGGCCAAGGCCCGCCCCTGCCCCCGTACCCACACCCATGGCTGGCCCCCGCCCACCCTCATCCAGGCCGCTCTCACCCAAACCGGAATCCGCACCGGAATCCACTCCAGTGGCCACGCCGGTAGCCACTCCGGTATCCACGCCGACATGGGGATCGCTCGCTCGCCTCAGTCCGCTCCCGCTTCCGGCCCCCGTACCAGCCTCTGCTCCCGTACCGCGCTCAGAGTCAGCGCCGAAGATCACCGCCGCCCGAGCCTGCATCCGCTCGCGTTTCCACTCCCGTGCTCGCTCCCGCTCCCGTCTTCCCCACCGCACGGACGGCACGAGGGAGTTCGAGGATCCGAGGGACGGATGAGGCGGCCCGATCGAGGGCTCGGGTGCGGGAACGGACACCGACACTGACGTTGATTCCGGCGAGGAGGCCGTGCGAAAAGTGCTCATGGCCCCGACGGTAAGGACCTCACGCGATTCTCGCGGATCTCCGTCACATCCCGTGGATAAGTGCCGAGTTGTGGACAACTCCGTCACTCACAGGAGCACCCGAGGCAAGAGCTGGCACCCTTGCACCACCCCGACCAACGGCCGCACAGGCGTCACGCAGGCGTCACACAGGCATGCGGCCGACAGCAACCGCACCCGGGCCCTCACCTCGGCGAGACCACGACCCCCAACAACCCCGGCCCCGTGTGCGCGCCGATCACCGCGCCGACCTCGCTCACGTGCAGCTCGTCCAGCCCCGGCACCCGCTCCTGGAGCCGTTGCGCCAGTGCGTCCGCGCGCTCCGCCGCCGCGAGGTGGTGGACCGCGATATCGACCTGGCCCTCCCCCGCCCGCTCCGCGGCGATCTCCTCCAGGCGTGCGATGGCCCTGGACGCCGTACGGACCTTCTCCAGCAGTTCGATGCGCCCGTCGGCGAGTTGCAGGAGCGGCTTGACGGCGAGCGCCGAGCCGAGCAGCGCCTGGGCCGCACCGATCCGGCCGCCGCGCCGGAGGTAGTCGAGGGTGTCCACGTAGAAATACGCGGAGGTGCCCGAGGCGCGCTTCTCGGCGGCGGCCACCGCGTCATCGGCGTCCCCGCCGGCGTCCACCGCCTCCGCGGCGGCGAGCGCGCAGAAGCCGAGGGCCATCGCCACCATCCCGGTGTCGACGACCTGTACCGGCACCGGGGCGTCCTTCGCCGCCAGCACCGCCGCGTCGTACGTGCCGGAGAACTCCGACGAGAGGTGAAGGGAGACGATGCTGTTCGCCCCGGCCGCGGCGAGGGTGCGGTAGGTGTCCGCGAACACGGCCGGGCTCGGCCGCGAGGTCGTCACGGGCCGGCGCTTCTGGAGCGCCTGGGCGAGAGATCTCGCGGAGATCTCGGTGCCCTCTTCCAGGGCCTGGTCCCCCAGGACGACGGTCAGCGGTACGGCCGTGATGCGGTGGCGTTCGACAGCCGCGCGCGGCAGGTAGGCCGTGGAATCGGTGACGATCGCGACATGGCGGGACATGACTGGGAGGTTATCCGGGGACGCAGGCACCCGACAGTGCGGGCCCCTTCCGAAGATCTTCCAGGTTATGCCAAGGCTCTGCCAAGTCCGCCCAGGTCACAGCCATTCCAAGGCACGGAGAGCGGTGGCGATCCCCGTGCGGAGGGACAGGAGACAGGAGACGCTACCCGGCTATCCCGCCGCCGTCTTCCGCCCGCCGGCGGGACGTCTCCCGTTGCGGGGTCTTCTCCCACGAGTACGTCGGCTGGGTACGCGGGTCCCGAGCGGTAATCGCCGGGGCCTCCTCCTCCAGGGGGCCCCAGGAATAGTCCTTGCCACCAGGCGCCGAAGCCGTACCGAAGCCGGCCGCAGCGCCGGAACCACTTCCGGAATCGGCGCCGGCCCCGGGGCCGCCCGCCCCAGTGGAACCCGGCCCGGCCCAAGCCCCCGACCGCCCGTCCGTGCCGTGCGGCTGCCGGTCCGGCTCCGCCCCGTCGTCCGTCCAGTGCCGCAGGGCCCCCGCCTCCATGTCGATCTGGTCGCTCAGCGCGGCCAGGTCGTCGGCGGCGAACTTGCGGGCCCGGTCCCGGGCGGCCCAGCGCAGTGACTCCGCGGAATGCGTGATCCGCTCCAGGCGCTCCCGGAGCTCGGGGAGGCGGGCCGCGATGGTGGGCTTGCTGGGCTCGCGCTCCAGCCGGCGGAGGTCGTCGTCCAACTCATGGCCGTGCACGCTGAGCTGCTCGAAGAGCCGGACCGCCTCGGCGAGCGAGGCGTCGTCGGCGGAGCCGGCGCGCAGCACCTCCTGGGTGGCGCGCATGGACGTGCGCAACGTCAGCCGCAGCTGTGCCAGTTCGCCGACCACTCCGGGCTGGGTGAACTGCCGGGCCCGCAGCGTGGTGTCCTCGACCGTCCGCCGGGCCTGGGCGACCTTGCGGTCGACGCTGCGCTTGGCCGCCTGGGCCGCCTTGACCGTGAGGAACACCCCGGTGACCACGAACAGCACGAAGAGCAACCCGAAGATGGCGACGGCAACTTCCATGGGCACTCCCCTGAGGTGTCTGCGGCGCCGGTTGTGCACCGACGCCCGTACCTCCACGGTAAACGCGTCGGGCAGGTCCGGGGTTCCAAACGAACCCCCAACCTGCCCGTAGGGGAAACCACCTATACGCTCGCGGAACACCGGCCCCGCGCACCGTGCCCACCCACAAAGGGCCAGGTCAGCCGCAGTGCCATCGCATCCAGAGACCGGACCGCCCGCCCAGCGATCGGCCCGTCCGGGAGGGGCAGCCCGCCCAGGTGACAAGCCCGGCGTTCGGCCCACCCCGCGATCAGATCAGACCGCCCGCAGTCGGAAGCTGGGGAACCCCCGCCCCGGGCAGCGGCCCGACACCCCCGGCAAGCCACCGGGTCACCGGGCCGCCTGGCGGCCGCTCCCTCACGCAGGGACGATGTTCACCAGCTTCGGCGCTCGGACGATCACCTTCCGGATGCCCGCGCCGTCCAGCGCCGCGACCACCGCCGGCTCGGCCAGCGCGGCCGCCTCCAGGTCCGCGTCGGAGATCGACGGCGCGACCTCCAGGCGGGCCTTGACCTTGCCCTTGATCTGGACGACGCAGGTCACCGTCTCGTCCACGACATACGCCGGATCGGCCACCGGGAAGTCCGCGTGCACGACCGACTCGGTGTGGCCCAGCTTGCGCCACAGCTCCTCGGCGATATGCGGCGCCAGCGGGGCGACCAGCAGCACCAGCCGCTCCGCCACGGTGCGCGACACCGGGCCGCCCACCTTGGTCAGGTGGTTGTTCAGCTCGGTGATCTTGGCAATGGCGGTGTTGAAGCGCAGGTTCGCCATGTCCTGGGTGACGCCGTCGATCGCCTTGTGCAGGGCCCGCAGGGTCGCCTCGTCCGGCTCGGCGTCGACGACGGTGACCTCGCCGGTCGCCTCGTCCACCACATTGCGCCACAGCCGCTGCAGCAGGCGGTACTGGCCGACGACGGCGCGGGTGTCCCACGGGCGCGACACGTCCAGCGGGCCCATCGCCATCTCGTACAGGCGCAGGGTGTCCGCACCGTACTCGGCGCAGATCTCGTCCGGAGTGACCGCGTTCTTCAGGGACTTGCCCATCTTGCCCAGCAGCCGGGAGACCTTGCCGCCCTCGTAGTAGAAGACGCCGCCGTCGTGCTCCTCGACCTCGGCAGCCGGGACGGCGATGCCGCGGGTGTCCCGGTAGACGTACGCCTGGATCATGCCCTGGTTGTACAGCTTGTGGAACGGCTCGGCAGAGGAGACGTGCCCCAGGTCGTGCAGCACCTTGGACCAGAAGCGGGCGTACAGCAGGTGCAGCACGGCGTGCTCGGCGCCGCCCACGTACAGGTCGACACCGCCGTGCGGCTGACCGTCGCGCGGGCCCATCCAGTACTGCTCGACGGCCGGGTCGACCAGCGCCTCGCCGTTGCCGGGGTCCAGGTAGCGCAGCTCGTACCAGCAGGAACCGGCCCAGTTGGGCATGGTGTTGGTCTCGCGCCGGTAGCGCTGCACCCCGCGGCCGTCGCCCAGGTCCAGCTCGACGTTGACCCAGTCCTCGTTACGGGACAGCGGGGTCTCGGGCTGGGTGTCGGCGTCGTCCGGGTCGAAGGTGCGCGGTGCGTAGTCGTCGACCTCGGGCAGTTCCAGCGGCAGCATCGACTCGGGCAGCGGGTGCGCCACGCCGTCCTCGTCGTAGACGATCGGGAACGGCTCGCCCCAGTAGCGCTGGCGGCTGAACAGCCAGTCGCGCAGCCGGTAGTTGACGGTACCCTCGCCGATGCCGTTGGCGGCCAGCCACTCGGTGATCTCGGCCTTGGCCTCGGACACACCCAGGCCGTCCAGCGAGACGCCCTCGCCGGCGGAGTTGACCAGCTTCGCCTCGTAGGAGGAGAACGCCTCGTCCCAGGTGGTGGTGTCGGTGCCGCGGCCGTCCGTCGGCTCGACGACGCAGCGCATGGGCAGCTCGAAGGCGCGGGCGAAGGCGAAGTCGCGGCTGTCGTGGGCCGGGACGGCCATGATCGCGCCGGTGCCGTAGCCCATCAGGACGTAGTCGGCGATGAAGACCGGGACCTGCTCGCCGCTGACCGGGTTGGTGGCGTGGACGCCGGTGAAGACACCGGTCTTGTCCTTGGCCTCGGCCTGCCGCTCGACGTCCGACTTGGCTGCGGCCTGCTTGCGGTAGGCGGCGACGGCCTCGGCGGGGGTGGCGTGGCCGCCGGTCCACACGTCGTGGGTGCCCTCGGGCCAGGCGTCGGGGACGATCGAGGCGCTGCCGTTGCCGGCGATCAGCGGGTGCTCGGGGGCCAGGACCATGTAGGTCGAGCCGAACAGGGTGTCCTGGCGGGTGGTGAAGACCGTGATCTTGTCGGAGTCGCCGACCGGGAAGTCGACGCGGGCGCCCTCGGAGCGGCCGATCCAGTTGCGCTGCTGCAGCTTGATGGCGTCCGGCCAGTCCAGCGCGTCCAGGTCGCGCAGCAGCCGGTCGGCGTAGGCGGTGATGCGCATGTTCCACTGGCGCAGCTTGGCCTTGAAGACCGGGTAGTTGCCGCGCTCGGAGCGGCCCTCGGCGGTGACCTCCTCGTTGGCCAGCACGGTGCCCAGCCCGGGGCACCAGTTGACCGGGGAGTCCGAGGCGTAGGCCAGGCGGTACTCGCCCAGGACGTCGGCCCGCTCGGTGCCGGACAGCTCCGCCCAGGGGCGGCCGTCGGGGGCGGGCCGGGTGCCGGCCTCGAACTGGGCGACCAGGGTGTCGATCGGCCGCGCCCGGTCGGCCTCCGGGTCGTACCAGGAGTTGAAGATCTGCAGGAAGATCCACTGGGTCCACTTGTAGTACGCCGGATCGATCGTCTCGATCGAGCGGCGCGGGTCGTGGCCCAGGCCCAGGCGGCGCAGCTGGCGCCGCATGTTGACGATGTTGGCCTCGGTGGAGACCCGCGGGTGGGTGCCGGTCTGCACCGCGTACTGCTCGGCGGGCAGGCCGAAGGCGTCGAAGCCCAGGGTGTGCAGGACGTTGTGGCCCGTCATGCGGTGGTACCGGGCGTAGACGTCGGTGGCGATGAAGCCCAGGGGGTGGCCGACGTGCAGACCCGCGCCCGAGGGGTACGGGAACATGTCCATGACGAACTTCTTGGGGCGGGCCGCCGCCGCGGGGTCACCGGCCAGCTCGCCGCTGGGGTTCGGGGCCTCGTAGGTCCCCTTCGCCTCCCAGAAGTCCTGCCAGCGTGCCTCGATGTCGGCGGCCAGCGCGGCCGTGTAGCGGTGCGGCGCTGCCACCTCGGCAGCGGTAGTCGTCTCGCTCATCGTCCTCAAAGCTCCATCGATCGTCTCTGCCTGCGGCTGCTGCGGACACGGTTTGCGCGGAAACAAAAATGCCCCTCGCACAGGAGGGGACGCCGCGCCGATTCCGACCCGGGCGGCCACAGCGAAGGGCCCGGTCGGGACTGATCAGCGCGGCCCGCTAAGCAGAAGGCGTACGGCACACATGGCGCCAGGGTACCGCAGGGCGCACAGGGCCCGCGCCCGGGTTTCCCCTGGCGCGGGCCCTGCCCACGTGCCTGCCTACGCACCCGTGAGGTCACGGGCCCGCGGAGAGACGGGTGTCCACCCCTGCGTCAGGGGCGGTAGGAGTTCACGTAGTCGGCGGACGGGCTGCCGACGCCGGTGACGTCGTCGTAGCCGACGGTGGCGTGCAGCGAGCTGTCCTTGCCCAGGCTGCGCAGCGAGGTGATGGTGCCCTGGCTGGCGTCGATGCCGTTGGCGAAGTCGATCCGGACGACCGCCAGGTCGCGGCCGGCCCCCAGCGGGTGGTCGGTGACGTCGTGGTAGGCGCCGGTGCCGTAGCGCTGGTAGATGGCCGGGTTGGCGAAGCCGATGGCGACGCCGTGCCGGGCCTGCTGGGCCAGCGCCTGGACGCCGGCGATCACCGGCGCGGCCAGCGAGGTGCCGCCGATGCGGTACTCCTCGTAGCCGAGCTTGCCGTCGGGCAGGGTCTGGGTCTGGCCGACCAGGAAGCCGGTGTTGGGGTCGGCGACGGCCGCGATGTCCGGAACGGTGCGCTTGGCGCTGCCGCCGTTGGCCTTGGCCAGCGCGTCCGGCACGACGCCCCGCTGGTAGAAGGGCTGCGCGACGTTCTTGCTGGTGCCGCCGCCCGCGCCGCCGTTGAAGGCGCCGGGGAAGTCGGTCCAGTCGTTGCCGTCCTTGGAGAGCACCGCCTTCTGGGTGCCCCAACCGGTCTCCCACTGGTAGGTGTTGCCCTTGCCGACGGCGAGGGCGGTACCGCCGACCGCGGTCACCCACGCGGAGTTCGCGGGGGTGTCCACCTGCTTGGTGCCGGTGTTGGCGACCTCGTCACCGTTGTCGCCGGAGGAGAAGTAGAAGCCGATGCCCTCGACCGCGCCCTGCTGGAAGAGCTGGTCGTAGGCGGCGGCCACGTCCGGGGTCTCGTTGGCCTCGATGTCGCCCCAGGAGTTGGAGACGATGTCGGCCAGGCGCCCGTCGACGACCTTGCCGAGCGAGTCCAGCAGGTCGTCGTCCTGGCAGGAGGCCGCGCCGACGTAGACGACATTGGTGTCGGGGGCGACCGCGTGGAGGGCCTCGACGTCGAGGGTCTCCTCGCCGTACCAGCCGGCCGCGCCGCAGTCCTTGATGTGCGTGTAGTCCTTCGGCAGGACCTGCGACAGCTGCCCCTTGCGGTAACGGGGGTCGCCGTTGCGGGCGGCGTAGGTGTCCGCGTCCTTGGCGATGGTCGGCGAGGCGTAGGCGTCGGTGATCGCGACGGTGACGCCCTTGCCGGTCCACTTCTTCGCCCCGTAGGCGGCACGCAGCTGCTTGCCGGTGTAGCCCTTGATCGCGTACGGCGCCTTGCCCCCGTAGGCCGACGGCAGGCCGGTGTTCGTCCGGGAGCCGTAGTAGGTGGAGAACGGCCCGGAGTTGCGGAACACGGGGGACGGCGGCGGCAGTTCCGTGGAGTGGTGCCGGGCCAGCCGGGGCGCGTTGTCCAGACCGGTGACCGTCAGGACCGCGTCGGCCACGGAGGCGGGCGCGGAGGCGGTGGCCGACGGCGCGTGGTACGTGTGGCCGCTCTTGCGGTAGTTGTGCAGACCGGTGGCGAAGGCCCGCTCGGCGGCGGCCGCGTCGCCGGTGACCGTCACGAAGCGGTTGTTGGTGCCGGTGACCGTCAGACCGGACTTCTTCAGCCAGGCGGTCACCCTGGCTATCTGGTCCTGCGTGGCGCCGTAGCGGGCGCGCACCTGGGAGGGGCTCAGGTACTTCCCGTACGCGGCGGAGTGCGGGTCGGAGACGGCCTTGGCGTAGTCCGCGAGGCCCTTGGCGTCCCGGCCGGCCAGGTAGACCCGGGCGGTGACGTCGGTGGAGCCGGCGGTGGAGCCCTGGTCGGCCTGCGCGGTGGCCCACTGCGGCTTGGTGCCCTGCAGCGTGTGCCGGCCTCCGTCGTGGCCCGCGGCGTCGGCGGCCGGTGCGCCGAGCGCGAGCGCTCCGGCGACCAGCGGCAGCGCCGCTGCCCAGGCCAGACCGGCGCGGACACGCGGAGATCTGGTGCGGCTTGCTCTCATGTAACCCCCAGCTGTGGCGATGCGATGCGCTGCGTGGTGATCCCGCGCCGGTGCGCCGATGCGCGACACCTCATCAGCGGTGAATGCGTCGGATGTGACGCTCACGCGATTCGCCACTCTTTCGGTGAACCGTTCATGTCAGGGCCATGCGATCACCAAGAAGAGACCAAGGAATGGCAACATGTGGACGGAGTCCGTCACCGAGGGAACACCCAACTCGCCCTGGTGAACAGGTTGTTGACCAGATATCAGGACAACTCGGGAGGCTCACCGCATCGCGGACGATATCGCCTTCGAACGCACGACAGAGCGGGTCATCCGTGATGGATGACCCGCTCTGTCTTCTGTGGAGCTAAGGAGAATTGAACTCCTGACCTCCTGCATGCCATGCAGGCGCTCTACCAACTGAGCTATAGCCCCAGGTCTTACCCCGCTGCGGATTTCCTTCCGGCCCCCCGCTGCGGCATCGCCTACATTACACGGGTCCCCCGGCCTTCTGCCAAATCGCGGTCGCCGGGGCCCTCTGGCGGGACCCGAGGTACTGTCGGCGAGCCGTGCCCGATTCGTCCAGGGGAGTCGTACGCCGTGACCGCGCCGGATCCGGACCAGCCCGCCACCGTCCGTGGCCCGCACCCCGACGCGGGCGTGATCCGCCGCCGTCCCGTGGCCTCCGCGGCGCTCGCCTGCCTGGTCTCGTTCGCCGCCTTCTGGATCACGCAGCGGCTGGTGCACGTCTCGATGGTGGACCTCATGGTCTACCGCGCCGAAGGCCAGACCGCGCGCGACGGCAAGGACCTCTACGACATGGTGGCCACCTCCGCACGGCTGCCCAACACCTATCCGCCGTTCGCCTCGCTGCTGTTCGTCCCGCTCACCTTCTTCAGCGTCCCGCTGATGCGCACCCTGGCCACGGCCGGGAACCTGCTGCTGCTCGTCGCCGTCGTCCACCTCTCCCTCCGTCTGGTCGGCCGGCCCCGGCGACTCCCCCCGCTCGCCGCGACGCTGGCGCTCTCCGCGCTGCTGGTGTGGTGCGAGCCGGTCTGGACGACGCTGCGCTACGGCCAGATCAACCTGCTGCTCGCCGTGCTGGTGCTGTGGGACCTGACCCGCCGGGACTCCCACCGGTGGGCGGGCATCGGCATCGGCATCGCGGCCGGCATCAAGCTGACCCCGGCGCTGTTCGCCGTCTTCCTCGCCCTGGCCGGAGTGGTCAGCGCCGGCCGGACACTGCGCTCCGGCGCGGGGTGGCGCGCCGCCTGGAACCCCTGGCTGCGCCAGGCCGCCGTCGCCACCGGGACGTTCGGTGCCACCGCCCTCCTCTCCGCGGCCCTGCTGCCGCGCGACTCGCACCGCTTCTGGACCGAGATCGTCTTCGCCGCCGACCGGGTCGGTGAGGTGGAGATCACCGCGAACCAGTCGCTGCGCGGCGTCCTGGCCCGGCTGCTGCACACCCACGACCCCGGCGCCGCCTGGCTCGTCCTGGCCGCCCTGGCGGGCGCCGCCGGGCTGGCGCTGGCCGCCGCGGCACTGCTGCGCGGCGAACGCGCCTGGGCGGCCGTGACCTGCGCGGCCACCGCCCTGCTGATCAGCCCGATCTCCTGGTCGCACCACTGGGTGTGGTGCGTCCCGATGCTGATCCTGCTGGGCTCCGAGGCGCTGCGGCGCTCCGGCACCGCGGCCCGCCGCTGGTGGACGGTGACCGGCGCGATGGGGCTGCTGTTCTGCTCGTTCGCGCTGTGGTGGGTGCCACATCGCTGGCACCACCACGAGGAACTCCACCAGAACGCCGCCCAGATGCTGCTCTCCGCGGTCTATCCGCTGGCCGGGCTCACCCTGCTGGTGCTGGCCGCGGCCCGGCTCCGGCGACCGGCGGGTGCTCCCCCGATATCCGCTCCCGGAACGCCGTCCGCACCCACGTCCGCGATCGGGCCGGGCCCCGACCCCGTATCCGTGCCCGGCCCCGCGGGATCTTCCGGAACGTGATCGTCCGCGTACCCACCCGTGCGCTGTCGACCGCCGCCATGTCCGCCCCCCGTCCGCGTATCGCCACCCGCCCTGCCCGCCGCCGCGGCCCCACCGTCGTCCGTGCGTCAGCGGTGGTTCTCACGGCGGGTTTCGATGCGTGAACGCGCCGCCGTTCCGCGGGAGTTCCGGATCTCCGGAATCGATCGAAAGCGATCGAAGGCGTCAGACGCGGTGCGGGAAATGACAGTTTGACGGCGCTCGGGGCCACTGCCGCCCGGCCCGACGATGCCTCAACTCACGCTGTGGCGAAGGAGTAGAACCGTTTCAGCGTGCAGTGCTCGTCCAGCAGCCGACCGTAGATCGGCTCCCCGTCGAGCTCCCGGTAGGTCTCGATGGGGTCGCCTTTTATGACCAGGGCGCGTGCGCACTCCTCGCACCAGTACTGGTAGTCGGCGTTGACCGGTTCCATATCGCGGACGATCGGCGTACCGCTGCCGCACCAGTCGCACTTCCTGCTGTGGGCGCCCATCCATCAGCTCCAACTGCGGCCGCGGGCCGTACAGACGAAGGAAACACCGCTGTTGTCGCTCAGCACCTGCGCGACACGGGAGGAACGGCACGAGGGGCATGGGAGAGCCGCACCCGCTTCGGCGCACGCGGCGGCCGGGCCGGGCAAGTCGTCGACCTGCCCGAGGATGCTCGTGGGCATCGCGATCTCTCCTCCCCTGACTGCGCCGTCCGATTCTGCCACGGACCGCCCACCGGGTCAGGTCCGCCTGCGGAGCACCCCGACCGCCCCACCGAAGACCGCCGCACCGGTCGGCGCGAGGACGTTCCCCCACGACACTCCGAACCCGCCACCGGCTCCCTCCGCCCCCAGTCGATTGGGGAAGAGCATCCCGAAAAGCGAGGCCCCCAGCGCCAGTCGGACCTGGTTGACGGCCACCACGAGCCCGTTCGCGTCCGCCGCGTCTCCATGCGGACGGACGCCAACGCGGCGGCCAGGTCGGCGCGGTGGGCACACCCGCACCCGACGCCCGGCCCGACGCACCCGGGGCCGCCTCGTACGCCGCGAACGCCCTTAGCAGGGGCCCACCGCGGCGCCGGCCCCCCCAGGTGACGCAGAAGGCCATCAACTCCCCGGAGTCCGCGGCCAGTCCGCAGGCCGGCGAGAGCGGCGGTGACGACCGCGGGCCCGGCCTGCAAGGCCCGGTGGCAGCTGTGCCCGGTGTGGCAGCTGTGCCCGACGCCCCAGTGCCGCTCAACGGTCCGCGACCGCGACGAGGAGTTCCCAGCACCGGTGGCCCAACTCCGCGGCGCCTACGGGCAGCACGTCGGCGAGCCGACATGGGAAGCCCTGGTCTCCTGGCCGTCCGGGGCCGTGAGGAATGCGTACGGCTCTGGGCGACCGGCGGCGGCCCCCGCCCGGCCGCCGCGTGAAGGTGGTCCAGCGCGCCTCGGTCGGCGAGATACGGCCGCTGATACGGCCGCCTCCTCGCCCCTGACGGTCGACGGGGCGCCCGAGCCCCGGATCGTGGTCTGCACCTCGGCAGGCGAGGAGAGCCGACGGCTCACGGCGGCCCTGCGGCGGCCCATGGCCCGCCCAACGGCCGCCCCGGGCATCCACGGCCCGCCCCGAGGTCCACGCGGGCCTGGAGCGGACGTGGGAGCGCGGCGGCGGCGCCCTGAAGGAACCGCGTCCGGAGGCCGAGTGAGGTACGCCACGGCCCCGCGGCCGCCCGCCCGGCCGCCCGCCCGCCCGGCCGCCCGGCCGCCCGGCCGCCCGGCCGCCCGGCCGCCCGGCCGCCAGAGCTTGCCCGCCAAGGCGGCGCCGTACGGCGCGGACCGCCCCGCCACCTTCCCGACATGCAGAAGATCCCGCCTCCATCAGGAGACGGGATCTTCCGGGCTGTGGAGCTAAGGAGAATTGAACTCCTGACCTCCTGCATGCCATGCAGGCGCTCTACCAACTGAGCTATAGCCCCGGGTCTTGTTCCGTTCCCCCGGGGTTTCCCCCGGCGGCGCCGCGAACAAGAAGAACTTTAGCCTGCGACCTGCCCAGATGTGAAATCCGGGTCCGACCGCCCCCTCTCGGGGGCTCAGTCGTCGTCGCCGAGCACCGGTTCCGGCAGGGTGCCGGCGTTGTGCTCCAGCAGCCGCCAGCCGCGGGCGCCCTCGCCCAGGACGGACCAGCAGCAGTTCGACAGACCGCCCAGGCCCTCCCAGTGGTGGGACTCCAGGCCGAGCAGCCGCCCGATGGTGGTGCGGATGGTGCCGCCGTGGCTGACGACGACCAGGGTGCCCTCGTCAGGCAGCTTGTCGGCGTGCCGCAGGACGACCGGAGCGGCCCGGTCGGCCACCTCGGTCTCCAGTTCGCCGCCACCGCGGCGCACCGGCTCACCGCGCTTCCAGGCGGCGTACTCCGCGCCGTACCGGGCGAGGATCTCGTCGTGCGTCAGGCCCTGCCAGGCGCCCGCGTAGGTCTCCCGCAGCCCGGCGTCGTGGGTCACGTCCAGCCGCGTCAGGGCGGCCAGCTCGCTCGCCGTCGCCCTGGCCCGGCGCAGGTCGGACGCGATGATGGCGTCCGGCCGCAGCCCGGCCAGCAGCCGCGCCGCGCGCCGGGCCTGGGCGACGCCGGTCTCGGTCAGCTCGATGTCGGTCGAGCCCTGGAAGCGGCGCTCAAGGTTCCAAGCCGTCTGGCCGTGGCGCCACAGGACGACGCGGCGGCCCCGGCCGCCCTTGGTGCCGTTCAGCGCAGGTCTCCGTCCTCTGCACCCTCGGTGGCCTTGGCGTGCGACGCGGCCTTGCCGCGGGTGGCCTTGGCCTCCTCCGGGAGGTCGATCTCGGGGCAGTCCTTCCACAGGCGCTCCAGCGCGTAGAAGACCCGCTCCTCGCTGTGCTGGACGTGGACGACGATGTCGACGTAGTCGAGGAGGACCCAGCGGGCCTCGCGGTCGCCTTCGCGGCGGACCGGCTTGGCGCCGAGATCTTTGTTGAGGCGTTCCTCGATCTCGTCGACGATCGCCTTCACCTGGCGGTCGCTGGGCGCCGAGGCCAGCAGGAAGGCGTCGGTGATCGAGAGGACGTCGCTGACGTCGTACGCGATGATGTCGTGCGCGAGCTTGTCGGCGGCCGCCTGGGCGGCGGCGTTGATGAGCTCAAGGGAGCGGTCCGTGGCGGTCACAAGCGGCTTTCCGGGTCGAGGGGGCCGCTCCGGCCGGACGCAGGACGCGCGGCTGGGCCGTGGCGCATACCGGCAGTCCTGGGCGGCCGGATCGGCGGTCAGGTACTCCTTTAGGGTCTCACGGACCGCCGACACTCCCGGCGGGGATTTCCACCCCACCGGGAGGTGCCGGTGTCCTGCCTGGTCACCCGGGCGGTCCGGCGGACGGTCAGCCCTGGGAGTCCTGGCCCAGGACCACCGAGATGTCGGCGTTTTCGGGGACCTTGCCCTGCCGGACGGCGCCGGACGGCAGACCCAGCGTCTTGGCGACCTCGGCGGCCTTGGCCCGCTGCGGGGCGTCCGCGTACGTCACCTGGGAGGTGGCCGCGGCGCTGCCGGCGCCGGCGTCGATGAAGGTGTAGCCGCCGTTGAGGAGTGCGACCTGGGCCTTGCCGGTGGCGGCCTTGTTGCCGGTGGCGTTGCTGACCGCGACCCGCGGGGTCACGCCCGGCGAGGTCTTCTTGACCGTGCCGCCCAGGACCTCCTTGACGACGCCGGCCGCGGTGCTCTGGCCGATCGTCCCGTCGGCCTGCACCGACAGCAGCTCGGTCTTGTACTTGCCGGTCTTCGCCAGCTCCGCCCGCTGTGCCAGCGAACTGCCCAGCTCGCCTTCGGTGAGCGGCGGATCGAGGATCTGGAGCAGCGACTTCACGGTGGCGGTGGCGCCGTCCGCGTCGGAGGAGACCTTCTTCAAGGTGGCCTGCATGACCTGCCCGAACCGCTCCAACTGCTTGGTCTGGGTGTCCCCGGGTCCCTGGTAGGTGGCGTAGGCGACGGCCGCCTGCCCGTTGAGGAGCTGGCCGGTGCCCTGTTTGACGACCGGGTCGCCGCCCTGCTTGCCACTGGGGACGGCGGTGTCGGTGTCGACGGTGATCCCGCCGATCGTCTCGACGAGGTTCTCCAGATACGGGGTGTCCAGCCGCCAGCTGGCCTTGAGGTCGGCGCCCAGGAGGGTGCCCAGGGATTCCCGGGTCGCGTCGGTGCCGTCGTCCTTGACGGACTTGCCGAGCGTCGTGCTGGTGCCGTCGTCCTTGGTGACGATGAGGTTGTTGGGCAGCAGGAGGGTGGTGCCCTTGCCGGCGGTCTCGTTGTCCACCAGGAGGGCGGTGGAGCTGTTCCCGGTCTTGGTGTCCCGCAGGTTCACCACGAGGACGTCCCGCTTCTGCCCGGCCCCCGCCGCGTCGGTGCCGCCCGGGCCGGACAGCCCCGGCAGCATGCCCGCCCACCACAGATAGCCGACACCGCCGGCCAGCAGGAGGGCCAGGACGACCGACAGCACGATGCGCCGGCTGCGGCCGCGCCGCTTGGCCTCCTCGCGCCGCTCGGTGCGGCTCTCGGTGAACTTCAGCCAGTCGATGACGTCTTCGGAGTCCTCATCCGGTTCCTCGGCGAACGAGACCTCCTCGGCGTCGTCCTCCGCCCCGCGCTTGGGACCCTTGGGGCCCGCGGTGCCCTTGGAGCCGGTGGGTGCGGGCGGCTCCTCCGGGGCGGCCGCCGGCGCCGCGCCCGGCTGCTCGTACTGCGGCTGCTGCTCCCCGTAGGAGAACTGTTCGTACGGCGGCTGCTGGGCCTGCTGGGGAATCCAGTCCGCCTGGTGGGGCGGGCCCTGCTGGGGCTGGGCGTACGGGTCGAACTGCTGGGGGTAGCCGGTCTGCGGCTGGACCTGCTGCTGGCCGTAGTCGTCGTAGCCGTACTCCGGCTGTCCCGGGTAGTGCTGCGGGGCCGGCGGCGCCTGGCCGGTCTGCGCCCCGTAGGGGTCATAGGAAGCGTACGGCGGCGGGGCGCCGGCCCCCGTCTGCTGCCCGTAGGGGGCGGTGGCCGGTTGCCCGTAGGGGTCGTACGTCTGCTGCCCGTAGGGGGCGTGCGTCTCGTACTGCTGCGGCGCCTCCTGGTGCACCGGCCGGCCGTACGCGTCGTAGGTGTAGCCCTGCGCCCCGTGCTGCCCCTGCTGCTGGGCGTACGGGTCGCGGGCATATGGGTCGTGCGGCCCGTACGGATCGTGTCGGTCGCTCACGAGTGCCCCTTTCCATCTGCCCCGTCAGCGGTCGTCGCGGTACAGCTGCTTCTTGTCGATGTAGCGCACCACACCGTCCGGTACGAGGTACCAGACCGGATCCCCCTGGGCGACTCGCGCCCGGCAGTCGGTCGAGGAGATGGCCAGCGCCGGCACCTCGACCAGGGACACCGCCCCCTCGGGCAGCCCGGGGTCCGCGAGGACGTGGCCGGGCCGGGTCACCCCGATGAAATGGGCCAGTGACACCAGCTCCGCCGCGTCGTGCCAGGTCAGAATCTGGCTGAGCGCGTCGGCGCCGGTGATGAAGAAAAGGTCCGCGTCGCGGTGTTCCGCCCGTAGATCACGCAGCGTGTCTATGGTGTACGTCTTGCCGCCGCGGTCGATGTCGATGCGGCTGACGGAGAACTGCGGGTTGGACGCGGTCGCGATGACCGTCATCAGATAACGGTCCTCGGCGGGGGTCACCTTCTTGTGGCTCTTCTGCCACGGATGCCCCGTGGGCACAAAGATGACCTCGTCGAGGTGGAACTGGCTGGCCACCTCGCTGGCGGCGACCAGGTGTCCGTGATGGATCGGGTCGAACGTCCCGCCCATCACGCCGAGCCGCCGCTTCACGGGCCCTGTGTGCTCTCCCATGCGTGCAGACCCTACTTGGCGGGACGCGCTGCCGTAGGCCAGGTCCGCGGGCTCAGCGGTCGCGGTTGAAGCGCGTGGTGATCCAGAGCAGCAGAAGCAGGATGAAAAGGGCGCTGCCGCCCGTGACGAAGGGGCTCAGGCTCTCGTGCTGGCCGCCGTGCCCGGCTTCTTCGGCGAGGGTGACCAGGGACTGTGCGGTGGAGTGCAGGCTCATCGTTGGCTGGACCAATCCGGGCGGGTATCGGACAGAGGTTTCCGCCACATCGTAAGCGCCACGTCACCGCGGGCTCACGCCGACTCCGTCCGAAGGCGCCGCAGCGGCGCCCCGGCCCGCTCCCGAAACCGCGCCGATCCCGCCCCGCAGCAGGGTCCCGCCGGCGTCAGTCCTGGTTGCCGTAGCCGCGCAGCAGGAACCATGCGAGCAGTCCGGCTCCCACCACGCCGACGACGATCACGGTGCGCAGGATCCAGCCGGGGCCACCGCCCCGGGACCCCTCCTCGGCGGCGGCGATCAGCAGGCTCGGATGCGGCATGGCGGGGCTCCCTTTTGTGCGGGCCTGGTGGGCGGTGGTGCGTTCGCCAGCGTACGCCCGGGCATCCATTCCGCTGTCAGTGGCGTCCTCTAGTCTGAATCACACGCAGTCGAACAGGGGGAGGCCCCAATGACGGAGAGCCCAGACGGCGGCGCGACGGTACCGAGCAGGAACCGCAAGCGGTTCCCCGGTATCTCGTCCCGGTCCTACGAGCACCCGGCGGACCGCTCGGCGCTGGTCGCGCTGCGCAAGCTGAGCGGGTTCGACACCGTCTTCAAGACGCTCAGCGGCCTGCTGCCGGAGCGCAGCCTGCGGCTGCTCTTCCTGTCGGACTCGGTCCGCGTCAGCGACCAGCAGTTCGCCCACCTCAACGCGATGCTGCGCGACGCCTGTTACATCCTGGACCTGGAGAAGGTCCCGCCGATGTACGTCAACCAGGACCCGCAGCCCAACGCCATGTGCATCGGCCTGGACGAGCCGATCATCGTGGTGACGACCGGCCTGATCGAGTTGCTGGACGAGGAGGAGATGCGGGCCGTCATCGGCCACGAGGTGGGCCACGCCCTCTCCGGCCACGCGGTGTACCGCACGATCCTGCTGTTCCTGACCAACCTCGCCACCAAGGTCGCCTGGATCCCGCTCGGCAACGTCGCGGTCATGGCGATCGTGACGGCGCTGCGCGAGTGGTTCCGCAAGTCGGAGCTGTCGGCCGACCGCGCCGGCCTGCTGGTCGGGCAGGACCTCCAGGCGTCGATGCGCGGCCTGATGAAGCTGGCCGGCGGCAACCACTTGCACGAGATGAACGTCGACGCCTTCCTCAAGCAGGCCGAGGAGTACGAGTCCGGCGGCGACCTGCGGGACTCCGTGCTCAAGATCCTCAACTTGCTGCCGCGCAGC
Organism: Streptomyces sp. NPDC093097; assembly: GCF_044754325.1. NCBI lineage: Bacteria > Bacillati > Actinomycetota > Actinomycetes > Kitasatosporales > Streptomycetaceae > Streptomyces > Streptomyces sp. NPDC093097. Next base: position 259,172 of record NZ_JBIVOW010000003.1, read on the forward strand.
CACCCGTTCACCACCGTCCGCGCCGCCGAGCTGAAGAAGTGGAGCGAGAGCCGCGACTACCAGCGCATCATGGACGGCCACTACACGCGCCGCGACGAGGACAAGGACGCCTCGGTCTCGGACTCGTTCAAGGACTCCGCGGCGCACTACGCCGAGTCGGTGCGCACCAGCAAGGACCCGCTGATGGGCCTGGTGCGCGATCTCGCCGGCGGCGCCGGTGACCTGGGCGGCAAGCTGCGCGACACCGTCTTCGGCAACCGCGCGAACGGTGCCGGTGGTTCGGGCGGATCGGGCGGTTCGGGCGGTTCGGGCGGCGCTAGCGGATCGGATGACTCGGGGTCGGCTGGGAAGTAGCCGAGAGCTCGCCGCAGAGCGAGGCGTTGGCCCGGCCCCGGGCGTAGGGGTCGGTGCCGGCGGGCCGATCGGAGTCGGCGTGCTGTCCGGCGAGCAGCGGGCGCAGCGCGTCGGCCGGCTTCGAGGAGCAGGCCAGCGGCCCGGCCTGGAGGCTGCTCTGCGCGACGACCAGCCGGTGGTCGGTGAGGTCGTCCCGGCCGATCCGGAAGTGCAGCTCCCGGCGCACGGTGACGAGCGAGGCGGCGCCCGGCGTCGGCCGGCCGGAGTGCTGCCCGCCGGCCGCCGGGGCGCCGGGGGCCGGCCGCACGGCGTAGACGAAGGTGTAGTCGGCGGCGACGTCGAGGGTGTCGGCGCTCAACTCCGTTGCGTTGAGCGTGCCGTTGACGCGGACGTGGGGGTCGGCGAGCCGGACCCGCTTGGGGTCGAAGCGCACCAGCCAGCCGGTGGCGGCGTCCTGACCGTTGTCGTCGGGGTGCCCCAGGCTCCGGTCGAACTGGTCGAGTTGGCCGGTGTTCAGCAGCAGCCTGACGGGGCGTACGGCGCCGCCGGTGAGGGTGGCCGGATCGACCGACGAACGCACGAGGTAGTCCTTGGCGATGGTTAGCGCGGTCACGATCTGGCCGTCGGAGAAGTGCGCACTGCGCTGGACGACGGGGAGGTTGATGCCGGCCGCGCCGATGCGGTAGCCGGCCGCCGGGCTGTGCGCCACGAGGTCGTCGGGGGTCGCGCCCGGTACGGTGCCGGGCGGGGCCAGCGGCACCACCGAGGACCGCAACGGCTGCGCGCGGACCGCCTCGGGGGCCTTGTACGGATGGCGTATGCCCATGTAGACGGCCGTGCCGAAGGCCAGCACTATCAGCAGCACCAGCAGGACGGCCTGCCGGGACCCGCCGGGCCGCAGCCAGGTGTGGCGGGTCCGCACCGCCGGTGCGTGATGCTCGCCCAACCGCTCGTCGGCGGAGAACTCCTGAAGGCGCGCAGCCCGTACGAACCGCTCGTCGAAGACCACGGATCGGTACTCGTCGTCGCCTCCCGGGGCGCCGTCGGGCATCCCTTCGGGAGGGTCACCAGGCCCGGTCATACAACAAGGGTAGGTCTGACGGGGCCGAGGTAAACGCCGGGGAGCGGTACAACTTCGCGTCAGCGCGGGCCGGGGCCCGCCGAGAACGACGGACGCAGCGGTTCCGCTGAGGTCGCCGTCGGCACGCCGGGCCGGAGCGTGGCGAGGCTGTCCGGGCCGGACTTGGGAGGCGCGCCGGAGGCCGGGACGTCGACACCGCTGGAACTGGCCGGCGGTGCGGGATTCTGACCGCGCCCCGAGGCGCCGCGGTAGACGGCGCTGAAGGCGAGCGCCACCAGTCCTATGCCCATCAGCACGGCCAGCACCCAGGCGACGGGGCGGTGCCAGCGGGCGGTGCCGCGGTAGGGGCGCAGGGAGCCGCCGTACGGACCGTAGGGGTCCTCCGGGGCGTAGGCGTCGGGGCCGCCGGAGCGGTCGCCGGGCTCATGGTCGTAGTCGTCGGGGCCCAGGCCCGCTCCCGGGCGGGCGGCCGCGTCGGCCTCGGCACGCGCCTCGGCGGCGGCCAGCATCCGCTCGACGGCCGAGGGCTCGTGGAGCGTCGCGGCCCGTACGAATTCCTCGTCGAAGACCACGGAAGCGAACTCCTCGTCCGCTCGTCCGTGGCTCCCGTGGTGGTGCTCGTCGGGCTCTTCGCCATCCGGGAACGGCGTGCCCCCCGCGTCGTCCGGCACCCGTCCAGGGTAGCCCCGGCCAGACCTTTTGGGCAGGGAGAAGACGGGTCGAATACGGGCGGAACGGGGCCGTCCGCCCGGTCGCTCAGCGGGTGTGGCCGTCGCCGGTGACGATGTACTTGGTGGACGTCAGCTCGGGCAGGCCCATGGGGCCGCGGGCGTGCAGCTTCTGGGTGGAGATGCCGATCTCGGCGCCGAAGCCGAACTGGCCGCCGTCGGTGAACCGCGTCGAGGCGTTGACCGCGACCGTGGTGGAGTCCACCAACTGGGTGAAGCGGCGGGCGGCGGCCTGCGAGCCCGTGACGATGGCCTCGGTGTGGCCGGAGGTCCAGCGCCGGATGTGCGCGACCGCGGCGTCCAGATCGGGCACCACGGCGGCCGCGATGTCGTAGGAGAGGTACTCGGTCGCCCAGTCCTCGTCGGTGGCGGGGGCGACCAGGCCGGGGCCGGCCTGCTGCCAGGCGGCGTCGCCGTGCACCACTACGCCGGCCTGGGTCAGCGCCTCCAGGGCGCGCGGCAGGAACTTCTGCGCGACGCCGGCGTGCACCAGCACCGTCTCCGCGGCGTTGCAGACGCTGGGGCGCTGGGCCTTGGAGTTGACCAGGATGTCGATCGCCATGTCGAGGTCGGCGGCCTCGTCGACGTACACATGGCAGTTGCCGGTGCCGGTCTCGATGACCGGGACGGTGGACTCCTCGACGACCGTGCGGATCAGGGCGGCGCCGCCGCGCGGGATGAGCACGTCGACCAGGCCGCGGGCCCGCATCAGTTCGCGCACCGAATCCCGGCTCTCCCCCGGCACGAGCTGGACGGCGTCGGCCGGCAGTCCGGCACTCTGCACGGCGTCCCGCAGGACGTCCACCAGGGCGCTGTTGGAGGCGTAGGCGGAGGACGAGCCGCGCAGCAGCACGGCGTTGCCGGACTTCAGGCAGAGGGCTGCGGCGTCCACCGTCACGTTGGGCCGGGCCTCGTAGATGATGCCGACCACGCCGAGCGGGACCCGGACCTGGCGCAGGTCGAGGCCGTTGGGCAGGGTGGAGCCGCGGACCACCTCGCCGACCGGGTCGGGCAGCCCGACGACCTTGCGGACGTCGTCGGCGATGGCGGCGATCCGCTCGGGGGTGAGGGTGAGCCGGTCCACGATCCCCTCGGAGGTGCCGGCGGCGCGGGCCTTGTCGACGTCCCGGGCGTTGGCCGCCACCAGGGCGTCGGTCTGCGCCACCAGGGCGTCGGCGATGGCGAGCAGCGCCCCGTCGCGGGCCGTGCGCGGCAGCGGGGCCAGGACGGCGGCCGCCTCCTTGGCACGGCGGGCGGTGTCGAGGACGGGCGAGGACGGGGATGCGCTGGTCATGGCGGCAGCCTAACGCCGCGCCGGGCGGCGGCCACGACGGATTCCACAGAGCGGGACACCGGTCACACCGGCGCCGGGCCCTGTGCGCAACGTCGCGGCCCGCGCGGACGCCTCGGGACGGACTCCTGGTACGGATGCGCCCCCTAGTACGGATGCACCCCGACCGGCGAGGCCGGCGGCGGTCCGTACCCCTCCGCGACGCGCTGGTGGTAGGTCTCCCGGTCGATGACCTCCAGGCCGACGATCTCCCAGGGCGGCAGCTTGGCCGTCGAGCGGTGCTCGCCCCACAGCCGGAGCGCGACCGCGGCCGCGTCGTGCAGGTCCCGGGCCTCCTCCCAGTAGCGGATCTCGGCGTGGTCGTTGGCGTAGCGGCTGGTCAGCAGGAAGGGATGGTCGTGGGCGAGCTGTTCGAGCGCCCGGCGGACCTCCTTCAGCGGGGCCTCGGCGCCCGAGACGCTGAGGGTGACATGCCACAGCCGGGACGTCTCCCGGACCTCCTCCTCCCGCGCCCGCGGCGCCGGCCGGTCCCGCTCCGCCCGCCGGCCGTCCTCCGGCCGGGCCGCGCCGCCGGCGCTCCCGGCGGGCCCGACGCTGGTCAGTGTGCGCTCCGCCGTCCCTCGGGCCGGAGCCCCTGGGCGCCCTCGTGTCACCGGCGGCCTCCTGTGATGCGAATCGCTCCGCCCCTCGGGGTGCGGAGCCGACTGGTGCGGTCGTCCTTCGGCGTGACGCGCTCGCGCGCTGCGGGTGCCGCTCCCCTACGGCGCCCCTGCAACAAAGTTGACCAGCCCGCGGCCGCTCGCGGGGCGGTTTTACCGAAGGTCCCCGATGAAAGGCTGACGAACGGCCGGTCCTGTAGGGACCGCGCCGCGGACCCGTCGGCGGCGGGTCAGTGGCTGAGCAGCACCAGGTCGTCGCGGTGCACGACCTCCCGCTCATACGCCGGTCCGAGCTCGCGGGCCAGATCCCGGGTCGAGCGGCCAATCAATCGGGGGATTTCCCGGGCGTCGAAGTTGACCAGCCCCCGGGCGACGGCGTGGCCGCCGGCGTCCCGCAGCTCCACCGGGTCACCGGCGGAGAACTCGCCCTCGACGCCGGAGATGCCGGCCGGCAGCAGCGAGGAGTTCCGCTCGACGACGGCCCGCACGGCGCCGTCGTCCAGGACGAGGGCGCCGCGCGGCGTCGAGGCGTGCGCCAGCCACAGCAGCCGGTCGGCGGAGCGGCGGCCGGTGCGCAGGAAGTGGGTGCCGGTTGCGGCGCCGGCCAGCGCGGCGCCGGCGTGCACGGCGGAGGTGAGCACGACCGGGATGCCGGCCGCGGCCGCGATCCGGGCCGCCTCGACCTTGGTGACCATGCCGCCGGTCCCGACGCCGGACTTCCCGGCGCTCCCGATGGAGATGCCCTCCAGGTCCTTGGGTCCGGTGACCACGTCTATCCGGGACGTGCCAGGGGTGGACGGGTCGCCGTCGTAGAGCCCGTCCACGTCGGAGAGGAGGACCAGCAGGTCGGCGCGGACGAGGTGGGCGACGAGGGCGGCCAGCCGGTCGTTGTCGCCGAAGCGGATCTCGTCGGTAGCGACGGTGTCGTTCTCGTTGACGATCGGGACCGCCCCCATGGCCAGCAGCTGGTCGAGGGTGCGGCAGGCGTTGCGGTAGTGGGCCCTGCGGCTGGTGTCGTCGGAGGTCAGCAGGACCTGGCCGACCCGCCGGCCGTAGCGGGCGAAGGACGCGGTGTAGCGGGCGACCAGCAGGCCCTGGCCGACGCTGGCGGCGGCCTGCTGCCGGGCCAGGTCACGGGGGCGGCGGTCGAGGCCCAGGGGGGCGAGGCCGGCGGCGATGGCTCCGGAGGAGACCAGCACGATCTCCTTGTCCTGGTGCTTGGCCAGGGCGTTCACCAGGGCGTCGACGCGGTCCGCGTCCAGTCCGCCGGCGGCCGTGGTCAGCGAGGACGAGCCGACCTTCACCACGATCCTGCGGGCGTCCGTCACGCCCTCCCGCCCGCGACCGCCGGGCGCCGCCGGCGCGTCACCGCCCTCGGTGAAGGCCCCGCGGGCCGCCCCTTCGTCGCCCCTTGCCGCTGCCACCTGCATACCCCTGTACTCGCCGGTCCTTCTGTCGTACGGAAGCCGTACAGCCGCAATCTACGGCAGCGTCCCTTATGGACGCCTCGGCATATCGCCTGGCGGACGCCCCGGCGGACACCGGGACCCGACCGCTGAGAGACCGTCCGCAACCGATTTAAGACGGAGAATGACACCCTTAGGTTGCGTTCGATTGGTCCGTTTCGCGGTGAAGAGCGCCACAGCAGATTGTCACCAAGGCCAACAAGGTCATACGGTCAGGTGTCCAGTCGGGTGTCCATCAGTCCGGTTTCGCCGCTCCGGCGGCGTGGCAGGGCGGGACCCGGCCGCCGTCCCCGGCCTCCCCGTTTGACCTTTCTGATGCCAGGAGCCCTCCCCCGTGCCTTCCGCCGGAATCGCCCCCAGACGAGCCGTGCAGCTCGCGGCGCTCTTCGCGATGATGGTCGCGTTCACCGCCCAATTGCTTGGTGCGCTGCTGCCCATCATCCCGCTGTTCATCGTGGCGTCCGTGGTCAACCTGGCGCTTGACCTGGTCCTCCAGCACCTGCAGCCCGGCCTGCTCTCCCTGCTCGGGCGGATCCGCTTCGACGTGACGGTACGTCAGCTGCTCCGCGACATGCTGATACTGGTCGGCCTCCTGCACATCGACGGCATCAACCCGCTGGAGGAACAGGCCCCGCTCACCATCACCCTGCTCGCCTTCTACGGCACCCACTTCGTGTGCCAGGCGGTCGCGGTCCTGGTGCGCAGGTCCCGGAGCCTGCCGTTCGTCACCCGCAACATCGACGCGAGCGCGCTGGGGCTCGCCGACGCCCCGCCGCGGCTGCTCTACCGCCAGACCGGCCGGCGGCTGCTGCGCTTCTCGGTCCCCACCACGGCCGGCCTGATGGTCACCGCGATCACCGGCAACGTCCTGTGGGGCGGCCTCGGCCTGGGCATCGCGCTGCTGCTCTCCGCCGGCGGCACCCTCTACCTGAGCACCTGGCTGCTGCCCGCGAAGCGGGTCGTCGCCGAGCAGCACGCCCTGGCCTGGCTGGACGACTGGCTGGCCGCCTACCGGCCGACGGTCGGCATGTACTTCTCCGGCGGCACCACCTCCGCCTACCAGGCCAACATGTGGCTCGACACCCTGGCCGGCCTGGACGGCAAGCCGATCATCGTGCTCCGCGAGCGCTTCATGGTGCAGAAGATCGAGGCCACCGACATCCCGATCGTGTGCATCCCCAAGGTCGCCCACCTGATGCGCCTGGAGCACTCCACCCTCAAGGTGCTGCTGCACCCGGCGAACTCCGGCAAGACCTCGCAGGTCCTGCGGATCCCCTCCATCAAGCACGCCTTCATCAACCACGGCGAGAGCGACAAGCTCTCCTCCTGCAACCCGTACGCCAAGGCCTACGACGAGGTGTGGGTGGCCGGCCCGGCGGCCCGGGACCGCTACCAGCTCGCCGACATCGGCGTCGAGGACAAGGACGTCGTCGAGGTCGGCCGCCCCCAGCTGTCCCCGATCCGCCCCTCCGAGTGCGCCCCGCGGGGCCAGTACACGACCGTGCTCTACGCCCCCACCTGGGAGGGCTGGGACGGCAACCCCGGCAACACCTCGGTGATCCTGGCCGGCGAGAACATCGTCCGCACCCTGCTCGCCGACCCCGCAGTCCGGCTCCTCTACAAGCCGCACCCGATGACCGGCTCGGTGGACCCGCGGGCGGGCGCCGCCAACGCCCGCATCCAGGCGATGATCGCGGAGGCCAACACCCGGCGCGACGGTGCCCGGCCCGGCCCGGAGGCCGCCGCCGAACTGGCCCGCCGCTCCGCCGAGCTGGACCGGCTGACCACCACCGCCTTCCGCAACAGCGCCGACGAACTGGAGCGGATGCGGATCCAGGGCACCCCCGAAGAGGGCCGCGCGGCCGCCGTCGAGGCCGCCGTCACCGCCTGGGAAGAGGCGTACTGGAACTCCTTCCCGGAGTGGGAGCACCGCATCATCACCACCGCGCGCCCCGGCATCTTCGCCTGCTTCAACGAGGCGGACCTGCTGATCAGCGACGTCTCCAGCGTGGTCTCCGACTACCTGACCAGCGAGAAGCCGTACGCCGTCGCCAACACCTCCGGGCTGGGCGAGGACGACTTCCGGGCGCAGTTCCCGACCGTGCGGGCGGCCACCATCCTCACGCCCGAGGCCGCCGGTGTGCCCGCGTTCCTCGACGCGGTCCGCAACCCGGAGCAAGACGGCCTGGCCGCGGCCCGCACCGAGCTCAAGGAGTACCTGCTCGGCCCGTCCGACCCGCCCTCGGCGGTCCGCTTCAACCAGGCCGCGGTGGAGCTGTGCACCAGGGCCGACGAGCGCCGGCGGCGGATGGAGAGCCGGCTCTCCGGGATCCCCGTCCAGCGCTCGCAGCAGGACGTGACCGCCGCCGAGGCGGCGCAGCACGGCTCCGGCGGCGCCTCGGACGCGACCGCCGCCGTCTAGTGCCGCGGCGGGGCGAACGCTGCCTGTTGCGGCACTAGCCGCCGGCGGGCCGCTCACGGTCCACCACGACGCACACAGGCCCGGGAGGAACATTCCTCCCGGGCCTGCTGTGTTGTCGGACGGCGTCGGGGCGGCCCCTTGAGGCCGCCCCGACGTCACCGGTCCTAGAACGGCGAGAAGTCGTCGTACTCGCCCTGCGCCTCGTCGCGCGCCGCATCGCGGTCGCGGCGGCGCTGGGCGGCCGGGCGCGGGGCCTCGAAGCGGTGGTCCTCACCGCGCCGGCCCAGCATCTCCGCACCGGCGGACATCGACGGCTCCCAGTCGAAGACCACCGCGTCGTCCTCGGAACCGATCGCGACGCCGTCCATGGCGCGGGCGCCCGCCTTGAGCAGCGCGGCCTCCACGCCGAGGCGGTTGAGCCGGTCGGCCAGGTAGCCGACCGCCTCGTCGTTGTTGAAGTCGGTCTGGCGGACCCAGCGCTCGGGCTTCTCGCCGCGGACGCGGAAGAGGCCGTCGGCCTCCTTGGTGATCGTGAAGCCCGCGTCGTCGACCGCCTTGGGGCGGATCACGATCCGGGTGGCCTCCTGGACGGGCTTGGCGGCGCGGGCCTTGGCGACGATGTCCGCCAGGGCGTACGACAGCTCCTTCAGGCCCTGGCGGGCGACCGCGGAGACCTCGAAGACGCGGTAGCCGCGCTCCTCCAGGTCCGGGCGGATCATGTCGGCGAGGTCCTTGCCGTCGGGGATGTCGACCTTGTTGAGGACGACCACCCGCGGCCGGTCGCCGAGGCCGCCGTACTGGGCCAGCTCCGCCTCGATGACGTCGAGGTCGGAGACCGGGTCGCGGTCCGACTCCAGGGTGGCGGTGTCCAGGACGTGCACCAGCACCTCGCAGCGCTCGACGTGCCGCAGGAACTCCAGGCCCAGGCCCTTGCCCTGGCTGGCGCCGGGGATCAGACCGGGGACGTCGGCGATGGTGTAGACCGTCGAACCGGCGGTCACCACGCCGAGGTTGGGCACCAGCGTCGTGAACGGATAGTCCGCGATCTTCGGCTTGGCGGCCGAGAGGACCGAGATCAGCGAGGACTTGCCGGCGCTCGGGTAGCCGACCAGCGCGACGTCCGCGACGGTCTTCAGCTCCAGCACGATGTCGCGGCCCTCGCCGGGCTCGCCGAGCAGCGCGAAGCCGGGGGCCTTGCGGCGGGCGGAGGCCAGCGCGGCGTTGCCGAGCCCGCCGCGGCCGCCCTGGCCGGCGACGAACCGGGTGCCCTGGCCCACCATGTCGGCCAGCACCTCGCCGTTGCGGTCCATGACGACCGTGCCGTCGGGCACCGGCAGGATCAGGTCCTTGCCGTTCTTGCCCTCGCGGTTGTCGCCCGCGCCGGGCTGGCCGTTGGTGGCCTTGCGGTGCGGGTGGTGGTGGTAGTCGAGGAGCGTGGTGACGTCCTGGTCGACGACCAGGATCACATCACCGCCGCGGCCGCCGTTGCCCCCGTCGGGGCCGCCGAGCGGCTTGAACTTCTCCCGGTAGACGGAGGCGCAGCCGTGGCCTCCGTTACCCGCGGCGACGTGCAGCTCGACGCGGTCCACGAAGGTGGTCATGGTGGGATGCCTCCAGATCAGCGGGGTTGTCCGCGTAGTGAGCGGGATGTCCGCGTGCGCCCGGCTTGCCGCGCGTACACGGGAATGTCTTCGTCATAACGCGCCAAGGGCGGACCGGTCTTCCCGCTTTCGCGGGAAGAGGCGGTCCGCCCCTGACGTGCTGTCGACGTGCGTCCTACGCCCGAATTACTGGGCGACCGGGACGATGTTCACGACCTTGCGGCCGCGGAAGGTGCCGAACTGCACCGCGCCGGGCTGCAGGGCGAACAGGGTGTCGTCGCCACCGCGACCGACGCCCGTGCCCGGGTGGAAGTGGGTGCCACGCTGGCGGACCAGGATCTCACCGGCGAGGACGGTCTGACCGCCGAAGCGCTTCACACCGAGCCGCTGAGCGTTGGAATCGCGACCGTTCCGAGTGGACGATGCGCCCTTCTTGTGTGCCATGTCTCCTCAGTCCCTTACTTCGCCGGAGCGTCGATGCCGGTGATCTTCAGCGCCGTGTGGAGCTGGCGGTGGCCGATCCGCTTCTTGTAACCGGTCTTGTTCTTGTACTTCTGGATCCGGATCTTGTCGCCCTTGTGGTGGTCGACGACCTCGGCCTGGACCTTCACGCCCGCCAGCACCCACGGGTCGCTGGTGACCGCGTCGCCGTCGACGACCAGCAGCGTCGAGAGCTCGACGGTGTCGCCGACCTTGCTGGTGGCCATGCGGTCAACTTCGATGACGTCGCCGACAGCAACCTTCTGCTGACGGCCGCCGGTGCGCACGATCGCGTACACGCGGAACTCTCTCTCGCTAGGTTTCGATCCTCTGATGCCAGCTGCTCTCACGGGCTCAGGGACGTCCCGTGGAATCCGACCCGTGGATGACGGGTGGACGAGCGGCCTCCCTCGGCGGGGCCGAGAGGTGTGTGCTCAGAAGTGTCGGTGTCCGATGGACAGACACCGACGGTCAAGGTTACGGGGCCTTGACCAGGGGGTCAAACCGGCCCCGGGTCGCCGTGGGACGACCCGGGGCCGGGCACTGCTCAGTCCTCCGCGGAAGCGGACACCGACGGGGCCGAGGGCTGCTCGGCGGCCGCGGTCTTCTTGGCCGCCGCCTTCTTCGTCGTCGTCTTCTTCGCGGTGGTCTTCTTGGCCGCGGCCTTCTTGGCGGTGGTCTTCTTCGCCGCCGTCTTCTTGGCCGTGGTCTTCTTCGCCGCCGTCTTCTTGGCGGTGGTCTTCTTCGCCGCCGCCTTCTTCGCGGTGGTCTTCTTCGCCGCGGGCGCCGGCTCGGCGGCCTCCGCAGCCTCGGCGGGCGCCTCGGCCGGTGCGGCGACGGGCTCGGCGACCGGTTCGGCCGCCGGTGCGGAGATCACGATCGTCCCCGCGGCCTCATCGACGCTCGAAGGCGAGCCCACCGGCGCGGACACCCGGCGGGTGGCCCGACGACGCGGACGCGCAGGCGCGGGCTCGGCCACCACCGCGGGCGCCTCGGCGACCGGCTCCGGGGCCTTCTCCGGCTCCGGCTCGGCGACCGGCACCACGATCGCGGCGGCCTCCTGGGACACCTTGGGCGCGCCCGCCGGCGCGGACACCTTCCGGCTCGCCCGGCGACGGCTGCGGCCCCGGCCGCCAGCGGCGGCCTCGGCCTCGGCGGGGCTGCTGAACCACTCGTCGGCACCGGCCACCACCGGCTGCAACTGGGCCTCGGTCACCGCGACCGGCTCCAGCTCGGGCGCCTCCTCGGCGGGCACCGGCTCCACCGGAGCGGTCGGCGCCTCGACCTCGGCCGGCTGCTCCGGCTGAGCGCCGTTCGCCCCGGCCTTGCCCTTCTTCTTGCGCTTGCCGCCACCGGCCGACGGCTGGTCCATGTGGACGAGCACACCACGGCCGTTGCAGTGCACGCACTGCTCGGAGAAGGACTCCAGCAGCCCCTGGCCGACCCGCTTGCGGGTCATCTGGACCAGGCCGAGCGAGGTGACCTCGGCCACCTGGTGCTTGGTGCGGTCCCGGCCCAGGCACTCCAGCAGGCGCCGCAGCACCAGGTCGCGGTTGGACTCCAGGACCATGTCGATGAAGTCGATGACGACGATGCCGCCGAGGTCCCGCAGCCGCAGCTGACGGACGATCTCCTCGGCCGCCTCCAGGTTGTTCCGGGTGACGGTCTCCTCGAGGTTGCCGCCCTGGCCGGTGAACTTCCCGGTGTTGACGTCGATCACGACCATGGCCTCGGTCTTGTCGATCACCAGCGAACCGCCGCTGGGCAGCCAGACCTTGCGGTCCAGCGCCTTCATCAGCTGCTCGTCGATCCGGTACGTCGCGAAGACGTCGACCTCGGAGGTCCACCTCTGGAGCCGGTCGACGAGGTCCGGCGCGACGTGCGAGACGTAGCCGTGGATGGTTCCCCAGGCGTCGTCACCGCTGACGATGACCTTGGAGAAGTCCTCGTTGAAGATGTCGCGGACGACCCGGACGGTCATGTCCGGCTCGCCGTACAGCAGGCTCGGCGAGCTGGTGGAGGACGCCTTCGCCTTCTTCTGGATCTCCTCCCACTGCGCCTGGAGCCGCTCGACGTCCCGGCGCAGCTCGTCCTCGCTCGCGCCCTCGGCGGCGGTGCGCACGATGACGCCCGCGTCCTCGGGGACGATCTTCTTGAGGATCTGCTTCAGCCGGGCCCGCTCGGTGTCCGGGAGCTTGCGGCTGATACCCGTCATCGAGCCCTCGGGCACGTAGACCAGGTAGCGGCCGGGCAGCGAGACCTGGCTGGTCAGGCGGGCGCCCTTGTGGCCGATCGGGTCCTTGGTGACCTGCACCAGGACGGACTGGCCGGACTTCAGCGCGGTCTCGATGCGGCGCGGCCCGTTGGCCATGCCCAGCGCCTCGAAGTTGACCTCGCCCGCGTACAGCACGGCGTTGCGGCCCTTGCCGATGTCGACGAAGGCGGCCTCCATCGACGGCAGGACGTTCTGCACCTTGCCCAGGTAGACGTTGCCGACGTAGCTGGTGGCCTGCTCCTTGTTGACGAAGTGCTCGACGAGCACGTTGTCCTCGAGGACGCCGATCTGGGTGCGCTCGCCGCTCTGGCGGACCACCATCACGCGCTCGACGGCCTCCCGGCGCGCCAGGAACTCCGCCTCGGTGATGATCGGCACCCGGCGGCGGCCCTGCTCGCGCCCCTCGCGGCGGCGCTGCTTCTTGGCCTCCAGGCGCGTCGAGCCCTTGATGGACTGGACCTCGTCGGCGCCGGTGCCCTCGTCCTTCTTGCGGGGCTCGCGGACCTTGACGACGGTGCGCTCGGGGTCGTCGGCGTGCGCGGTCTCGGCCTCGCCGGGCTCACCGCTGCGCCGGCGGCGACGCCGACGACGACGGCTGCTGCTGGTGCTCATCGCGGCCTCGTCGGCCTCGGCCTCGGCCTCCGCCTCGGCGCCCAGCTCCTCGCCCTCGGCCTCTTCCTCGGCCTCCGCCGGCTGCTCCTCGGCACCCTCGGCCGCCTCACCGCGACGACGGCGGCGGCCGCCCCGGCGACGCCGGCGCGAGGGACGCTCGCCCTCTTCCTCGCCGACGGCCTCGACGTGCTCTTCCTCGACCTCGGCGGCCTCTTCGACCTCGGGGGCCTCCTCGACCACCGGCTCCTCGACCTGCGCCGGAGCCACCTGCTCCGCGGCGATGGGCTCACCACGGCGGCGACGGCGGCGGCGCGAGGCGGCCGCGGACACCTCTTCCTGAGGCTGCTCGACCGTCTCCGCCTGGCGGGCAGCGGCGTGCGCGGCGGCGGCGCTCTCCGGCGTCTGGAACATCGGCTCGGCGAAGACCGGCGCCTGGAAGACGGCCGTCGGCGGACGCTGCGCCCGGCGACGGGACCGGGCCGGAGCCTCGGACTCGGCCTTCTTCTCGGCCTTCTTCTCGGCACGGGGCGCCTCGGCGGCCGACTGCTCGGCACGGCGACGCGTCCGGCGCTGCGGCGCCTCGGCGGGCTCCTCGGCGGCCGGCTGCGCGGCGGCCGGCGCCTCCTCGGCGGACTGCGGCGCACCGGCCGGAGCCGTGGCCTTACGGGTGGCCCGACGACGCGCTCGCGTCGGACGCACCTCCTCCTCGACAACCGCGGCAGGGGCCTCGGTGACGGCAGCAGCCGCCTCCTCTTCCTCCTCGGCCGCGGGCTCCTCGACGACCGGCTCCGGGGCGCTCACCTTGCGGGTGGCGCGGCGGCGCGCACGGGCCGGACGGGGCTCCTCCTCGGCAGCGGCGGGCGCGGGGGTCTCCGCGAGAGCGGTGGCCGGCGCCTCCTCGGCGGACTGCGGCGCACCGGCCGGAGCCGTCGCCTTACGGGTGGCCCGACGACGCGCTCGCGTCGGACGCACCTCCTCCTCGACAACCGCGGCAGGGGCCTCGGCGGCAGCGGCGGGCGCCTCGGCGGGCTGCTCCGACGTCGCGGCGGCGGCCGGGGAACCGGCCGCGGAGGTCGCCTTGCGGGTCGCCCGGCGGCGCGGGCGGGCCGGCCGCTCCTCGGCGGCGGGCGCGGGGGTCTCCGCGGCAGCGGGGGTCGCGGCGGGTGCCGCACCGGCACCGGCCGCCGGGTCGCTGCTCACGACCGTGGTCTCGGCGGCCGCGGCGACCGGCGGGCCGGCCGGCCGGGACGCCGCACGGCGCCGGCGGCGCGGCGGCAGCGTGTCGCTGGGGGAGGTTTCGTTGTCGCCAGCGCGGTCCGCGGACCGCGTGGATTCCTTGGGCTCAATAGATTCGAGCATGCGGGCGGTTCTCCCGTCACGCTCCCGGGCGCCACGCCTGATTCCGGCCGCGGACCGCGTGATGAGCGCGGTTCCGCTCTCCGGAGGCGCGGGCGCCGCACGGGAGCTGTCGTCTCGCTCGCCGGACCCGTGGTCCGGGCCGGCGAAAGTCTCCTGGTCGGTTGCGTCCGCCGAACCGGGGTGTGGACCCTGGTCGACCGGCGACGCGTCGACGCGTCCTACGCAGTGCCGTCCCCGGAATGGGCCGGGGCCCCGCTCTGCGCCTTCGCGGTACTCAGCCCGGCGGCCGTTGATGAAGCGGCCGTGGCAGCGTCGCGGTCGGGCGCCAACGGGTCGGTCACCGTGCCGGTCTCCTCATCGAGCAGCCCCTGCGCCAGCCTGGTCACCGCTGCGGGGACCGGCGGCGCCAGGTCGGCCGTAACCCGGAGGCCGGACAGGACGTCGTCGGGTCGAACGGCAGGTGTCAGATGCCGAACAACCAGCCGCAGTATCGCACAGGCATTGCTGTCGGGCCTATCGCCCGGGATCGGGGCACCTGCACGACCCTCGGCCGGGACGGCCTCGAGTCGCGCCACCGCACCGCGGGCGTCGAACGTCCGCATGCCGTTCTTGGTGCGGCGCTCGACCGGGACCTCCTCGGCGGCGAGGAACGCCTCGACGGCGCGCCCTGCCTCCTCGGGGGCGACCCCGTCGAGCCGGATCTCCCATACCGACGCCTGGAGCCGGTCGGCGAGGCCGCTGGTGCGGGCCTCCACGGCGTCGGTGACGTCGAGTCCGGACGGAAGGGAGGCGTCGAGCAGCGCGCGGAGGGACTCCGGGTCCCGCTGCGCGGTGAGCTGGATCTCCAGGTACTCGGCCTCGCTGCCGGTGCCGGTCGGTGCGGCGTTGGCATACGACACCTTGGGGTGCGGGGTGAAGCCCGCCGAATAGGCCATGGGGACCTCGGCGCGGCGCAGCGCCCGCTCGAAAGCGCGCTGGAAGTCGCGGTGGCTGGTGAACCGGAGGCGGCCGCGCTTGGTGTAGCGCAGTCGGATGCGCTGCACCGCCGGTGCGGGCGGCGGGCCTTCGGGCTGTCGCTTGCCCAGTGTTACTTCTCCTTGGTATAAGGGCGCGGCTGGCGCCGCCCCGTCCGGATCATCCCCGCGTGGGCGGGGACACATCGTGCCCGGACGTCTTTACCTAGAGTACGTGCCGTGCCCCCGGCCGGTTCCCGCCGGGGCGTCCCGGCCGCTTTCCGCGGCCCCGTCCGTCCACCGAAATCCATTCGGACGGGTGGGCCGCCGGCGGCCCGGACACCGCACCTCACGCGGAGATCCAATACCGAAGCTTCTCCGCCCGGCGGTCCTCGAAAACCCCGCCGCACGATTCGATCACCCGGCGCGAGCCGGCGTTGGTGTCGTCGCAGGTCACCAGCACCGGATCGAGGCCCAGCCGGTGGTGCGCGTGCGGCAGCACGGCGCGCAGCATCGCGGTGGCGTGCCCCTGGCGGCGCGCGGTGGGGCGCACCGCGTAGCCGATGTGGCCGCCGAACGCGTGCAGGGACGGGGTGAGCCGGTGCCGGACGGTGATCCGTCCCAGGTAGGCGTCGCCGTCCAGCCACCAGAACGTGGACACCGGGACCGCGCCGTCGGCCCGCTCGTCCAGCGCGACCGCGCCGGTCCGGTGGACGTAGGCGGCGAAACCGTCGGCGGACGGCCAGCGGGTGTGCCAGGTCCGCAGTTCGCGGCCGAGGCTGGAGTGCGAGGAGCGGTGCACGCCCTCCGCGCGGAACTCCGCCATGGCGGCGAGGAAGGAGTCATGGACACGGACCGTGGGTGCGCTCAACTGCGGGGCCATGGCCGTCATTCTGCGCGAGCGCACCCTTCGGCGGACATGCCTCCGGCCCGGTCCCCGCGACGAAACGGGGCCGGGCCGGAGGCACGGGTGGGACTCCGTGCGTTACTTCACCACGCTCAGCGGGAGCAGCTTCTTGCCGGTCGGGCCGATCTGGATCTCGGTGTCCATCTGCGGGCAGACGCCGCAGTCGAAGCACGGGGTCCAGCGGCAGTCCTCGACCTCGGTCTCGTCGAGGGCGTCCTGCCAGTCCTCCCAGAGCCAGTCCTTGTCGAGGCCGGAGTCGAGGTGGTCCCAGGGCAGGACCTCCTCGTAGGTGCGCTCGCGGGTGGTGTACCAGTCGACGTCCACGCCGAAGTCGGGCAGCGTCTTCTGCGCGCACTCCATCCAGCGGTCGTAGGAGAAGTGCTCGCGCCAGCCGTCGAAGCGGCCGCCGTCCTCGTAGACGGCGCGGATGACCGCGCCGATCCGGCGGTCGCCGCGGGAGAGCAGGCCCTCGACGATGCCGGGCTTGCCGTCGTGGTAGCGGAAGCCGATGGAGCGGCCGTACTTCTTGTCACCGCGGATCTTGTCGCGGAGCTTGGCCAGGCGGGCGTCGGTCTCCTCGGAGGAGAGCTGCGGGGCCCACTGGAAGGGGGTGTGCGGCTTGGGGACGAAACCGCCGATGGAGACCGTGCAGCGGATGTCGTTGGACTTCGAGACCTCGCGGCCCTTGGCGATGACGTTGATCGCCATGTCCGCGATCTGGAGCACGTCGTCGTCGGTCTCGGTCGGCAGACCGCACATGAAGTAGAGCTTCACCTGGCGCCAGCCGTTGCCGTAGGCGGTGGCGACGGTCCGGATCAGGTCCTCTTCGGAGACCATCTTGTTGATGACCTTGCGGATCCGCTCGCTGCCGCCCTCGGGGGCGAAGGTCAGGCCGGAGCGGCGCCCGTTGCGGGTCAGCTCGTTGGCAAGATCGATGTTGAAGGCGTCGACGCGGGTCGACGGCAGCGACAGACCGATCTTGTCTTCCTCGTACCGGTCGGCGAGGCCCTTGGCGATGTCGCCGATCTCGGTATGGTCCGCGGAGGACAGCGACAGCAGGCCGACCTCCTCGAATCCCGTGGCCTTCAGGCCCTTGTCCACCATGTCGCCGATGCCGGTGATGCTTCGCTCCCGGACGGGACGCGTGATCATGCCGGCCTGGCAGAAACGGCAGCCGCGGGTGCAGCCACGGAAGATCTCGACCGACATCCGCTCGTGGACGGTCTCGGCCAGGGGGACGAGCGGCTGCTTAGGGTAGGGCCACTCGTCGAGGTCCATGACGGTGTGCTTGGAGACCCGCCACGGGACGCCGGAACGGTTCGGCACGACGCGCGAGATGCGGCCGTCGGCCAGGTACTCGACGTCGTAGAACTTGGGGACGTAGACGTTGCCGGTCTTCGCCAGGCGGAAGAGCAGCTCGTCGCGCCCGCCGGGGCGGCCCTCGGCCTTCCACGCCCGGATGATCGTGGAGATGTCCAGGACGGCCTGCTCGCCGTCGCCGACGACCGCGCAGTCGAGGAAGTCGGCGATCGGCTCGGGGTTGAAGGCGGCGTGGCCGCCGGCCAGGACCAGCGGGTGGTCCTCGGTGCGGTCCTTGGCCTCCAGCGGGATGCCGGCCAGGTCCAGCGCGGTGAGCATGTTGGTGTAGCCGAGCTCGGTGGAGAAGCTCAGGCCGAACACGTCGAAGTCACCGACGGGCCGGTGGCTGTCGACGGTGAACTGCGGCACCTTGTGCTCGCGCATCAGCGCCTCGAGGTCAGGCCAGACGCTGTAGGTGCGCTCGGCGAGGACGCCCTCCTGCTCGTTGAGCACCTCGTAGAGAATCATGACGCCCTGGTTGGGCAGCCCTACCTCGTACGCGTCGGGGTACATGAGCGCCCAGTGGACGTCGCAGCTGGACCAGTCCTTGACCGTGGAGTTGAGTTCTCCACCGACGTACTGGATCGGCTTCTGTACATGCGGGAGCAGGGCTTCGAGCTGCGGGAACACCGACTCGGACATCTCGAACCTTCATGGGCTGACAAGGGGCGACTCACAAGCGTAACCCGCTCGGGGCCGCCTCTCGGACGGACGGCGGCCCGGCCCCCTCCTCACCCCCGCAGCGCGTCCCGGTACTTCCGGCGCGAGACCCGCGCCCACAGATCCGGCAGCTCGCGCTCCCCCGCGGCCGCCCGGGCCTCCTCCCGGCCGTAGAGCAGGCCGAAGGTGAAACCGCTCTCACCGGCCCGGTGGGCCTGGGCCGCCAGGTCGCGGAGGGCGGCGCGGGCGACCACGCTGTCCTGGTGGTCGCCGAGGAGCTGCTGGATCTGCTTGGTGCGCCGGGTGAACTTCCGGGCCGGGCCGCCGAGCGCCGGATCGGCCGCCTCCGCCGCGTACCGGGTGCGCTTGGCGGCCTTGCGGGCGCGGTGCAGGGCCTCGTCGCGGACCGGTCCGGCGGGGGCGGCGAGCGCGGCCTCGACGCGGCGGGCCAGGCGCCGGTAGTCCTTGCGGACGGCGCCGGCGACGACGGGGGGCGCGGGGCGGGCGGCGGGGGCGCGCAGTGGCGGGGCGCCGAGCAGGGCGTGCAGGTCCTCCAGGAGGGCGAGGTAGCGCGGGCCGTCCAGGGCGGTGAGCAGCCGGCCGCGGGCGCCGGCGCGGCCCCGGACCGACCAGGTGCGCAGCCGGGCCGAGACCGGCCCCAGCCGCAGGGGCCTGGGCACCTCCGCCAGCGCGGCGGTGAGCCGGTCGGTCAGCACCTCCTGGTCCCGCCCGGCACCCAACTCCGCGGCCAGCCACTTGAGTTCGTCGCCGAGCGGTTCGGTGACGGTCCGGTCGAGCACCGCGGTGTACGAGCGGAAGGCGCTGCGCAGCCGGCGGGTGGCGACCCGCATCTGGTGGACCGCGTCGGGCAGGTCGCGCCGCGCCGCCGGGTCCAGTTCGACGATCGCGCGGACCTGCGCCCGGACGTAGCGGAGCACGACGTCCCCGGCGGTGCGGCCGCGGTCCCCGTCCGTACCGCCGACCTCCTCGGCGGCGGGCCGCGCGGCCCCTTCGGGCGCGGTCTCGACCAGCGCGCGGGCCAGTTTGGACGGCGCCGCCGAGGGGCGCGCGCCGGCCTCGACGAGCAACCGCTCGACCGCGTCCAGCAGCCCCTCGCCGGCGTCGCCCTCGGAGGCGAGCTCGACCTCGATCTCCCGCCAGCGGACCTCCCCCGCCCCTTCCGGGTGCAGCCGCCGGGCCCGTACGTCGTCGACCGCGAGCTCGGCGAGCGGCGCGCCGGCGGCGTCCCGGAGGAGGTGGGCGGTGCGCCGGGTGCGCAGCCGTACGACGGGGAGCAGCGCGGCGTCGCGGGTCCGGGAGCGGACCAGCGCGGTCAGTTCGGGGGGCGGGGTGCCGGAGAGCGGGGCGCGGATCTCGTCGCGCACCGAGGCGGTGATCTCGGGGAGGGCGACCGGGAGTTTGAGGTGCCATCCCTCGTCGGGGCCGCCGGTGCGCCGGCGCAGGGTGATCCGGGCCGCGGCGAGGCACTGGTCGGCGGTGTCGTAGTAAACGGCGTCCAGGGTCTCGGTGGGGCCCTCCACCACGCTCGCGACCTGGTCGGCGCGGGTCAGGTCGGGTAGCGGGACGGCGTCGGCGGACCGGCCCGCCTCGTACTTCCGCTCGATCTCCCGCACGGTGTCCGCCATGCATCGAATCTAGTCAGCCGCACCGCGCCCGACCAGCCGTCCGGTACCGGTCCGCATCCGGAGTGGGTGGCACCGCCGACACACGGTGTCTTACGGTGTGTGACAAGCCGTCCACGCAGCGTGGCTATCGGCTCGATCGACACCGGGAGAAACCGTGCACCCCGACACCGCAGCCGTCGCCCGGCCCCCCCTCCGCGTCGCGACGGGCGCCCGTCCGTACCTGCTCACGGCGCCGAGCCGGCCCACCGTCCCGAAGGCCGCCCGGGACTTCGTCCGCGCGGTGCTGCGCCGCGGCCCGCTCACCGCGCTGCGGGACACCGCCGTGCTCCTCACCTCCGAGGCGGTCACCCGGGCCCATCTCCGCACGCCGGGGACCGCGGACATCCTGCTGCGGGTGCTGACCGCGGCCGACGGCCTGCGGATCAGCGTGCACGACGAGGGGGCGGCCCTCCCCTCCCCCGCCCCGGCGCCCGGCGACCGCGACCCCGCGCACGGACTGCTGCTGATCAGCCGGCTCGCCGACGACTGGGGGACGACCCCGTTCGAGGGGCCGGCGCACACCACGTCCCTGTGGTTCGAGCTGCACACCGGGCGCTGAGGCCCGGCGCCGCGGGTCAGCGGGAGGCGGAGACCGGCCGCTGGACGCGGATCGACTGCAGCAGCCCGATCGCGATCCACACCGCGAACATCGAGGTGCCGCCGTAGGAGACGAACGGCAGCGGCAGCCCGGTGACGGGCATGATGCCCAGGGTCATGCCGATGTTCTCGAAGGCCTGGAAGGCGAACCACGCGATGATGCCGGCGGCCACGATCGTGCCGTAGAGCTCGCCGGTCTCGCGGGCGATCCGGCAGGCCCGCCACAGCACCACACCGAGCAGGAAGATGATCAAGCCGGCGCCGAGGAAGCCCAACTCCTCGCCGGCGACGGTGAAGATGAAGTCGGTCTGCTGCTCGGGGACGAACTGGCCGGTGGTCTGGCTGCCGTGGAAGAGGCCGGAGCCGGTCAGCCCGCCGCCGCCGATGGCGATCCGGGCCTGGTTGGTGTTGTAGCCGACGCCGGCCGGGTCCAGGCTCGGATTGGCGAACGCGGCGAACCGGGCGATCTGGTACTCGTCCAGCAGCCCGAGCTGCCAGACGGCGAGGCAGCCGACGACGCCGGTGCCCAGCAGCCCCAGGATCCAGCGGTTGGAGCAGCCGCTGGCGAGCAGCACGCCGAGGATGACGGCGCCGAGGACCATCACCGAGCCGAGGTCGGGCATGAGGAGGATCACGCCCACCGGGATGGCGGCCAGGCCGAGCGCCTGGAGGACGGTGCGGTGGTCGGGGTGCGGGCGGTCGCCGGCGTCGACCCGGGCGGCCAAGATCATCGCCATGCCCAGCGTGATGGTGATCTTGGTGAATTCGGCGGGCTGGAGCGAGAAGCCGCCGGGGATCGCCAGCCAGGAGCGCGAGCCGTTGATGGTCGCGCCCAGCGGCGTCAGCACCAGCACCGCCAGCAGCACCGCGCCGGCGAAGAAGAACGGGACGGCGCCGCGCAGGGTGCGGTGGCCCAGCCAGATGGTGCCGGCCGCCAGCCCGATGCCGATCGCGGTGTTCAGCAGGTGGTGGACGAGGAAGAGGTACTGGTCGCCCTTGTTCAGTTCGGTGCGGTTGCGGGTGGCCGAGTAGACCAGCAGCGAGCCCAGCAGGGAGAGCACCAGACAGGACACCAGCAGTATCCAGTCCAGCCGGCGCACCACCGAGTCGCGTGCCGTCAGCCGGCCCCAGACGCTCTGGTCGGGGCCGTAGCGGCGGACGGAGAAGGTCCGGGACAAGAGCGGTGTGGTCACTGCTGGGGGCTCCCGGAGGGGGACGGCGCGGGGCTGGACGGCGGCTTGATGGGCTGGGCGGGGATGGTGCCGTCACTCTCGATCTTGGGCAGCTTGCTCTCCGGGTGGGGCAGCAGCGCCGCCTTGGGGTCGATCCCGCCTTGGTCGTCGACGCCGTAGAGCGCGTTGTAGATGTTGCGGACGGCCGGGCCGGAGGCACCGGATCCGGTACCACCCTGGGAGATGGTCATCACGATCGTGAAGTCCTTGGTGTACGTCGCGAACCACGAGGTGGTCTGCTTGCCGTAGACCTCGGCGGTACCGGTCTTGGCGTGCATCGGGATCTTGTCCTGCGGCCAGCCCTGGAACCGCCAGGCGGCGGTGCCCCGTTCGGTCACGCCCTGGAGCGCGGCGTCGATCTGCTGGAGGGTCTGCGGGCTGTCCGGCAGCCGGCCGTGCGACCGGGGCTTGATCATCTGCACCTTCTTGCCGCTGGGGCTGACGATCGCCTTGCCGACGGAGGGGGTGAAGAGCGTGCCGCCGTTGGCCAGTGCCCCGTAGATGGCCGCCATCTGGATCGGGGTGACCAGGGTGTCGCCCTGGCCGATGGCGTAGTTGATCGAGTCGTAGGCGTGCAGCTTCATGCCTTCGAGGCAGTTCTCCCGCGCGAGCTTGGAGACATAGTCGTCGGCGTCCTTGGGGTGCGCGCACCAACTGTCCTTGTTGGCCGCCCAGAAGGCGTTCTTCCACTGGCGGTCGGGGACCCGGCCCTTGACCTCGTTGGGCAGGTCGATGCCGGTCTCCTTGCCGAGGCCGAACTGGTGGGCGGTCTTGTAGAACCAGTCGCGGGGGTTCTTGCTGGGCTTGTCCCCGCCGTCCTTCTGCCACTCCTCGTGCCCGAGGCGGTAGAAGACGGTGTCGCAGGAGACCTCCAGCGCCCGGCCCAGGCTGATGTCGCCCTGGGATTCGCCCTCGAAGTTCTTGAAGACCTGCCCGCCGATGCTGTACGAGCTGGTGCAGGGGTAGGGGCCCTTGAAGGAGTAGCCCGCGTTGACCGCGGCCGAGGTCGAGATCACCTTGAAGATCGAGCCGGGGGCGGACTGCCCCTGGATGGCGCGGTTGAGCAGCGGGTAGTTGGAGGCCTTGCCGGTGAGCTTGGCGTAGTCCTTGCCGGAGATCCCGCCCACCCAGGAGTTGGGATCGTAGGTGGGGTTGGAGGCCATCGCCACCACCCGGCCGGTCTTCGCCTCCATGACGACCACGGCACCGGAGTCGGCCTTGTAGTTGGTGCCGGTGTTCTTGTCCATCTGCGTGCGGGCGGCCTTCATGGCCTGGTCGAGCTGCTGTTCCGCCAGGGCCTGGACGCGGGCGTCGATGCTGGTGATCAGGGTCGAGCCGGCCTGGCCCTTGTCGCTCTCGGCCTGGCCGATGACCCGGCCGAGGTTGTCGACCTCGTAGCGGGTGACGGCGGCCTTGCCCCGCAGGTAGTTGTCGTACTCCCGCTCCAGCCCGGAGCGGCCGATCTGGTCCGAGCGCAGCAGCGGCGAGGGGCCGTCCTTGGCCTTCTGGATCTCCTCGTCGGTGACCGGCGAGAGGTAGCCCAGGACCTGGGCGGTGTTGGCCTTGCCGGGGGCCGCGTAACGGCGGACGGCGGTGGGCTGGGCGCTGATACCGGGGAAGTCCTCGGAGCGCTCGCGGATCTGCAGGGCCTGCTGGGTGGTGGCCTTGTCGGTGATCGGGATCGGCTGGTAGGGCGAGCCGTTCCAGCAGGGCTGCGGGGTCTTGGCGTCGCAGAGCCGGACCTTGTTGTGGATGTCCCGCGTCGACATCCCCAGCACCTGCGCCAGCCGGGCGAGCACGGCCTTGCCGCCGTCCTTCATCCGCAGCAGGTCGGTGCGGCTGGCGGAGACCACGAGCCGGGTCTGGTTGTCGGCCAGCGGCACCCCGCGGGCGTCGAGGATGGAGCCGCGGGTGGCGGGCTCGATGACCTGCTGGACGTGGTTGGACTTGGCCTTGGCGGCGTACTCCTGGCCGTTGCGGATCTGGAGGTACCAGAGCCGGCCGCCGAGCGTCGCCAGCAGCGAGAAGACCAGGATCTGAATGGCGATCAGCCGGATGGTGACCCGGGAGGTCCTTCCCGTCTCCGGAATATTGCTCATGGCGCGCAGCGCCTCCAAGACGGGTGGTGGTCGGGTGACGGGTGGGCGCTCACAGCCGCTTGACCCCCTTGATGCCCTTGATGCCCTTGCGTCCGCCCCGGGCCGGTTTGGGCACCCGGCCGGTGCGGATCGCCTTCATCGCGCCGCGGCTGGCCTTCAGACCGGTGCCGGTGGCGAGCCAGCCGTACGCCGGCTGCCGGCCGGCCACCGCGCCGCCGGAGTCCGCGGCCAGCGGATCGTGTTCCGTCCTGCGCGCCACCGCCATCACCAGCGGAACGGTGAACGGGGCGAGCAGCAGATCGTAGAGAGTGGCGCTGAGCAGCAGCCCGACCAGGCCGACGTGCCGGGCGGCGGTGTCGCCGACCAGTGAGCCGACCCCGGCGTACAGCAGCGTCGAGCCGATCGCGGAGCCGAGCACGACCATCAGCGGCAGGGTCGCCGAGCGGTGCTGGCCGCCGTCCGGCTTCGTCAGGCCCGCGGCGTAGCCGATGACGCACAGGACCAGTGCGTACCGGCCGATGGCGTGGTCGGCGGGCGGGGCGAGATCGGCGAGCAGCCCGGCGCCGAAGCCGATGAGCGAGCCGCCGACCTGCCCGTAGACCAGGGCCAGGCCGACCACGACCAGCATCAGCAAGTCCGGTACGGCGCCCGGCAGATGGAGTCTGGCGAGGACGCCGACCTGGACGATCAGGGCGACCACCACCAGCGGGGTGGCGAGCAGGATCCGGTTGATGCGCATCGGTCAGCTCCTGGGGGAAGCGCTCGCGGAGGGGGTCGCCGTGACGGTGACCGTCGGCGTCGGCCGGGGCTTGACCGGGGGCGGCAGGACGGTGTCCCGCGGGTCATGGCGCGGCGGCTGGACCACGATGCCGACGACGTCGAGCGACGAGAAGGAGACGAACGGCCGGATCTGGAGGGTCCGGGTCAGATCGCCGTCGAGCGGCTCGACCTTGGCGACCGTGCCGACCGGCACCCCGGGCACGAACGGCTTGTCCTTGCTGGAGCCGAAGGTGACCAGCCGGTCGCCCTTCTTGACGTCGGCCCTGCCGTTGAGCAGTTGGACGCGGAGCGAGCGGACGCCCTGGCCGTTGGCGAAGCCGATCTCGTTGGTCTTCTCCATCCGGGTGCCGACGGTGAACTCCGGGTCGGCGGCGAGCAGGACGGTGGAGGTGTGCGCGGTGACGGTGGTGATCCGGCCGACCAGCCCGTCGCCGTTGAGGACGGTCATGTCGCGGGCGATGCCGTCGCGGCTGCCGGCGTCGATGGTGACGGTCCAGGAGAAGCCCTGCGCGGACCCGATGGCGATGACCTCGGCGCCCTTGATGGCGTACTGGCCGGCGGCCGCGGTCCTGAGGATCTTGTCGAGCTCGGCGGCGCGGCTGCGGTTGCGGTCCGGGGTGCCGAGCTTCAGCTTCAGGGCGGCGTTCTCGTGTTCCAACTGGCGGATGCGGTTGTGGCGTTCGTCGGAGTCCCGTACCGCGCTGACGGCGTTGCCGACCGGGTTGACGACGCGGGCCACGCCGCGCTCGACCGGTCCGAAGGCGGAGGCGGCGGCTTGCCGGGCACCGTCGAGCGGGGACTGTTCGCCGCCGCGGATATCCACCGTGATCAGCGCGAACGCGATCGCGATCAGCAGCACCAGCAGCAGCCGGCTCTCTCGTGTGTCCCTCACGTGCGGCGGCCGTGTCCTTCCTCGTAAGGACCGGCCGGCTGCGCCCGCCGGTCTCGTTCGGGGGTTGAGCATTCTGCCTTGCTGTAACGGGCGATGGTGAATCGTCGGTGCACCGTGTCTGTGGGGGCGTTGCGCCGGGGAACGGCGATCCGCGGGCGGATCGGCCGTTTCTGGTGCCCGACCCGGGCGAACGGCGCATGGCGCCCTCGCGACGGGCCGGGACCGGGAGGGTCAGCGGCGCGGCTGGGCGTCCAGGACCTGCTGGAGCGCCTCGAACTCCTCGACGCACTTGCCGGAACCGAGCGCGACGGAGTCGAGCGGGTCCTCGGCGATGTGGATCGGCATGCCCGTCTCGCGGCGCAGCCGCTCGTCGAGGCCGCGCAGCAGCGCACCGCCACCGGTCAGAACGATGCCGCGGTCCATGACGTCACCGGACAGCTCCGGCGGGCACTTGTCGAGGGTCGTCTTGACCGCGTCGACAATGGAGTTGACCGGCTCCTCGATGGCCTTGCGGACCTCCGCCGCCGAGATGACGACGGTCTTGGGCAGCCCGGAGACCAGGTCGCGACCGCGGATCTCGGTGTGTTCGTCCTGCTCCAGGTCGTACGCCGAACCAATGGTGATCTTGATGGACTCGGCGGTGCGCTCGCCCAGCAGGAGGCTGTACTCCTTCTTGATGTGCTGGATGATCGCGTTGTCCAACTCGTCGCCGGCGACCCGGATGGACTGGGCCGTGACGATCCCGCCCAGCGAGATCACCGCGACCTCGGTGGTACCGCCGCCGATGTCCACGACCATGTTGCCGGTGGCCTCGTGGACCGGCAGACCGGAACCGATCGCGGCGGCCATCGGCTCCTCGATGATGTGCACCTGGCGCGCGCCGGCCTGGGTCGACGCCTCGATGACCGCGCGGCGCTCAACTCCCGTGATACCGGAGGGAACACAGACCACCACCCGCGGGCGGGCGAGGTAACGCCGCTTGTGGATCTTGAGGATGAAGTAGCGGAGCATCCGCTCGGTGATCTCGAAGTCGGCGATCACGCCGTCCTTCAGGGGCCGCACGGCGACGATGTTGCCGGGTGTCCGGCCGATCATCTTCTTCGCCTCGGCGCCGACCGCCAGGATGCCGCCGGTGTTGGTGTTGATGGCCACGACCGACGGCTCGTTGAGGACGATGCCGCGGCCCCTGACGTACACCAGCGTGTTGGCGGTCCCGAGGTCGACAGCCATGTCACGGCCGATGAACGACATGTTGTTCCCCATGAGGATACGTCTGGCCTTCCCAACTGGAGCGAATGCTTACTTTGAGGTCGGCAGGAGGTGATGCGCCGTGCGGCGCGGGAAGCCTCCATCGTAGTTCGTAGTGTTCCCACTCGAACACGTCGGGAGGCCGCCCAGCCATTGTCGGCCGTACACGCACCCGCCCCCCTTAATGGTGACGTCGTGTCGCGGGAACGCGTTCCCCCGCGACCGCCGTATACACCGAGGGGCGGCCGATGATTTCATCGGTCGCCCCTGGTCACAAGGGGGTTGGGCGTTGACGTTGCGTCAGGAAATGCCGGGGAAGAAAATCTTGATCTCGCGCTCGGCGGACTCTTCGGAATCCGAGGCGTGGATCAGATTTTCCCGGGTGATCGTCCCGAAGTCCCCACGAATGGACCCACTGGGCGCGGCAATCGGGTCAGTGGGGCCGGCCAGCGCGCGGACGCCCTCGATGACCCGCTCGCCCTCGACGACCAGTGAGACGACCGGCCCGGAGGACATGAACTCCACCAGCGGCTCGTAGAAGGGCTTGCCGACGTGCTCGGCGTAGTGCTGCTCCAGCACCTCGCGGTCGAGGGTGCGCAGTTCCAGCGCGGTGATCGTCCAGTTCGCCTTGCGCTCGATGCGGCGGATGATCTCACCGACCAGACCGCGCTCGACGGCATCGGGCTTGAGGAGGACGAGGGTGCGCTGGCTCACGGAGGGACTCCCTGGTGTCTGGAGGACGGTCGGCGGCGCCAGGCTATCGCCTGGGCGCGGGGGCGTAGGTGGTCGGGTGCGGTGCCGGGGCAACGCCGGTCAGCTCGCGGCCGGGGCTTCCGCCTGCGCGGCGAAGCGCGCCCGCGCCGCGTCCACCTGGCGGCCGAAGTGGACCGAGGCCCACCACAGCGCGGCGAACACCGCGCCGAGGAAGAACATCGTCGGGACGATCAGACCGCTGGCGATCAGCAAGATCTGCAGAGCCCAGCCCAGTTGCACACCGCCGGGGCGGGAGAGCATCCCGCACAGCAGCACGCTCAGCAGCATCCCGACACCGCTGACGATCCAGATGGTGGCCCGGGGGATGTCGGTGAGCTGCATCGCGACCAGACCGGCGAAGCCGATCACGAAGAACTCCCCTATCAGGGTGCTGGCACACAGCGTGCGCATGGTCAGTTCCTTCCCAGAAGCAGCCGGGCCTCGCCGACCGTGAACACCGAGCCGGTGACCAGTACGCCGGCGCCGGCGTACTCGCCCTCCTCCTCGGCGAGGGTGATCGCCGCCTCCAGCGCGTCGTCCAGCCGCGGCTCGACCTGGACCCGCTCGGCGCCGAAGACCTCCACCGCGATGGCGGCCAGCTGGTCCGGGTCCATCGCGCGCTGGCTGGAATTACGCGTCACCACGACCTCGGCGAAGATCGGCTCGAACGCCTCCAGCACGCCCCGGACGTCCTTGTCGTCGCTGGCGCCGAGGACCCCGATGAGGCGGCTGAAGTCGAACGCCTCGGCGACCGTCTCGGCCGCGGCCCGCGCGCCGCCCGGGTTGTGCGCGGCGTCCAGGACCACCGTGGGGCTGCGCCGGACGACCTCCATCCGGCCGGGCGAGGAGACCGAGGCGAACGCGGAGCGGACGATGTCGATGTCGAGCGTGCGGGCGTGGCCCGCGCCGACGCCGAAGAACGCCTCGACGGCGGCGAGCGCGACCGCGGCGTTGTGCGCCTGGTGGGCGCCGTGCAGCGGGAGGAAGACGTCCGGGTACTCGCCGCCCAGCCCGCGCAGGGTCGTCATCTGGCCGCCGACCGCCACCTCACGGGAGAGCACGCCGAACTCCATGCCCTCGCGGGCCACCGTGGCGTCCACCTCGACGGCGCGCTTGAGCATCACCGAGGCCGCGTCCACCGGCTGCTGGGCCAGTACGACGGTGGCGTCCTTCTTGATGATCCCGGACTTCTCGCCGGCGATCTGCTCGGGCGTCTCGCCCAGGCGGTCGGTGTGGTCCAGGGAGATCGGGGTGATCACCGCGACATCCGCGTCGATGACGTTGGTCGCGTCCCAGGTGCCGCCCATGCCGACCTCGACGACCGCGACGTCCACCGGGGCGTCGGCGAACGCGGCGTACGCCATCGCCGTCAGCACCTCGAAGAAGGAGAGGCGGTACTGCTGCCGGCCGTCGATCATCTCGACGTACGGCGCGATGTCGCGGTAGGTCTCGATGAAGCGCTCGGCGGAGATCGGGCTGCCGTCGAGGCTGATCCGCTCGGTGACGGACTGGATGTGCGGGCTGGTGTAGCGGCCGGTGCGCAGCTCGAAGGCGCCGAGCAGCGCCTCGATCATGCGGGCCGTGCTGGTCTTGCCGTTGGTGCCGGTGATGTGGATGGAGGGGTAGGCCCGCTGCGGGGAGCCCAGGATGTCCATGAGCGCGGCGATGCGCTCCAGGGACGGGTCGAGCTTGGTCTCGCCCCAGCGGCCGGCCAGCTCCTCCTCGACGGCGCGCAGCACGCGGTCGACCTCGGGGTCGGCGGGGCGGGCCGGGATCTGGTCCCCCTGCGGCGGTCCGGCCTGCGCGCGCAGGGTCCGGCTGCCGGCCTCGATCACCGCGAGATCGGGGTCTCTGTGCGTCTCGGCCTCGACCATCTCGTCGAAGGCGTCGGAGGGCTCGGGAGTCGGGTCGGGCTCGTCGTTCTGGGGGCGCTCGCTCACGACGACAAGTCTACGAGGCACCACCGACAACCGGCCTGCGCCGCCCCCGCTCCCCGCCGGGGCGGCCGCCGCCGCGCCCGTCAGGACAGCGCCGCCTGCATCATCGCCTTGGCGATCGGGGCCGCCAGGCCGTTGCCGGAGACCTCGTTGCGGGCCGCGTGCCCGTCCTCGACCATCACCGCCACCGCGACCTTGTGCCCCTTGCCGTCGTCGGCGTACGAGACGAACCAGGCGTAGGGGGTGCCGCTGTTGTCGACGCCGTGCTGGGCGGTGCCGGTCTTGCCGCCGACGGTCACCCCGTCGATCTTCGCGTTGGAGCCGGTGCCCTGGTTCACCACCGTCTGCATCGCCGAGCGGAGCTGCTCGGCGGTGCGGGCCGACATCGCCTTGCGGTAGGTCTTCGGGCCGTTCTGCTGGAGGGTGTTGCCGCCGCCGTCGGTGAGCTTGTCGACCAGCTGCGGGGTCTTGAGGTCGCCGCCGTCCGCGATCGCCGAGGCGACCATCGCCATCTGGAGCGGGGTGGCCTGGTCATCGAACTGGCCGATGCCGGAGAGCGCGGTCTGCGCCTGGTCCATGTCCTTGGGGTAGACGCTGGTGGTGGCGCGCACCGGGACATCCAGCTTGGCGTCGTTGAAGCCGAGCTTCTCGGCCTGCGCCCGCACCTTGTCCTTGCCCAGGTCGACGGCGATCTTCGCGAAGACGGTGTTGCAGGAGTACTGGAGCGCGGTGCGGATGGTGGCGTTCTGGCAGGGCGCCGAGGCGTTCTCGTTGGTCAGCGGGGTGCGGGTGCCCGGGAGGGTGTACGGGTCGGGGCTGCTGGTGGGCTGGTCCACGGAGGAGTACAGGCCGTTCTCCAGCGCGGCGGCGGCGACCACCAGCTTGAAGGTGGAGCCGGGCGGCAGCGGCTGGCGCAGCGCGCGGTTGAGGTTGGGCTGGCCGCTGTCGTTCGTCAGCGCCTGCCACGCCTGCTGGTCGGCGGCGGTGGACCCGGCGAACTTCCCCGGGTCGTACGACGGGGTGCTGACCATGCCCAGGATCCGGCCGGTCGCCGGGTCCAGGGCGACGGCCGCACCGGTCTTGCCGCCGAACGCCTCGTAGCCCGCCTTCTGCACCTTGGGGTCGATGGTGGTGGACACGTCGCCGGCCTTGGGACGCTCGTGCAGCAGGGTGTCGGCGGGGTTCTGGAGCCGGCTGTCGGTGCCGCCGAGCAGGCCGCCGTAGAGGCTCTCCAACTGGGTGCTGCCGAAGATCTGCGAGGAGAAGCCGGTGACCGGTGCGTAGAGGGGGCCGTCCGTGTACGTGCGCTTGTACTTGAGCGAGGAGGAGGTGGCGGCGGAACCGGTGACCGGCTGGCCGTCGACGAGGATGTTGCCCAGCGGCGCCCCGTACTTGGCGATGTTCACCCGCGGGTTGTGCGGGTTCTCCCGGTAGTCGCTGGCCTTGGCGCCCTGGATCCAGGTGGCCCAGCCCATCAGCACCAGGATCATGGAGAGGCAGAAGACCGAGACCCGTCGCAGGGGTTTGTTCATGGGCACGGCTCCTCGCGGCTGGGACGGGACCGGACACGGTGCTTCCACCGGAACTCCGGCATTCCGGTCCACCGTGCCTCGCCTTCATGAGAGCGTCATGAGAACCGCGCACCACCGGGTGTGAGCGATCAGACCATCGGGCGGGACAACTTCCCGCCGCCCGGCGCCCTCTAGGACGGCGGGGTCCGAAGTGCCCCCGGACCGAACGACCGCGGTCCTTGCAAGGCGTTGAGAAGTCAGGAAAGCAGGAGCTGAAGAGGCGTGCCGGCAATCAGTCAGCGGATGCACTTGGTGCTGCTCACCGCCTGGACCGTGCTGTGGTTCATGATCGTGGAACCGCACGGCGGCTTCTCCTGGCACTACCTCCGCACCGGCGGCGAGCTGATATACCAGGGCAGCTCCGGCGACGGCACCGGCGGCCTCAACCTCTACGCGCACCACCCCGAGCTCCAGATGGGGCCGATCAGCTTCCTGACGGCCGGGCTGTTCAACCCGTTCCCGGAGGCCACCGGCCAGTTCCTCGCCGCGGCCCTGATGTCCGCGCTGGGCCTGGTCATCCTGGTACTGGCCGGCCGCAGCGCGGCCCACCACTTCCTGGGCACCGGCACCAACCACCAGCGGCTGCGACAGCGGGTGCTGATCGCCGGGCTGGCCTTCATCCCCATGTGGATCGAGGTCGCGGTCCGCTTCGGGCACCTCGACGACGTCCTGGCACTGTTCTTCACCGCCCTCGCGGTCCGCGCCGTCACCCGCGGCAACGCCGCCCTGACCGGCGCCTTCCTGGCCCTGGCGATGGACTCCAAACCGACCGCGCTGGCCTTCGTCCCGCTGCTGCTGGCACTCCCGAGGGACAAGTGGGTCAGGGCCGCCCTGTGGTGCGCGGGACTGGTCGCCGTCGCCTGGCTGCCGTTCTTCCTCGGCGACACCCAGTCCTTCGCCGCCGCCAGGTTCGCCATCCCCAACCACCCGGCGTCCGCGCTGCGTTGGCTGGGCGTGGCCGACCCCGAGACGCCCGGCTGGGACCGTCCCGCGCAGTTCGCGCTCGGGCTGGTGCTGGGCGGCCTCGCGGTCTGGCGGGGCCGCTGGGCGGCCGTGGTCCTGCTGGGCGCCAACGCCCGGATCGTCCTCGACCCCAGCGTCTACACGTACTACACCGCCTCGGTACTGCTCGGCACGCTGCTGTGGGACGTCATCGGGCAGCGCCGCCTGGTCCCCTGGTGGAGCTGGCTGGCGCTGCTCATCCTCTACGGCAGCGTCTTCGCCGTGCCGGACGACTCCGCCCGCGGCCTGATCCGGCTGGCGTTCGTGGCGGCCTCCACCGCGTACGTCCTGCTGTGGCCGGTCCGGGAGCGGGGCGACCGCGGCGGCCGGCGGGGACGGCGCAGGCCCCCCGCCCGGGTGGACGAGGGGCCTGTGGCGCCGGAGACGGCGTGGCCGGAGCCGCCGGCGACTACGCGCCGGGCAGCGCCGCCAGCTGTGCAGTGATCCGCTCGATGTCGGCCTCGGCGGCCGCCTTGCGGGTGCGGATCTTCTCCTTGACCTGCTCGGGGGCCTTGGCCAGGAACGCCTCGTTGCCGAGCTTGGCGGTGGTCTGCGCACGCTCCTTCTCGGCCGCCGCCAGGTCCTTCGTCAGCCGCTTCCGCTCGGCCTCGACGTCGATCGCGCCGGACAGGTCCAGGGCGACCGTGGCGCCGGCGACCGGCAGCGAAGCGGTGGCGGTGAAGTCCTCGCCGGCCGGCGTCAGACGCAGCAGCGAGCGCATCGCGGCCTCGTGCGCCGCCAGCGGCGTACCGGCCAGGTCCAGCCGCGCGGGGACCTTCTGGCCCGGCTGGAGGCCCTGGTCGGAGCGGAACCGGCGGACCTCGGTGACGACCTGCTGGAGCATCTCGATCTCCCGCTCGGCGGCCTCGTCCCGGAAGCCGCCGGCGGCATCGGAACCGGGGACGGCCACGGCCGTCGGCCAGTCGGCGACGACGACCGACTCGCCGCCGGTCAGCGCCGTCCACAGCTCCTCGGTGACGAACGGGACGATCGGGTGCAGCAGCCGCAGGGTGACGTCGAGGACCTCGCCGAGCACCCGGCGGGAGGCGTCGGCCGCCGGGCCGCCGGCCTGGAAGGTGGTCTTGGACAGCTCGACGTACCAGTCGAAGACCTCGTCCCAGGCGAAGTGGAAGAGGGTGTCCGAGAGCTTGGCGAACTGGTAGTCGTCGTAGTACGCGTCGACCTCGGCGACCACCGCGTTGAGCCGGGAGAGGATCCACCGGTCGGTCGCCGACAGCGCGTCAGCGGACGGCAGTTCGCCCTCCACCGTCGCGCCGTTCATCAGCGCGAAGCGGGTGGCGTTCCAGATCTTGTTGGCGAAGTTGCGGGAGCCCTGGACCCAGTCCTCGCCGATCGGCACGTCCACGCCCGGGTTGGCACCGCGGGCGAGGGTGAAGCGGACCGCGTCGGAGCCGTAGGCGTCCATCCAGTCCAGCGGGTTGACCGCGTTGCCGAAGGACTTCGACATCTTCTTGCCGAACTGGTCGCGGACCATGCCGTGCAGCGCGATGGTGTGGAACGGCGGGGTGCCGTCCATCGCGTACAGGCCGAACATCATCATCCGGGCGACCCAGAAGAAGAGGATGTCGTAGCCGGTGACCAGGACGGAGTTCGGGTAGAACTTCGCCACGCTCGGGGTCTGCTCGGGCCAGCCCAGCGTGGAGAACGGCCACAGGCCGGACGAGAACCAGGTGTCCAGGACGTCGGTGTCCTGGTGCCAGCCCTCGCCGCTCGGCGGCTCCTCGTCCGGTCCGACGCAGACGACCTCGCCGTTCGGCCCGTACCAGACCGGGATGCGGTGGCCCCACCACAACTGCCGCGAGATGCACCAGTCGTGGAGGTTGTCGACCCAGCCGAAGTACCGGGACTCCATCTCCTTGGGGTGGATCGCGACCTTGCCGTCGCGGACCGCGTCACCGGCGGCCTTCGCCAGCGGGCCGACCTTGACCCACCACTGCATCGACAGCCGCGGCTCGATGGTGGTCTTGCAGCGCGAGCAGTGCCCGACGGAGTGGGTGTACGGGCGCTTCTCGGCGACGATCCGGCCCTCGGCGCGCAGCGCGCCGACGATCGCCGACCGGGCCTCGAAGCGGTCCAGCCCCTGGAACGGGCCGTGCGCGGTGATCACGCCGCGCTCGTCGAGGACGGCCAGGCTGGGCAGGTCGTGCCGGCGGCCGATCTCGAAGTCGTTGGGGTCGTGCGCCGGGGTGACCTTGACCGCGCCGGTGCCGAACTCCGGGTCGACGTGCTCGTCCGCGACGACCGGGATCCGGCGGCCGGTCAGCGGCAGCTCGATCTCGGTGCCGACGAGGTGGGCGTAGCGCTCGTCCTCGGGGTGGACGGCGACGGCGGTGTCACCGAGCATCGTCTCGGCGCGCGTGGTGGCGACGACGATCGAGGAGTCGCCCTCGCCGTACCGGATCGAGACCAGCTCGCCGTCGTCGTCCTGGTACTCCACCTCGATGTCGGAGATGGCGGTCAGGCAGCGCGGGCACCAGTTGATGATGCGCTCGGCGCGGTAGATCAGCTCGTCGTCGTAGAGCCGCTTGAAGATCGTCTGGACGGCCTGGGAGAGGCCCTCGTCCATGGTGAAGCGCTCACGGGACCAGGCGACACCGTCGCCCAGGCGCCGCATCTGGCCCGAGATCTGGCCACCGGACTCGTTCTTCCACTGCCAGACCCGCTCGACGAACTTCTCGCGGCCCAGGTCGTGCCGCGAGAGGCCCTCCTTGGCGAGCTCGCGCTCGACGACGTTCTGGGTGGCGATGCCGGCGTGGTCCATGCCCGGCTGCCACAGCGTCTCGAAGCCCTGCATGCGCTTGCGGCGGGTGAGGGCGTCGATCAGCGTGTGCTCGAAGGCGTGGCCCAGGTGGAGCGAGCCGGTGACGTTGGGCGGGGGGATGACGACGGTGTACGGCGGCTTCTCGCTCTTCTCGTCCGCCTCGAAGTAGCCCCGCTCTACCCAGCGCTCGTACAACGGCCCCTCTACATCGGCCGGCGTGTACTGAGTCGGCAGTTCGGGGACGCTGTGCTTGGGCTGCTGAGTGTTCTCGGTCACGACCGACAGTGTACGGGCGCGGATGTAGCGGCTTCGAATCGGTTTCGCCCCCGGGGCACCACATGTCAGCGGCGTCATACAGGATGTCGGGAGCGCATAAACATCACGCCCGGCACCGGGGCGCCCCGCGCGACGTCCCGGCGCCACCAGCAGTCACGAGGGGAACCGCTCCATGAGCTTCAACCAGCCGCCTCCGGGCCCGTACGGCCAACAGCCCCAGCAGCCGGGCCCGTACGGCCAGCCGCAGCCGCCCGCCCCGCAGCCCGGTTACGGCTACCCGCAGCAGGGCGGCCAGGTGCCTCCCCAGCAGGGCTACGGCTACCCGCAGCAGGCCCCGCAGCAGCAGTTCCCGCAGCAGGCGCAGCAGCCCTACGGCCAGCCCGCCCAGCCCAACTACGGCCAGCAGGCGCCCTACGGCCAGCAGCCCGACTACGGCCAGCAGACGCCCTACGGGACGATCCCCCAGCAGCCGGAGACCGGCGGCGGCAACGGCAAGAAGATCGGCCTGATCGTCGGCGCGGTCGCGGTGGTCGCGGCGATCGGCGCCGGCGCGTACTTCGTCTTCGGCTCGGGCAGCAAGGTCAAGCCGTACACCATCGCGCTGCCGGACACCTTGCTGAGCGGGCAGTTCCAGAAGATCCAGAAGCCCGGCAGTGCCGGCGGCGACACCGGGGACTTCTCGAACGACAAGGACGCCAAGGCCCTCGGCATCACCAACAGCAAGGGCGTCAGCGGCACATACAAGGGCTCCGACGCGGGTCTTCAGATGTCGCTGTCCGGCCTGTACGGCGACATCGCCGACCCGCAGGGCGCCGTGACCCAGGCGTTCGCCAAGATCGACGAGAGCTTCAAGAAGTCGCCCAGCGGCCGCAAGGTCGAGGACGTCACGCCGATCACCGAGTACTCGCCGAGCGGCTTCGACGGCGACACCATGAAGTGCCGGACCCAGAAGATGAGCATCGCCGCGGGCGGGATGACCGTGCCCGTGACCGCCTCCACCTGCATCTGGGGCGACAACAGCGCCCTGGGCATCGTCTCCATGGTGGCCCCGCCCAGCACCAGCGGCTCATCGGCCACCACCCCCAGCGCCGAGGAGCTGTCGAACAAGACCGCCAAGGTCCGCAGCGAGGTCCGCAAGGAGAAGTGATCCCCTGCGCGCACGACGACCGCCCGGCAGCAACTGCGCTGCCGGGCGGTTTCGTTGAGGGGCCGTCGAGGGCGGGGCGCCTACGCGCTCTTCTCCTGGGGCTCGCCCGACTCGCCGCGGGTGCGCGGGACCAGCGTCGGGTTGACGTTGGAGTGCACCACGTCGGCGGTGATGACGACGCGGGCGACGTCCTTGCGGGACGGGATCTCGTACATCACCGCCTGGAGGACCTCCTCCATGATGGCGCGCAGACCGCGGGCGCCGGTGCCGCGGAGGATGGCCTGGTCGGCGATGGCCTCCAGGGCCGGACGGTCGAAGTCCAGCTCCACGCCGTCGAGTTCGAAGAGCCGCTGGTACTGCTTGACCAGGGCGTTGCGCGGTTCGACCAGGATCTGCAGGAGCGCCTCGCGGTCGAGGTTGTGGACCGAGGTGAGGACGGGGAGCCGGCCGATGAACTCCGGGATCATCCCGAACTTCACCAGGTCCTCCGGCATCACGTCCTGGAGCTGGTCCTTGGACTCGATCTCGCGCTTGGAGCGGATGGTCGCGCCGAAGCCGATGCCCTTGGCGCCGGACCGGGCCTCGATGATCTTCTCCAGCCCGGCGAAGGCCCCACCGACGATGAACAGCACGTTGGTGGTGTCGATTTGGATGAATTCCTGGTGCGGGTGCTTGCGGCCGCCCTGGGGCGGGACCGAGGCGGTGGTGCCCTCCAGGATCTTCAGCAGCGCCTGCTGGACGCCCTCACCGGAGACGTCCCGGGTGATCGACGGGTTTTCGCTCTTCCGGGCGACCTTGTCGATCTCGTCGATGTAGATGATGCCGGTCTCGGCCTTCTTGATGTCGAAGTCCGCGGCCTGGATCAGCTTCAGCAGGATGTTCTCGACGTCCTCACCGACATAGCCGGCCTCGGTCAGCGCCGTCGCATCGGCAAAGGCGAAGGGGACGTTGAGCATCCGGGCGAGGGTCTGCGCGAGCAGCGTCTTACCGGAGCCGGTGGGGCCGAGCAGCAGGATGTTGGACTTGGCCAACTCGATGCCCTCGTCGCCGCGGCCCGGGCCGTTCTCGCCCGCCTGGACGCGCTTGTAGTGGTTGTACACGGCCACCGAGAGCGCCTTCTTGGCGGGCTCCTGGCCGACGACGTAGCCGTTGAGGAACTCGTAGATCTCGCGGGGCTTGGGGAGTTCCTCCCAGCGCACCTCGGAACTCTCGGCGAGCTCCTCCTCGATGATCTCGTTGCAGAGATCGATGCACTCGTCGCAGATGTACACACCAGGCCCCGCGATGAGCTTCTTCACCTGCTTCTGGCTCTTTCCGCAGAACGAGCACTTGAGCAGGTCTCCGCCGTCACCGATGCGTGCCACGAGGTGAATCCCCTTCGCCTGGGATCCGCATTGCTCCGCGGACCCGGGTGCTTGCCTATCGACGGTACCTTGCCGGGCCCCCCGTACGGGCCCCCCTTGGACCGACTCGGTTCACTCGGTCCAAGGGGGCGACGCTCCGGCGCAATTCGCGAAGATCGCGATCAGACGGAGACGGAGGTCTTCCGGGTGGAGACGATCTGGTCGACCAGACCGTACGCCAGGGACTCCTCCGCGGTCAGGATCTTGTCGCGCTCGATGTCCTCGCGGATCTTCTCGATCGGCGTGGAGGAGTGCTTGGCCAGCATCTCCTCCAGCTGCGTGCGCATCCGCTGGATCTCCCGGGCGGCGATCTCCAGGTCGGAGACCTGGCCGCGGCCGGTCTCGCTGAACGGCTGGTGGATCAGGACCCGCGCGTTGGGCAGCGCCATGCGCTTGCCCGGGGTGCCCGCCGCCAGCAGCACGGCCGCGGCGGAGGCCGCCTGGCCCATGCAGACCGTCTGGATGTCGGGCTTGACGAACTGCATCGTGTCGTAGATCGCCGTCAGCGCGGTGAACGAGCCACCGGGGCTGTTGATGTAGACCGAGATGTCACGGTCCGGGTCCATCGACTCCAGGCACAGCAGCTGCGCCATGACGTCGTTGGCGGAGGCGTCGTCGATCTGCACCCCGAGGAAGATCACCCGCTCCTCGAAGAGCTTCGCGTACGGGTCGTACTCGCGCACGCCCTGCGAGGTGCGCTCGACGAAGCGCGGAACGATGTAGCGGGACTCCGCGGGCATGCCGGAGAACTCGGCCTGCGCGCGCTCGTAGAGACCGCTTCCGGGGAAGTTGTTCATCTGGAGGTTCACCGTCCTGGTGGCGAAGTGGGGCTGGGGTCGACTGCGAGGCGTGGGCCGGGGCTCAGGCCCCGGTGCCGCCCCCGCCCGGAACGCCGGTGGCGGAGGGCATGACATCGTCGATGAGGCCGTACGCCTTGGCCTCCTCGGCGCTGAACCAGCGGTCGCGGTCGGCGTCCTTGGTCCACTGCTCCAGCGACTGGCCGGTGTGCATCGCGGAGAGCTCACCCAGGCGCTTCTTGGTGCGCAGCAGCTGCTCGGCGTGGATCTTGATGTCCGAGGCCGATCCGGCCAGGCCCGCGGAGGGCTGGTGGATGAGAATCTCCGCGTTCGGCAGCGCGAAGCGCTTGCCCGGGGTGCCCGCGCTCAGCAGGAACTGGCCCATCGATGCGGCGAGGCCCATGGCGATGGTGACCACGTCGTTCTTGATGTACTGCATGGTGTCGTAGATCGCCATGCCGGCCGTGACCGAGCCGCCCGGGGAGTTGATGTAGAGGAAGATGTCCTTGTCCGGGTCAGCGGCGAGGAGCAGCAGCTGCGCCGTGATCTTGTTGGCGATGTCGTCGTCGACCGGCTGGCCGAGGAAGATGATCCGCTCGCCGAGCAGCCGGTTGTAGACCTGGTCGCCGAGGCCACCGGAGGTCGGCTCAGCGGCGGCGGAAGGCATCGGGATCGTCACGTGTCCACCTGCTCGTTGTCGGACGGCTCGCGACCGTCTCAGCGTCGTCTTCTGGGGCCCGGGGACCGGCGCCGCACGGTCCGTTCGGCGCACTTTTCAGCAACTCCCCTGCCCTCGTATCTACGGACCCTAACGCGCTGGTCGGCGGGCGCCATCCCGGAGCGAGAACTGTTCGCTGTGAGCGCAGGCTCACGGACCGGGACGACGCACGGGCCCGAACGCGCGGACGCGCGCATTCGGACCCGTGATCAGTCAGTCGGCGAACCGACCGGGGGCATCAGCCCTCGGTCTTCTCCGCCTTCTCCTCGTCCTTGGCGTCGGTGCCCTCGGCCTCGGCGACGACGGCCTCGGCGGCCTCCGTCTCCTCCTCGTCCTCAAGGTCGACGACCTCGCCGTTGGTGTCCTTGACCGTGGCG
The DNA here is from genome assembly GCF_044754325.1 of Streptomyces sp. NPDC093097. Classification (NCBI taxonomy): domain Bacteria; kingdom Bacillati; phylum Actinomycetota; class Actinomycetes; order Kitasatosporales; family Streptomycetaceae; genus Streptomyces; species Streptomyces sp. NPDC093097. The sequence continues at coordinate 298,675 of NZ_JBIVOW010000003.1, forward strand.
GCCTCGACGACCACCGCGAGGGCCTTGCCGCGGGCGACCTCGCCCACCAGCATCGGCACCTGGCCACCCTCGACGACGGCCTGGGCGAACTGGTCGGGGGACATGCCGGAGGACTGGGCACGCCGCATGAGGTGCTCGGTGAGCTCCTCCTGGCTGACGTTCAGCTTCTCCTTGTTGACCAGCTCGTCGAGGACGAACTGGGTCTTGATGCCCTTCTCGGCCTGCTCCTTGGTCTCGGCGTCGAACTCCTCCTCGGTCTTGCCCTGGATCTCCAGGTACTTCGCGAGGTCGAGGCCCATCTGGCCGAGCTGGTGGTGCTCCAGGTTGTGCTTGCGGGTGCGGATCTCGTCCTCGAGCAGCTTCTCGGGCATCGGGACCTCGACGAGCTTCAGCAGCTCGTCCAGGACCTTCTCCTGAGCCTGCGTGGCCTGGTCGAACTTCTTCATCCGCTCCAGCCGCTTGCGGCTGTCGGCCTTGAGCTCGTCGAGGGTGTCGAACTCGCTGGCCATCTGGGCGAACTCGTCGTCCAGCTCGGGCAGTTCGCGGGCCTTGACCTCGGTGACGTCGACCTTCACCGAAGCCTCCTTGCCCTGGGCGGAGCCGCCCTTGAGCTCGGAGGTGAAGGTGGCGCTGCCGCCGGCCTCCAGGCCCTTGACGGCCTCGTCGATGCCGTCGAGGAGCTCACCGGAGCCGATGGTGTAGCTGACGCCGTTGGCGATGCCGTCGGCCAGCACCTCGCCGTCGACCTTGGCCTCCAGGTCCACGGTCACCACGTCGCCGTCCTGGGCGGCGCGCTCGACCAGGCTGGTGGAGGCGAAGCGGTCACGCAGCTGCTCGACGGACTTCTCGACGTCCTCGTCGGACACCTCGACGGCGTCGACCTCGACCTCGATGCCGGAGTAGTCCGGGATCTCCAGGGCCGGGCGGATGTCGACCTCGGCGGTGAAGGCCAGCAGCTCGTTGTCCTTGAGCTCGGTGATGTCCACCTCGGGCTGGCCGAGGACGTTCAGCTCCGCCTCGTTGACCGCGCTGGTGTAGAACTTCGGGAGCGCGTCGTTGACGGCCTCTTCCAGCACGGCGCCGCGACCGAACCGCTGGTCGATGACACGGGCCGGGATCTTGCCCTTGCGGAAGCCCTTCACCGTGACCTGCTGGTTGATCTTCTTGTACGCCGCGTCGAGGCTGTCCTTGAGCTCCTCGAAGGGCACCTCGACAGTGAGCCGAACCCGAGTCGGGTTCAGGGTCTCCACGGCGCTCTTCACGGTTCGGTCTCCTTGGGCTGACTTTGGGGTTTTGCCTTGGATCCGCCGGCTGCCGGCAGGTGCCGGTCCGGCTGATCGCGCCCGGTACAGAGGACACACGGGCACGCAGCTTGCATAGTAACCGCAAGGAGGAGGGCACCCACAACGCGATCTTGAAGGACCGCTTATGCCCCGCTTTTCCGCGGGACGGGTGGTGAACTGGTCGGGGTGGCCGGATTCGAACCGACGACCTTCCGCTCCCAAAGCGGACGCGCTACCAAGCTGCGCCACACCCCGTCGGTGCGACACGTAGGGTACATGCCCGCGGACGGTGCGGCTGCCCGATATTCGGGAGTGCGATGCGGTGTGCAGTTCACCCGCTTCACCCGCTACGATGCTCTGCGTGCCGGGGTCCCAGCGACCGTGGCGCTCGCGGGCGTAGCTCAATGGTAGAGCCCCAGTCTTCCAAACTGGCTACGCGGGTTCGATTCCCGTCGCCCGCTCACGAACGGAAAGCCCCGGGCCTCAAGGCTCGGGGCTTTCCTGTTCTCGACGTGCCGATGTGCCGACGTACCGATGCGCTTCCCGTGGATGCCCGCGGCCCCGCTTCTCTCCCGGGAGGGGAATCCCTAGGGTTGCCCGCATGGAGATCTGGATCAATCCCGCGTGTTCCAAGTGCCGTTCCGCGGTGGGAATCCTGGACGCCGAGGGCGCCCGGTACACCGTGCGGAAGTACCTGGAGGAGCCGCCGAGCGCCGACGAACTGCGCGCCGTGCTGGAGCGGCTGGGCCTTGCGCCGTGGGACATCACCCGCACGCAGGAGATCGAGGCCGAGGAGCTGGGCGTCGGGGCGTGGGGGCGCACCGATGCCGAACGGGAGCGGTGGATCGAGGCGCTGGCGGCGCACCCCCGGCTGATCCAGCGGCCGATCATCACCGCCGACGACGGGTCGGCGGTGGTGGGGCGCAGCGAGGATGCCGTTCGCGACGCGCTGGCGCGGACCGGGGGTGGACGAACCTCCTGAGTCCGACCCACGGACCCGAACCCGCTTCCGGGGCCTGCCCGATGGATCGGCGCAGGCCCTAGAACGTGATGTGGTTGATCGTTTGCGCGATGGAGTTCAGGAACCGGTTGATCGACGGCGCCATCCCCGTGGAAGCGAGGAAGAAGCCGAAGAGTATGGCGACGAACGCCGGACCGGCCTTGATCGCCTTCTGTCTGATCAGTACGACCAGGATGATCCCCAACATCAGGACAACTGATAGCGACAGAGCCACAACTGATCACACCCTCGGTCGGAACGCCTCACCGGCCCTGGAGCATGCCGCGCACACCCCCGGCACCCATCGTGCCACCAACTCCCTGCCCATTGCAGGCGGGTGACGAATCATCGGCCAAGGCTTTGCTCGTTTGCGCAAGTTCACGCAATGCCGCTCCCGGACGGCCTCGCGGACCTCATCCGCTGGCCGGACCCCCTCCCAAAAGGTGCCGCACTGCCGCGCAACGGTCACGCGTTAATGATTTGGTAATCTAAGTATTGACGAGTTCTTGACGTTGTTTTGACCTCGCGTGCGGCCGGTGACGGGTGCCCCGGCGCACCCCGGCGACACGCCGACGACCAGGAGGAACGGGCCCATCGGACACGCAGACACCCTGATCGCCATGGGCGGTGCCTTTCTCGCCGCCGCCGTCCTCGCCCGTCTGGGCGGGCGGATCGGACTCCCCACCATCCCCCTGTTCATCCTGGCCGGAATCCTGCTCGGCCCGCACACCCCCGGCATCGTGCTGGTCGCCGACCCGCACGACCTGGAGATGCTCTCCCTCCTCGGCCTGGTGCTGCTGCTCTTCTACCTGGGCCTGGAATTCCATGTGGACGACCTCAAGGCGGGCGGGCGCCGGATGGCGCTGGCCGGCGGGGCGTACCTCACGCTGAACGTCGGCGCCGGGCTCGGCTTCGGCTTCGCGCTCGGCTGGGGCACCTCCGAAGCGCTGGTGCTCGCCGGGGTGCTCGGCATCTCCTCGTCCGCGATCGTCACCAAGGTGCTGGTCGACACCGGGCGGTTGGGCAATCCGGAGACCAAGCCGATCCTCGGCATCATCGTCGTCGAGGACATCTTCCTGGCCCTGTACCTGGCCGCGTTGCAGCCGGTGCTCTCCGGGGCCGACTCGCTGGCCTCGGCGGCGCCGGCCGCCGGGAAGGCGTTCGGCTTCCTGCTGCTGCTCGCCGCGGCCGCCCGCTGGGGCACCCGCCTCATCGGCCGGCTGATCGCCACCAGGGACAGCGAGTTGCTGGTGATCTCCTTCCTGGGGGCCGCGGTGCTGGTCGCCGGGGTCTCCGAGTGGTTCGGGGTCGCGGACGCCATCGGGGCGTTCATGGTGGGCCTGATGCTGGGCGGGACGAGCAGCGGGCCGCGGATCCGGAAGCTGGTGCATCCGCTGCGGGACGCGTTCGGGGCGATCTTCTTCTTCGCGTTCGGGCTCTCCATCGACCCCGGTGACCTGCCGACCGTCCTGTGGCCGGTGCTGATCGCGGTGGCGCTGACGCTGCTGATGAACGTCCTGGCGGGGCTGGCCGCGGCCCGGATCTACGGCTTCGGTCCCGGGCCGGCCGCGAACATCGCCACCGCGCTGCTGGCCCGCGGCGAGTTCGCGCTGATCCTGGCGACGATGGCGGCGGGCGCCGGACTCGACGAGCGGCTGCCCCCGTTCATCGCCGGCTATGTGCTGATCCTGGCCGTCCTCGGGCCGCTGGCGGCCGGCCGCTCCGGGCTGCTGGCCCGGATCCTGCCGGGCGGCGGCGCGGCCCTGGCCGCCGGGGCGGAGGCCGGGCCGGCGGCGGTCAGCTCTCCCGACAGAGCAGCAGCAGCGCCCGGTCGTCGTTGACGTCCTTGGCGACGGCCTCGATCAGATGCCAGGCGGCACCGGCGAAGCCGGCGTGCACATAGCGCTCGGCCTCGCCGGTCAGCCGGTCGATGCCCTCGGCGATGTCGCGGTCGGCGGCCTCCACCAGGCCGTCGGTGAACAGCATCAGCACGTCGCCGGGGCGCAGCGTCCCCTTGACCGGGTCGAACTGGGCACCGTCGTAGACCCCGAGCAGCGGCCCCTCCCCCGCCTTCTCCTCCCAGCGGCCGGTGCCGGCGCTCAGCTGGAGGGCGGGGAGGTGGCCCGCGGAGAACAGCTCGTAGTCGCCGGACTCCAGGTCCAGGACGAGATGGATGGAGGTGGCGAAGCCCTCGTCCCAATCCTGGCGCAGCAGATAGCCGTTGGCGGCCGGCAGGAAGCCGTGCGGCGGGAGGGAGCCGAGCAGACCGCCGAAGGCGCCGGAGAGGAGCAGCGCCCGGGACGCGGCGTCCATCCCCTTGCCGGAGACGTCGGTGAGCACGACCTCCAGGATGTTGCCGCCCTGGGTGCGGGAGGCCACCACGAAGTCGCCGGAGAAGGACTGGCCGCCGGCCGGGCGGAGCGCCATCTCGTGGTGCCAGCCCTTGGGGAGCTTGGGCAATGTGCTCTGGACGCGGATGCGTTCGCGAAGGTCGAAGAGCATGGTGCCGCCGCGCCGCCAGGGCACCCCGACCCGGCTGCGGAACTGCGCGACCAGCAACCCGGAGAGGCCGACCGCGGCCACCACCAGGACGGTGCCCGGGGTGATCCGGTCCGGCCCCTGGTCGTACGGGCCGAACCGCGCCGCCTCGACGATCAGCGCGGTCGCGGAAGCCGCGTACAGGGCAAGGAGGTTGGCCGGGCGCAGCAGCAGTCCGCCGGCGATGACCGGCAGGACCAGCGCGGTCGGCGCGATCCACTGCGGGTACCAGAGGGTGCCGGCGGCGATCGCGGGGACGGCGGCGAGCAGGGCGACCAGCGCGACCCAGTCGGAGCCGTCGCCGCGGAAGTAGTCGACCCCGGCCTTGCGCATGCCGACGCGGGCCCGGTGCAGGCGTTTGTGCACCCGGGCCCGCAGACCTTCCGCTCCCGCGCCGCGTGTCATTGCTCTGGGACCTTATCCACCCGTTCGGCGGCGCGTCGATTCGCCGCACGCCGCTCCGTGGAATTGCGGGGAATTCACGTTCGAAATGCGGTCGCGCGGGCGGCGCGTGTGCTGTTAGAGATGCCCCATGACAACAGAGTTGCGGCCGTTGCAGGAGAGCGACTGGGACGCCTGGTTCAACAACCTGGACGTGGTGTTCGGCGGGGTCCCGGACGCGCCCGAGCGGCGCGCGTGGTGGCGTGCGGTCACCGAGGTGCCGCGGAAGTTCGCGGTCTGGGACGGCGACGGGGTCGTCGGCGCGGCCGGGGCCTTCTCGTTCGGGTTGACCGTGCCGGGCGGGGCGGAGGTGGCCACGGCCGGCGTCACGGCCGTCGGGGTGCTGCCCACGCACCGGCGGCGCGGGGTGCTGACCTCGATGATGCGGCACCAGTTGGCGGACGTGCACGAGCGCGGGGAGGCGCTGGCGGCGCTGACCGCCACCGAGCCGGCGATCTACGGGCGGTTCGGGTACGGCGTGGCCACCCAGGACCTGCGGATGGCCGTGGACACGGTGCGGCTGGCCGCCCCGGACCTGCCGGGCGTGGACGGCGTCCGGCTGCGGCTGGTGGACCCGCAGGCCGCGCTGGCGGAGTGCGAGCGGGTCTACGCGCAGCTGGTGCCGACCCGGCCCGGAATGCTGGCGCGGCGCCCCGGCTGGGAGCGGCACGGGCTGCTGGATCCGCCGGAGGAGCGCAGCGGTGCCGGCCAACTCCAGTGCGTGCTGGCCGAGGTGGACGGCGAGGTGCGCGGCTACGCCCGGTACGCCGTCAAGCCCGACTGGGACTACGGGGGTCCGCGCGGGACGGTGCTGCTGCGCCAGATCGACGCGCTGGACCCGGTGGTCTACGCGGCGCTGTGGCGCTATCTGTTCGGGATCGACCTGACGGCGTCGGTGGTGGTGCGCAGCCGGCCGGTGGACGATCCGCTGCTGCACCTGGTGGCCGACCAGCGGCGCTGCGACGTCGGGGTGCGGGAGGCGCTGTTCGTGCGGCCGGTGGAGGTGGGGGCGGCGCTGGCGGCCCGGACGTACCGGACGCCGGTGGACGTGGTGCTGGAGGTCGAAGACGACTTCTGCCCGTGGAACGCGGGGCGCTGGCGGCTGTCCGGGGACGCGACCGGGGCGCGCTGCGAGCGGACCACCGACCCGGCCGAACTCGCGCTGTCCGTACGGGAGTTGGGCTCGGCCTATCTGGGCGGCACCGCGCTGTCGGTGCTGGCCGGGGCCGGGCGGGTGCGGGAGCTGCGGCCGGGGGCGCTGGCGCCTTCATCACTGGCGTTCGGGTCGGACCCGGCGCCGTGGCTGCCGCACAACTTCTGACCGGGCGCCGGCCCGCTCGGCCTCCTCAGGGGCGGGCGGCGGCGGGCTGGCAGGCCGGGCACCAGAAGAGGTTGCGGGCGGCCAGGTCGGCGGTGCGGATCTCGCTGCCGCAGAGGTGGCAGGCGGCGCCGGTGCGGCGGTAGACGTACACCTCGCCGCCGTGGTCGTCGACCCGCGGCGGGCGGCCCATGGCCTCCGGGGTGTGCTCGGGGCGGACGGTGTCGATCCGGTTGTTCCTGACGCCCTCCCGCATCAGGGCGGCCAGGTCGGCCCAGATCGCGTCCCACCGGTCGCGGCCCAGTTCGCGGCCGGGGAGGTAGGGGTCGATGCCGTGCCGGAAGAGGACCTCGGCGCGGTAGACGTTGCCGACGCCGGCGATCACCTTCTGGTCCAGCAGCAGCGCCGCGACGGTGGTGCGGCTGCGGGTGATCCGCCGCCAGGCCCGGTCGCCGTCGTCGTCCGCCCGCAGCGGGTCGGGGCCCAGCCGGTCGTGTATCGCCTGCTTCTCGGCATCGGTGATCAGCGCGCAGGCGGTGGGGCCGCGCAGGTCGGCGTGGTGGCCGGCGCCGACCAGCCGCAGCCGGACGGTGTCGGTGGGCGGCGGCGCGGGGGTGGTGCCGAAGTCGAGCTTGCCGAAGAGGCCGAGGTGGATGTGGACCCAGCGGTCCATGCCGAAGCCGAGGAAGAGGTGCTTTCCGTGCGCCTCGGCGGTGTCCATGACCTGGCCGTCGATGAGCGCCGCGCCGTCGGCGAACTTGCCCTGCGGGCTGGCCGCCCGGACCTTCCGCCCCTGGAACCGGTCGCGGTGGTCCGCTGCCAGGCGGTGGATCGTGTGCCCTTCGGGCATGGGGTGGCGTCCTCCGGACGGTGAGGTGTGCGGGTGCGGCGCCGGGGGCCGGTCCGCGCCCACCCGCCCCCTGGCTCCGAAGGAGCAGAGGGCACCCCCGTCACCCCGGGGAGGGTGCCCACGAACCGGCCGGTGCGGCGGTCAGCCCTGCTGCGGGTGGTGGGCCGGGATCGGGGGGAGCTCGCCGGTGGTCTCGTAGCGGGTGAGCATCTCGATCCGGCGGGTGTGCCGCTCCTCGCCGGAGTACGGGGTGGTCAGGAAGACCTCGACGAAGCGGGTCGCCTCCTCGACGGTGTGCATCCGGCCGCCGACGGAGATCACGTTGGCGTCGTTGTGCTCCCGGCCCAGCTTGGCGGTCTCCTCGCTCCACGCCAGCGCGGCGCGGATGCCCTTGACCTTGTTGGCGGCGATCTGCTCGCCGTTGCCGGAGCCGCCGATCACGACGCCCAGGCTCGCCGGGTCGCCGGCGGTGCGCTCGGCGGCGCGCAGGCAGAACGGCGGGTAGTCGTCCTGGGCGTCGTAGATGTGGGGACCGCAGTCGACGGGCTCGTGGCCGTTGGCCGTGAGCCACTCCACGAGGTGGTTCTTGAGGTCGAAGCCGGCATGGTCGGAACCGATGTACACGCGCATGAGATGAGTGTGGCATGCCGCACTCTGGGTAGGCGCCGGGGGCCGCGGCCCCGGCTCGGCCGTCGCGGCCTGCGTCTTTACGCAACTCACCGGTAACGACACGATCCGAATTCGGGTCTTCCAAACGGTCGTTAACAACGTTCTAATGCCTGCAGTCGACTTCGAGAACCGTTACGGGTCGACATCCAGAACCACCGAAGGACGGTGCACATGGGCGCGCACCCGCCTATCCCCCAGTCGGCCCCCGCCGCCGGTCAACCCGGCGGCGGAGCCGCGGACCGGCCGCCCGAGGGGCTTCAGGCCGGACTCAAGAACCGCCATCTGTCGATGATCGCCATCGGCGGGGTCATCGGCGCCGGCCTGTTCGTCGGCTCCGGGGCCGGCATCAAGGCCGCCGGGCCGGGGATCCTCCTCTCGTACGCGCTGACCGGCCTGCTGGTCGTCCTGGTGATGCGCATGCTGGGCGAGATGGCCGCGGCCTCCCCCACCTCGGGCTCGTTCTCCGCGTACGCGGACCGGGCCCTGGGCCGCTGGGCGGGCTTCACCATCGGCTGGCTGTACTGGTTCTTCTGGTCGGTGGTGCTGGCGGTCGAGGCGACCGCGGCGGCGGCGATCCTGACCAGTTGGATACCCGCGGTGCCGCAGTGGGCCTGGGCGCTGCTGGTGATGATCGTGCTGACCGGCACCAACCTGATCTCGGTGGGCTCGTTCGGCGAGTTCGAGTTCTGGTTCGCCGGGATCAAGGTCGTGGCGATCGTGATCTTCATCGTGGTCGGCGCGCTGGCGATCTTCGGGTTGCCGCCGGGGAACCACGCGGTGGGCACCAGCAATCTGCTCGGACACGGCGGGTTCCTGCCGAACGGACCGGGGGCGATCCTCTCCGGGATGCTGCTGGTGGTCTTCTCCTTCATGGGCAGCGAGATCGTCACGCTGGCGGCGAGCGAGTCGCCGAACCCGGTCGTGGCCGTCCGCAAGGCCGTCAACAGCGTGATCTGGCGGATCGCGCTCTTCTACATCGGCTCGATCGCGGTGATCGTGACGCTGCTGCCGTGGGACGACCCGGAGGTGACCAAGAGCCCGTACGTGGCGGTGCTGAAGTCGCTGCACATCCCGTACGTGGACATCGTGATGGACGTCGTGGTGCTGACCGCGGTGCTGTCCTGTCTGAACTCCGGGCTCTACACGGCGTCCCGGATGGCGTTCTCGCTCGGTGAGCGCGGCGACGCGCCGAAGGCGTTCGCGAAGGTCAACAAGGGCGGCGTGCCGTCGGTGGCGATCTGGGCGTCGGTGGCCTTCGGCTTCGTCGCGACGATCTTCAGCTACACCTCGAAGGACACCGTCTTCCAGTTCCTGCTGAACTCCTCGGGCGCGGTGGCGCTCTTCGTCTGGCTGGTGATCTGCTTCTCGCAGCTGCGGATGCGCCGGACCATCGAGCGGGAGATGCCGGAGCGGCTGACGGTGCGGATGTGGCTCTACCCCTGGCTGACCTACGCCACCATCGCGCTGATCGTCTTCGTCGTGGGCTACATGTTCTACGACAAGAACGGCCGCCAGCAGATGGTGCTGTCGGTGGTCGCGGCCGTGGTGGTGCTGGTGGCCGGACTGGTGCTCCAGAAGCGCCGGCCGCGTGAGGCGGTGGAGCCGACCGCGGCCGCGGAGGCGCCGGAGAAGGCGTAACCGCCCCCGAACGACAGAGCGGGGCCCGCACCATGCCTGGTGCGGGCCCCGCTCTGTCGCTTCGAACTCCTCGGCCACGCCTTGAGGAACCCCCACGGCGAGCAGCCCCCTCCGCGCAAGCGGCGGCGGCTCAGCCGCAGAATCAGCCGGCCAGCTTCCAGGCGGTCGGCAGTGCGCCCATCGCCAGGGCGGTCTTGAGGGCGTCGCCGATCAGGAACGGCACCATGCCGACGGCGACGGCCTGGCCGAAGGACATCCCGGTGCTGAGCGCCAGGTAGGGCACGCCGACGGCGTAGATCACGGCGTTGCCGGCGGCCATCGTGGCGGCGGTGCGCAGCACCCCGCGGTCGCCGCCGCGGCGGGCCAGCGCGCCCACGACGGTGCCGGCGAGCAGCATGCCGAGGACGTAGCCGAAGGTGGCGCCGCCGGCACCCGAGGCGCCGCCGGCGAACCACGGCACACCGGCCATGCCCACCAGGGCGTAGAGGGCCAGCGACAGCAGCCCGCGGCGAGCGCCGAGCGAGGCGCCCACCAGGAGCGCGGCGAAGGTCTGGCCGGTGACCGGGACCGGGGAGCCGGGGACCGGGATCGCGATCTGGGCGGCCAGGCCGGTGATCACGGCGCCGCCGGCGACCAGCGCGGCGTCGCGGACGCGGGCGCGGGTGGCGGTGGAGGCCGGCAGCAGGTCGGCGAGGACGGCACCGGAGGTGACGGTGGGGGCGGCTGTGCTCATCAAGGACTCCGCGGGTGTGAGTGCGGACCCAGGGCTCGGATCCGGCGGGACGGAATGACGTTAGTTCAGGGGACGGCGGCGATCATCGTGTGGCGCTGACAAAGCCGTACCGGCCCGCTTGGGGAGTTCCGGACAACCGACAGAATGCCGAAGCCCTCCGCAAGGCGCAGCGTCTTCGCAGGTCACGTGATACTCGTCACGGTCCAAGGGGTGGTTTGGGGCCGGTTTTGTGCTAGTCGGGGGCGGGCGGGGACACTGGGACGGCTCCGCGGCCAGCTGTGGAGTTCCCCCAATCCGGGCGGCGATCCCGCCCCGCGCCCCTTACGAGAGTCACGAACCGATGCACGACGCACCACCACCCCTGGTCGAGAAGGAACCGCTGTCCGCGGGGCTCAAGCAGCGTCATCTGACGATGCTGGGCCTGGGCGGGGTGATCGGCGCGGGACTGTTCGTGGGCTCCGGCGCGGGCATCGCGGTGGCCGGACCGGGGATCGTGCTGTCGTATCTGATCGCCGGGGCGCTGGCGATGCTGATCATGCGGATGCTCGGGGAGATGTCGGCGGCGATGCCGGCGTCCGGGGCGTTCTCGGTGCATGCGGAGCGGGCGCTCGGGCGCTGGGCCGGGTTCAGCGTGGGATGGCTGTACTGGTTCATGCTCGTGGTGGTGCTGGCGGTGGAGGCCACCGGCGCGGCGCAGATCGCGCACGGCTGGGTGCCGGCGGTGCCCCAGTGGGGCTGGGTACTGGCCTTCATGGTCTTCTTCACCGGCGCCAACCTCGCCGCGGTGAAGAACTTCGGCGAGTTCGAGTTCTGGTTCGCGGCGCTGAAGGTCACCGCGATCGTGCTGTTCCTCGTCCTGAGCCTGCTGGCGGTCTTCGGCGTGCTGCCGGAGACCGAACCGGTGGGGATGGCCAACCTCACCGGGCAGGGCGGATTCCTGCCGCACGGCTGGTCCGGGGTGATCTCCGGCGTGCTGGCGGTGGTGTTCGCCTTCGGCGGTCTGGAGGTGGTCACCATCGCGGCGGCCGAGTCCGACGACCCGGCGCGGGCGGTGGGCCGGGCGGTGCGCAGCGCGGTGTGGCGGATCCTGTTCTTCTACGTCGGCTCGATGCTGGTCATCGTCGCCGTGCTGCCCTGGACGGCGATGCGGCCGGGCAAGAGCCCGTACGTGATGGTGCTGGACCACATCGGGGTGCCCGGCGCCGGGCAGATCATGAACATCGTGGTGTTCGTGGCGCTGCTGTCGGCGCTCAACGCCAACCTCTACGGCTCGTCGCGGATGGTGTTCTCGCTGGCCGAGCGCGGGGAGGCGCCGCGCGGGCTGCTGAAGGTGTCGGGCGGCGGGGTGCCGCGCCGGGCGGTGCTGGCCTCGGTGGCGTTCGGCTTCGCCTCGGTGCTGCTGAACCTCAAGTGGCCGGATTCGGTCTTCTTGTACTTGCTCAACGCGGTGGGCGCGGTGCTGCTGTTCGTCTGGGGGCTGATCGCCGTCTCCCAGCTGCGGCTGCGGCCCCGGATCGAGCGGGAGGCGCCGGAGCGGCTGATGCTGCGGATGTGGGCGTTCCCCTATCTGACATGGGCGGCGCTGCTGGCGATGGCCGCGGTGGTGGTGCTGATGCTGACCGATGCCACGGCCCGGCCGCAGCTGCTGTGGTCGGCCGGCGCGACCGCCCTGGTGCTGGCGGTCGCCGGGGCGCGGGAGCTGCGGGCGCGCCGGGCCCGGGACTGAGGCGCCGGGCACCTCGGACACCGGCGGGCGCGGAACGGGCGCTTCCGGCAGAGGTGAGACGGGACTCACATCTCATGACATTCGACGATGTGTCAGACACGCTCGGTCACGATCGCGTCTGAATACCGAACAATCACTGCACGCCTGTTGCCCTGAGCGGACGGCGCCGCCCAGACTGAGCCAGCTTTGCCGAGGACCCCGGAGTGAGCCGTCCGCGGCCCGGGAATCCGCAGTTATCGCCCCGCCCGCCTCTCACCTACTGGGACAGGTACGACATGAATCGGACACCCCCGTCCGCAGCGTCCGACGGTGCGCGGACCGCCGCGGCCCCGGGCGCCGGCCCGGACGGCGGCGCGCTGTCACACGGCCTCAAGCAACGCCACCTCTCGATGATCGCGCTCGGCGGGGTGATCGGCGCCGGTCTGTTCGTCGGCTCCCGCGAGGGCATCGCGGCGGCCGGCCCGTCGATCGTGCTGGCGTACGCCGTCTCCGGCGCCCTGGTCATGCTGATCATGCGGATGCTCGGCGAGATGTCCGCGGCCCACCCGTCCTCCGGTTCCTTCTCCGTGCACGCGGAGCGGTCCATAGGCTCCTGGGCCGGCTTCACCGTGGGCTGGATGTTCACCGCGCTGCTGTGCGTGGCGGTGGCCGTCGAGGCGCTGGGCGCCGCGGACGTGCTGCACCAGTGGTTCCCGTCCACCCAGCCGTGGATGTGGGTGCTGCTGGTCATGGTGATCTTCACCGTGACCAACCTGACCGCGGTCGGCAACTTCGGCGAGTTCGAGTTCTGGTTCGCCGCCCTGAAGGTCGCGGCGATCGTCGGCTTCCTGATCCTCGGCGTGCTGGCCGTCCTCGGGCTGCTGCCCGGCACCTCGGCGCCCGGCACCACGCACCTGACCGGCGACGGCGGGTTCCTGCCCAAGGGCGTCGACGGCCTGATGGTCGGTCTGCTGGCGTCGGTGTTCGCGTACGGCGGTCTGGAGACGGTGACCATCGCGGCCGCCGAGTCCAAGGACCCGATCCGCGGCGTGGCCCGCGCGGTGCGCACCGCGATGTGGCGGATCGCCCTCTTCTACGTCGGCTCGATGGCGGTCATCGTCACCGTCATCCCGTGGAGCGCGCCGTCGATCGCCAAGAGCGGCCCGTACGTGGCGGTGCTGGACTACCTCAAGATCCCGGCGGCCGGCCAGATCATGAACGCGGTCATCCTGATCGCCCTGCTCTCCGCGGTGAACGCCAACATCTACGGCGCCTCGCGGATGGCCTACTCGCTGATCAGCCGCGGCCAGGGCCCGGCCTTCCTCGGCAAGGTCAGCAACGGGGTGCCGCGCCGGGCGGTGCTGCTGTGCGCCACGTTCGGGTTCCTCGCGGTGCTGCTCAGCTTCCTGTGGCCGACCACGGTCTTCCAGTGGCTGCTGAACATGGTCGGCGCCGCCGTCCTGGTGGTCTGGGGCTTCATCGCCAGCGCCCAGCTGCGCACCCGGCGGCAGCTGGAGCGCGAGGCGCCCGAGAAGCTCGTGGTGAAGATGTGGGCCTTCCCGGTCCTGACCTGGGTGGCGCTGGCCGGGATCGTCGCGGTGCTGGTGCTGATGCTGCGCGATGACAACCAGCGGATCCAGCTGCTGTTCACCGGCGGCTTCGGCGTGGTGCTGACGGTGATCGGACTCGTCCGGCAGCGGGCGATGGCGGCCGGCCGGCAGTAAGGCCGCACCGGGCCACCGGCCCACCCGACCCCAGGCGGGGCGGGACCTCCTTCCGAGGTCCCGCCCCGCCTCCGTCTTTGGAACCAGAACGCCCGCGATATCCGGCCCGTGATCAACTGCTGCTGGTAGCGTGCTCTTGCACATCGATTGCAACTACGGCGTTTACGCAGCTTGGAGGCGGGGTCGGCATGGCGACCTACACACTTCCGGAACTCCCCTACGACTACTCGGCGCTGGCCCCGGTCATCAGCCCCGAGATCATCGAGCTGCACCACGACAAGCACCACGCGGCCTATGTGAAGGGCGCCAACGACACCCTGGAGCAGCTCGCCGAGGCCCGCGACAAGGACCAGTGGGGCAGCATCAACGGCCTGGAGAAGAACCTCGCGTTCCACCTCTCCGGGCACATCCTGCACAGCATCTACTGGCACAACATGACCGGCGACGGCGGCGGCGAGCCGCTGGAGGCGGACGGCGTGGGCGAGCTGGCCGACGCGCTGGCCGAGGGCTTCGGCTCGTTCGCCAAGTTCAAGGCCCAGCTGTCCAAGGCCGCGGCCACCACCCAGGGTTCCGGCTGGGGCGTCCTGGCCTACGAGCCGGTGACCGGCCGCCTCATCGTCCAGCAGGTCTACGACCACCAGGGCAACGTCGGCCAGGGCTCGGTGCCGATCCTGGTCTTCGACGCCTGGGAGCACGCCTTCTACCTCCAGTACAAGAACCAGAAGGTGGACTTCATCGAGGCGATGTGGCAGGTCGTCAACTGGCAGGACGTGGCCAAGCGGTACGCGGCCGCCAAGAAGCGCGCCGACGAGCTGCTGCTGGCGCCGTGACCGGCTGACCGCCCGATGCGTCCTGCCTCGTGATCGTCTTCTCACCCTTCACGCGGCAGGCGGAAAGAAGCGGAGCCCCCGCGAAGACGTGATTCGCGGGGGCTCCGCCGTGCCCGGGCCGGACCGGCGCCTCAGTCGAACTGGGGCGCCGCCGTCCGTGTCCGCTTGATCTCGAAGAAACCAGGGGTCGACGCCACCAGCAGCGTGCCGTCCCAGAGCTTGGCCGCCTGCTCGCCCTTGGGCGCGGGTGTGACGACCGGACCGAAGAACGCAATCTGCCCGCCCGTCGCCCCTGGCACCGCGATCACCGGCGTCCCGACCTCCTGGCCGACCAGGTCGATGCCCGCCTTGTGGGAGGCGCGCAGCTCGGCGTCGTAGGTGTCCTTGTCGGCGTACTCGATCAGGTCGGCGGGCAGGCCCGCGTCGGCGAGGGCGGCGGCGATGGACTCGCGGGTCACGCCCTCCCCGGCGTTGTGGAAGCGGGTGCCGAGCGCGGTGTAGAGCCGGCCGACGACCTCGTCGCCGTAGCGCTGCTGGGCGGCGGTCACCACGCGGACCGGGCCCCACGCCTTGCCGCCGGGGCGCATGTTCTCCGCGTAGTCGGCGGGGAGTTCCTCAAGGCGGTTCTCGTTCAGCACGGCCAGGCTCATCACGTGCCAGCGCACCTGGACCGGGCGGACCTTCTCCACCTCCAGCATCCAGCGGGAGGTCAGCCACGCCCAGGGGCAGAGCGGGTCGAACCAGAAGTCGGCCGGGGTCTTCGCGGTCTCGGACACGAGGTCTCCTCTTCGAGAGCGTCAGCGACGTTGTTCCGTGCTCGCTTCAACCGCGGGGGCGCGTGCCATGATTCCCGTGTTCGATATCCGAGACGAGGGTGAGGGAGGCATACCGTGCCAGGCGAGAATCTGTCCCGGGACGAGGCGCGCGAGCGGGGCCGGCTGCTGACGGTCGAGGGGTACGACGTGGCGTTGGACGTCCGCTCGGCGGTCGCCGAGGGTGCGGACGCGGCCACCTTCGGCTCCCGGACGACGATCCGCTTCCGCTGCGCCGAGCCCGGCGCGAGCAGCTTCGCTGACCTCCTGGCGCCCTCGGTCACCTCGGTCACCCTCAACGGGCGGGAACTGGACCCGGCCGAGGTCTTCGACGGCACCCGGATCGCGCTGGCCGGCCTGGCCGCCGAGAACACCCTGGTCGTCGACGCGCAGTGCGCCTACAGCCGCACCGGCGAGGGCCTGCACCGCTTCGTCGACCCCGAGGACGGCGAGGTCTACCTCTACACCCAGTACGAGCCCGCCGACGCGCGCCGGGTCTTCGCCACCTTCGAACAGCCCGATCTGAAGGCCCCGTTCACCTTCGAGGTGACCGCGCCCGAGGACTGGCTGGTGCTGAGCAACGGCGTCCAGGAGGGTCCCGCCGAGGGCGGCCGGCGCCGCTTCGCGACGACCAAGCCGATCTCGACGTACATCACCGCCGTGATCGCCGGGCCGTACCACTACGTCACCGACACCTACCGCCGCACCTTCGATGGGGGTACCGAGCTCACCGTCCCCCTGGGCGCGCTCTGCCGCAAGGGGCTGGCCCGGCACTTCGACGCGGACGACGTCTTCACCGTCACCAAGCAGGGCCTGGACTTCTTCCACGACCACTTCGACTTCCCCTACCCCTTCGGGAAGTACGACCAGGCGTTCGTGCCGGAGTACAACCTCGGCGCGATGGAGAACCCCGGCTGCGTCACCTTCCGCGAGGAGTTCATCTTCCGCGGCAAGGTCACCGAGGCATCCTACGAGCGCCGGGCCAACGTCATCCTGCACGAGATGGCGCACATGTGGTTCGGCGACCTGGTCACCATGCACTGGTGGGACGACCTGTGGCTGAAGGAGTCCTACGCGGACTTCATGGGCAGCTTCGCGCAGGTCGGCGCGACCCGCTTCACCGACGGCTGGATCACCTTCGCCAACCGCCGCAAGTCCTGGGCGTACCGGGCCGACCAGCTGCCCTCCACCCACCCGGTCACCGCGGACATCCGCGACCTGGAGGACGCCAAGCTCAACTTCGACGGCATCACCTACGCCAAGGGCGCCAGCGTCCTCAAGCAGCTGGTGGCCTACGTCGGCCAGGACGCGTTCCTGGAGGGCGCCCGGCGCTACTTCAAGCGGCACGCCTACGGCAACACCCGCCTCGCGGACCTGCTGTCGGTGCTGGAGGAGACCTCCGGGCGGGACATGGCGGCCTGGTCGCGCGCCTGGCTGGAGACCGCCGGCGTCAACTCCCTGACGCCGCAGGTCACTTACGACGCCCAGGACCGGATCACCGAGCTGAGCATCCTCCAGGAGGCGGCCGCCTCCCACCCGGAGCTGCGGCCGCACCGGGTCGCGGTCGGCCTCTACCGCCGGCCGGACGCGGACTCCGCGCTGGTGCGCTACGCCCGCGCCGAGGTGGACGTGGCAGGTCCCCGGACGGTGGTGCCGGAGCTGGCCGGGGCCGAGCGGCCGGAGCTGGTCCTGGTCAACGACGAGGACCTGACGTACTGCAAGACCCGCTTCGACGAGGGGTCGCTGGCCACCCTGCGGGCGCGGCTGGGCGACCTGACGGACCCGATGGCGCGGGCGCTGTGCTGGGCCGCGGTGTGGGGCCTGACCCGGGACGGGCTGATGCCGGCCCGCGACTTCCTGGACCTGGTACGGAAGTTCGCCGGTGCGGAGACCGTGATCGGCGTGCTCCAGTCGGTGCTCGGCCAGGCGGAGACCGCGCTGGAGCACTACGTCGCGCCGGAGTACCGCGAACGGGCCGCCCGCGAGCTGGCCGAGGGCGCGCTGCGCGAGCTGCGGCTGGCCGAGCCGGGCAGTGGCCACCAGCTGAGCTGGGCCCGGCACTTCGCCGCGGTGGCCACCACCGAGGCCGATCTCCAGCTGCTCCAGGGGCTGTTGGAGGGCACCGCGAAGATCGACGGACTGGCGGTGGACCAGGAGCTGCGCTGGGCGTTCCTGCTGCCGCTGGCCTCGCAGGGGATCGCCGACGAGGCGGCGCTGGCCGCCGAACTCGCCCGCGACGACACCGCGTCCGGCACGCGGCACCAGGTGCGCTGCCTGGCCGCCCGCCCCTCGGCGGACGTCAAGGCCCGGGCCTGGGCGGACGTGATCGAGTCCGACGCGCTGTCCAACGCCCTGGTGGAGGCGACCATCGACGGCTTCGCGCAGCCCTCGCAGCGGGAGCTGCTGGTGTCGTACGCGCCGCGGTACTTCGCGACGATCGAGCGGATCTGGCGGGAGCGGTCCATCGAGATCGGGATGTCCGTGGTGCGCGGACTGTTCCCGTTCTGGCAGGTGGACGCGGCCACGCTGGAGGCGACGGACGCCTGGCTGGCGGAGCGCGCCGAGGCGGCGCCGGCGCTGCGGCGGCTGGTGCTGGAGGAGCGGGACGACCTGGCGCGGGCGCTGCGCGCCCAGAACTGCGACCAGGCGGCCGGTCCCAGGCCCTGACCCGGGCCTCGAGGCGCCCTCGTCGACGGTCGGACCGCCGTACTTGAGGGCGCCATTGTCCCGCTTGTGACACAGGCGGGTAACAACGGTTAGGGGGCGGAGCGGGGCCGGGAATCGACCGGACATGAACCACGACACCCCGCTCTCCCCGCTCCCCCTCCACCACCTCGCCGACGGCCGCTGCCCGGTGCTGACGACCGCTGCGCTCCGGGCGCACGGCGTACCGCCCGCCGAGATCGCCGAGCGCTGCCGGCCGGGCGGCCCCTGGCAGCAGCTGCTGCCCGGCGTCCACCTGCTGCACCCGGGGCCGCCCACCAGCGAGGAGCGGCTGCACGCGGCGCTGCTCTACGCCCGGTACCGCGGTCCGGCGGTGCCGAGCCAGCCCCGGTCCGCGGAGTCCGCCCGGGAACCGATGATCACCGGGCTGGCGGCGCTCGCGCTGCACGGCCTGACCGCCGCTCCCCCGCTGCTCTCCCTGGCCCGCATCGACGTGCTGGTGTCCCGCACCCGGCGGCTGCGCTCGGTGGGCTTCGCGAGCATCGTCCGGGGCGCGGACCTGCCGGTCGCCGTGGAGGTGACGGGGGTGCCCACCGCTCCCGTCCCGCGGGCGCTGGCGGACACCGCGGCCTCCCTCATGGACGCCGCGGCGGTGCGCCGGCTGCTGACCGAGGCGGTGCGCGGCGGGTACTGCGAGGCGGCCGCGGTGGTGCGGGAGCTGTCCCGGGCCCGGCTGCTGACCCGTCCGCACGTGGTGGACGCGGTGGACGCCCTGGTGGCCGAGGGCCGGGCCCTGGACGAGCAGCGGCTCTACGACATGGTGAACGGCTTCGGGCTGCCGGACCCGCTGTGGAACGTCGACCTGCGCCTGCCGGGCGGCCCGCATCTGGGCGAGATGGACGCGTACTGGCCCGAGTACGGGGTGGCCGTGGAGATCGACACCCGCACCCCGCGCCCGTCCGGCGAGGCGCCCCGCGACGCCTACCGGGAGCAGCTGGAGCGGCTCGGCATCACCCTCGTCCGCTGCCGGCCGCGGACCCTGCGGGAGGCCCCCGAGCAGCAGGCGACGGTGGTCCGGACGGCGCTGATGGCGGGGGCCGACCGGGAGCCGCCGGCGTATGTGCTGATCCTCCCGCGCTGAGGCCGCCGGCCCGCACCACACAGGGTGACCTCCCGACACGTTCCGTGGGCGATCACACCCCCCCACACTTCCGTCCTTTGGAACGGATTGGACAAGGCAACGGGTCTGCCACACATGATGGGAACGCCAGTGAGCAGGTGTTCCAGCAGACACCCGGAGCCGGGCCAGCGGGCCAGGCCAGAAAGAAGGAGCCCCATGAGGATCGGAATCGTCGGCGCCACCGGACAGGTCGGCGGCGTGATGCGGCGCATTCTCGCCGAGCGCAACTTCCCGGTCGAGCAGCTGCGGCTGTTCGCCTCCGCCCGGTCCGCCGGCCGGACGCTCCCCTGGCAGGACACCGAGATCACGGTCGAGGACGCGGCCACCGCCGACTACTCCGGTCTGGACATCGTGCTCTTCTCGGCCGGCGGCTCGACCTCCAGGGCGCTGGCGGAGAAGGTCGCCGACGCCGGCCCCGTCGTGATCGACAACTCCTCGGCCTGGCGCATGGACCCGGAGGTGCCGCTGGTGGTGGCCGAGGTCAACCCGCAGGCCGTCGCCGACCGGCCCAAGGGCATCATCGCCAACCCGAACTGCACGACCATGGCCGCCATGCCGGTGCTGCGCCCGCTGCACGACGAGGCCGAGCTGGTCTCCCTGGTCGTCGCCACCTACCAGGCGGTCTCCGGCAGCGGCCTGTCCGGCGTCGCCGAGCTGGACGGGCAGGCCCGCAAGGCCATCGAGCAGGACGCCACCGGGCTCACCCACGACGGGGCTGCCGTGGAGTTCCCGGAGCCGGACACCTACGTCCGCCCGATCGCCTTCAACGTCCTGCCGATGGCCGGCAAGATCGTCGAGGACGGGCTGAACGAGACCGACGAGGAGCGCAAGCTCCGCAACGAGAGCCGCAAGATCCTGGACATCCCGGAGCTGAAGGTGTCCGGCACCTGCGTCCGCGTCCCGGTCTTCACCGGCCACTCCCTCCAGATCAACGCCCGCTTCGCGCGCCCGATCTCCCCCGAGCGGGCCACCGAGCTGCTGGCCGGCGCCCCCGGCGTGGCGCTCTCCGACGTCCCCACCCCGCTCCAGGCCGCCGGCCAGGACCCCTCCTTCGTGGGCCGGATCCGCCCCGACGAGACCGTCGACCACGGCCTGGCCTTCTTCGTCTCCAACGACAACCTCCGCAAGGGCGCGGCGCTCAACGCCGTCCAGATCGCCGAGCTGGTCGCCGCCGAACTGCACGGCTGACCCGCACCACGCGGCAAGGGCCGGGGCCCGTACGGAATTCCTCCTGTACGGGCCCCGGCCCTTGGGCCCGGGCGCTCCGCGGGGCGCCCGGGCTTCAGAGCGCCAGCTGCTGCCGCAGCGCCCGGTCGATCTCCTTGAGCGTATGCGGCGGCACCGTGCCGACCCGTTGGCCGAACCGCGAGAAGTCCAGTGCGCGGATCTGTTCACACCGGGCCTTGGAGTCGACCTTCAAGCCGCACTCCGTCCCGTGGAGAAAGACCTGGAACGGCCGCACATGCGTGACGTTGGACGTCACCGGCACCACCGCCAGGACACCGCGCTCTGCACGACGCGCCATGCGGTTGGCCGCATTGTTCGTCACCAGGACGGCAGGCCCCCTCTTGTCGGCCTCGCTGCCGACCGCCGGCTCCAGATCCACCAGGTAGATGTCACCGCGATTCATCAGAAAGCCCGTCCCCCACCGTGCGGTCCCACAGTTCTGCATCCTCGCTCGCGTACCACTCGTCCCATGCCGCGAGGTACTCCTCCTCCAGAGCCGTCTCCCGCAGCATCTGGATGGCGGCGTGTATCACCGCGGACCGGGACTCCGCCGCCCTCTTGGCGGCGTACTCGTCGACGAAGTCGAGGTCCTCCTGCGGCAGACTCACACTGATCTTCCTATCCGCAATGCTGCCGCGGGTGGCACCAAAGGCGCTACTGCGAGTGCGCCCCGCGACCGCCAACTCCTCCGTGGAAGGATGGCCCGACGATGCGCTAACGATCGGGAGTAGGGAGACGGACGGGTGCCTGGTACGAATCTGACCCGGGAAGAGGCCCAGGAGCGGGCACGGCTGCTGACCGTGGACGCGTACGAGATCGAGCTGGACCTGACCGGCGCGCAGGAGGGGGGCACGTTCCGGTCGGCGACGACGGTGCGCTTCGACGCCGCCGAGGACGGTGCCGCGTCCTTCATCGACCTGGTCGCGCCGGCGGTGCACGAGGTGGTGCTCAACGGCACGACGCTGGACGCCGCGGAGGTCTTCCAGGACTCGCGGATCGCGCTGGCGGGGCTGCGGGCCGGCCGCAACGAGCTGACGGTGGTCGCGGACTGCGCGTACACCAACAGCGGTGAGGGACTGCACCGGTTCGTCGACCCGGTGGACCAACAGGCCTACCTCTACACGCAGTTCGAGGTGCCGGACGCCCGGCGGGTCTTCGCCAGCTTCGAGCAGCCGGACCTGAAGGCCACCTTCCAGTTCACCGTGACGGCGCCGCAGGGCTGGACGGTGATCTCCAACTCGCCCACCCCGCAGCCGGCGGGGACGGTCTGGCGGTTCGAGCCCACGCCGCGGATCTCCACCTACATCACGGCACTGATCGTCGGCCCGTACCACAGCGTGCACAGCACCTGGGAGGAGAAGGGGGACCTGCGCGAAGCGCAGTCGGCCGAGGGCGGTGGCGGGCGACGGGCGGGCGGCCGCTCGGTGCCGCTGGGCATCTACTGCCGGCCGTCGCTGGCCGAGCACCTGGACGCGGACGAGATCTTCGCGGTCACCCGGCAGGGCTTCGACTGGTTCCAGGAGAAGTTCGACTACCCGTACCCGTTCGCCAAGTACGACCAGCTCTTCGTGCCGGAGTTCAACGCCGGCGCCATGGAGAACGCCGGTGCGGTGACCATCCGCGACCAGTACGTCTTCCGCTCCAAGGTGACGGACGCGGCCTACGAGCTGCGTGCCGAGACGATCCTGCACGAGCTGGCGCACATGTGGTTCGGCGACCTGGTCACCATGGAGTGGTGGAACGACCTGTGGCTGAACGAGTCGTTCGCGACCTACACCTCGATCGCCTGCCAGGCGTACGCGCCGGGCAGCAAGTGGCCGCACTCCTGGACCACATTCGCCAACTCCATGAAGACCTGGGCCTACCGGCAGGACCAACTGCCCTCCACCCACCCGATCATGGCCGAGATCCGTGACCTGGACGACGTCCTGGTCAACTTCGACGGCATCACCTACGCCAAGGGCGCCAGCGTCCTCAAGCAGCTGGTGGCCTACGTCGGGATGGACGAGTTCTTCACGGGCGTGCAGGCGTACTTCAAGGCGCACGCCTACGGCAACACCCGCCTCGCGGACCTGCTCGGGGCGCTGGAGGAGACCAGCGGCCGGGACCTTGCGACCTGGTCCCAGAAGTGGCTCCAGACGGCCGGGATCAACATCCTGCGGCCCGAGATCGAGGTCGCCGAGGACGGCACCGTCACCGCGTTCGCCGTGCGCCAGGAGGCCCCGGCGCTGCCGGCCGGCGCGACCGGCGAGCCGGTGCTGCGCCCGCACCGGATCGGGATCGGCTACTACGACCTGACGGACGGCAGGCTGGTCCGCACCGGCGGCATCGAGCTGGACGTGGACGGCGCGCGCACCGAGGTGCCGTTCCCGCAGGGCTTCCGCCGGCCGGACGTGGTCCTGCTCAACGACGGCGACCTCTCCTACGCCAAGGTGCGGCTGGACGAGGAGTCGCTGAAGGTCGTCACCGCGCACCTCGGGGACTTCGCCGAGTCGCTGCCGCGCGCCCTGTGCTGGGCCTCGTCCTGGGACATGACCCGGGACGGCGAACTGCCCACCCGGGACTACCTGGCGCTGGTGCTCTCCGGTATCGGCAAGGAGACCGACATCGGCGTGGTCCAGACCCTGCACCGCCAGGTGAAGCTGGCGCTGGACCTGTACGCGGCGCCGGAGTGGCGCGAGGACGGCCTGGCCGCCTGGACCGAGGCGACGCTGACCCACCTGCGGGCCGCGGCGCCGGGCAGCGACCACCAGCTGGCGTGGGCGCGGGCGTTCGCGGCGTCCGCCCGCACTGGCGCCCAGCTGGACCTGCTCCAGGGGCTGCTGGACGGCACCGAGGAGATCCCCGGCCTGGCCGTGGACACCGAGCTGCGCTGGGCGCTGCTGGAGCGGCTGGCGGCCACCGGCCGGGCCGAGGAGCCGGCGATCGCCGCCGAGTTGGAGCGGGACCGGACCTCGGCCGGCGAGCGGCACGCGGCCACCGCCCGCGCCGCGCGCCCCACCGCCGAGGCCAAGGCGGAGGCGTGGGCGTCGGTCGTGGCGTCCGACAAGCTCCCCAACGCCGTCCAGGAGGCCGTCATCGCCGGCTTCGTCCAGCCCGACCAGCGGGAGCTGCTGGAGCCCTACACCGCCCGGTACTTCGAGGCGGTCAAGGACGTCTGGGACAACCGCAGCCACGAGATGGCGCAGCAGATCGTGGTGGGCCACTACCCGGCCCTCCAGGTCTCCCAGGAGACCCTGGACGCGACCGACGCCTGGCTGGCGGCGGCCGACCCGAGCCCGGCGCTGCGCCGCCTGGTGACGGAGTCCCGGGCGGGCGTCGAGCGGGCGCTGACGGCCCGGGCGGCGGACGCGGCGGCCGGCGCCGCCTGACGCCGCGCGCACAGGCCACAGGGGCGTGCCCCGGAACCGCTCGGGTTCCGGGGCACGCCCCTTTTCGCCGTGCGCACGCCGCGGGCCCGGGCGCCCGCCCGGCGGACGGGCGCTGAGGAGCCGAGCCGTCCGCCGGGCGGGTCGTGGTGCCGGGCCCCGTCCCCCGCTCCCGGGGCCCGGCGGGCGGCGCGGGTCAGCCGCTCAGCTCGTCGAAGCGGCGGACCAGTGCGGCCCGGCCGTCCTCGGTGAGGTCGCCGTGCACCCGCATCCGGGCCAGGCCGCCGTCGGGGTAGACGTCCAGGCGGACGTGGGTGGCGGTGACCCGGCGGGGCAGCACGAAGCGGTGCGGGGTGTCGGGCTGGAGCCTGGTCTTGGGGAGGATCTCGAACCACGACGAGGCGTCGTCGGGATTCCCGTCGCAGCCCGAAAGCCGGGCCCAGCCGGCCGAGTTGCCCTTGAGGCAGGCGGTGTCGATCTCGATCGCGCGGATCTCGCCCTGCGCGGCGAGCCGGAACCGCACCCAGTCGTTGGTGCCCCGGACCCGGCGGCGGCGGTTCTCCCAGCCGTCGTCCATCTTGCGCGACAGGTCGGGCCGGATGATCTGGGTGGGCGAGGAGTAGAAGCGGTCGGAGGCGTCCTCGCAGGTGCCGCCGTGCAGCACCGACGCCAGGTCCAGGGTGCCCAGCACGTCCAGCCACTCCGGGTCGGGGACCACCTCGCCGTGCACCCGGAGGCGGGCGACACCGCCGTCGGGGTGCTGCTTGAGGCGGAGGTGGGTGAAGCGGCGCTCGGCGGTGACCTCGAAGCCGTTGGCGGCGTGGCCGCGCACGGGGGTGCGGGGGACGATCTCCTCCCACTTCACCCCGTCGGCGAGCAGGTCCTGGGGGCCGGGGCTGCCGGGCAGCGCGGTGGCCTCGATGCTGACCGCCTGCGGGTAGTTGCCGCGGAAGTGGGCGGTGTCGACGATGACGCCGCGGACCACGCCGGGGGCGGCGAGGCGGATCAGCGCCCAGTCGTGCTCGTCCTCGGTCGGGAAGGGGTGGTCGCCGTCGGCGCCGCGGCGGCGCCGGGTCTCCCAGCCGTCCATGATCTTGCCCTTGTGGCCGAAGCGCTCGGGGTCGAAGACCGCCGGGCCCGGCGTGAGCAGGTTCTCCCGCTCGGCGAAGAACTCGTCGTTGGCCGCGATCACACCGGCGCCGAGCCGCCGGTCGGCGAGGTCGACGAGCGAGGTGAAGGAGAAGTCGCCGCCGCGGTAGTCGGCGTACGGATCGCCGCCCGCGTAGGGCTGGGCGTCGTTGGCGTGCGGATCGGTGGCGTCGGCGGCCGGGGTGGCGGGCACGGACATCGGGTTCCCTTCTGCTCCTGCGGACGGTGCTGGGGACCGGTCCACCGTCGCAGCGGGACACCTCACAGGTCCATCGAAAGTTCGTGAGGAATACCTTCAGCCGAACTGAAAGGTCACCGGTCCGCCGTCGCTGTCGGTCCGGCCCGCGGTGGCCTGGACGGCGGCCGCCTGGCGCAGCGCGGCCAGCACCCTGGCCAGGCCCGGCGCGCCCTCGGACCCCCGCCGGGCGGCCGCGACGACGTGCCGGCGCGGCTGGTCGGCGTGGAGCACCCGCAGCGCGACGCCGGTGCCCTGCCCCGGCGCCCGCAGCCCGCCCGCCATCGCCATCCGCGGCACCAGCGCCACCCCCATGCCGGCCGCCACCATCGCCCAGATCGCGCTCCAGTCGGCGGCCGCGTGCGCCTGCTCCGGCACGAACCCGGCGTTCTCGCACGCCGCGGTGGTGATGTGGGACCACGGGCCGCTACTGCCGAAGATCCAGGGCTCGCCGGCCAGGTCGGCCAGCCGCAACCCCGGTTCGGCGGCCAGCGGATGGCCGGCCGGCAGCGCCAGGTCCAACGGGTCGGCGAGCAGCTCGACCCGGGTGAACTTCGGGTCGCGCGGGGTCGGCGCGTGCGCGGCCAGGGACAGCGCCAGATCGACGCTGCCCTCGGCCAGCAGCTCGTACGCGGCCTCCGCCTCCGCCTCCCGCACGGTCACGGCCAGGCCCGGCCGGGTGCGGCGCAGCTCCTGGACGGCGGGGACCACCAGCGCCGGGATGGCGGTGGAGAAGGCCCCGACCCGCACCGCGCCGGCCTCCCCCTGGAGGTAGCCCAGGAGATCCGCGTCGGCCCGCTCCAACTGCGCGAAGACCGCGTCCGCATGACGCAGCACCAGGTGCGCGGCGCCGGTGAGCCGGACCCGCCGGCCGTGCGCCTCCAGGAGCGTCACACCGAGGGACTTGGCGAGCCCGGTCAACTGCTGCGACACCGCCGAGGGCGTCATGTGCAGCGCCTCGGCGGTCGCGGTGACCGTGCCCAGCTCCTGGAGGGTGCGCAGGATGCGGAGCTTCTTGATGTCCCAGTCGGCCATGCGGGCAGCGTACGCACCCGGCGCGGCCGGCCCGCCCGCCGTGCGGCGGCCCGCCGCGCCTCGGGCCCGTCCACGCGCCACGCATCAGGCCCGTCGACGACTTCGGCCCGTTCCCTTCAGCCGAACCGAAAGGTGCCGCGGGCGGCCGCCCGCGGCGGGGCTCAGCGGCGGGCCGCCCGCCGCGCCAGGATCGCCGCCTGCCGCTCGTCGAACCGGCGCGCCTGGGTGTCCAGGTCCTCCAGGAACACCCCCAGCTCCTCCTGCGCGGCGCGCCCCTCCGGGCCGAGCCCGCCGCGCTCCAGCACCTTCAGAAAGCGCAGCACCGGCTGGAGCACCTCGTCGTGGTGGATCCGCAGGTTGTAGATCCCGCCGAGCGCCATCCGGGCGGCCGCCCGCTCGAAGCCGGGCATGCCGTGGCCGGGCATCCGGAAGCCGGTGACCACGTCCCGCACGGCGCACATCGTGGGGTCCGGGGCCAGCTCGAAGGACGCGCCGAGGAGGTTGCGGTAGAAGACCATGTGGAGGTTCTCGTCGGTGGCGATCCGGGCCAGCATCTGGTCGCACACCGGGTCGCCGGAGTGCCGGCCGGTGTTGCGGTGCGAGATCCGGGTGGCCAGCTCCTGGAAGGCGACGTACGCCACCGAGTGCAGCATGCTGTGCGCGTTGTCGGACTCGAACCCGGCGGACATGTGCGCCATCCGGAACCGCTCCAGCTCGACCGGGTCCACCGCACGGCTGGCGAGCAGGTAGTCGCGCATCACGATGCCGTGCCGGCCCTCCTCCGCGGTCCAGCGGTGCACCCAGGTGCCCCAGGCGCCGTCCCGGCCGAAGAGGGTGGCGATCTCGTGGTGGTAGCTGGGCAGGTTGTCCTCGGTGAGGAGGTTGACCACCAGCGCGGTCCGCCCGATGTCGGTGACCTTGGACTGCTCGGGCGCCCAGGGCTCGCCCTCCAGCACCCCGTCGAAGTTCCGCCCGTCGCTCCACGGCACGTACTCGTGCGGCATCCACTCCTTGGCGACCTTCAGATGCCGGTTGAGCTCCTTCTCGACGACCTCTTCGAGGGCGTACAGCAGCCGGGTGTCGGTCCAGGCGGCCTGGCCGCGCACTCCGTCGAGGCGGTCGGGGGCGATGGTCACGGGGAACTCCTGGGGACGGCGGACCTACGGCTCCGTAAGTTTTGACTTACGGCCCCGTAGGTTACGCCATCGTAGGTACAGCCCGACCCCACCCCCCATCCCCGGCCGAATAGCCCGAAATATCCATAACTGTCGCCCTACACCCGCTTTTTACCCCCACACCGCGCCCCGTCTCCGCGCAACGCAAAGGGGCGCCCACCGGTCCGGGAAGAACTGGTGGGCGCCCCTTTGGAAGGCGTTGTGACGCGCGCGGGCGGACGGCCCGCGCCGGGCTGGGTCAGCCCTTGGCCTGCTTGCGGGACTTGTCGGTCACGATGACCAGCCCGGCGATGATCAGGAAGAGCACGAGGGGCGTCACGACGTAGAGGCCGAGCGTCTCGATCACGCTCAGGCCCGGACCCGGGTCGTCACCATCGTCGCGGGTGAGCGCAAACGCGGGAGACGACATCAGCAGCATCAGCGCGGTGCCGGCGGTGATGGTTCCGGCGCGCAGGGCGGTGTTCTTGACCTTATTGCTCACCCATTCAACGTAGCGGACGGGTCTTCGCCGCGCGCGACGGGGGTCGCCTTCCACGTGGCGCTTGCGCTGGGCTTGCTTCCCACGTGTTCGGCTGCCCCGCCGTAGGGGTTGCTGTCTTTGCGCCTGCGGCGCGTTGCTGTTGTCCGCTGCGCGGGGCTGTCGGGTGCGGTGGCGGGTCTGCGGGGCTGGGGGTGTCCGGACTGCTGCGCTTTACGTCCGGACACCCCCAGCCCCACAGCCCCGCCCCCTCCCGTTGTGGGTGGGGTTCCGGTGGGTTGGGGCTGAGCTGAGTGGTCCTCTGACGGTCACCACTCAACACACAACCCGCGCTTGCCCACCGGGAGTTGACCCCACTCGCCTGTTTCACCGACCACACACGGGAGGGGACGGGTCTGTGGGGCGGTAGGGGTGTGCCGGACGTAAAGCGAAGCAGTCCGGCACACCCCTACCGCCCCACAGACCCGGCACCGCACCCGACAAGCCCCGCGCAGCGGATAGGCACCGAGGCTGACCCGCCCCGCGCAGCGGATAGGCAACGCCCCGCGCAGCGGACAGGCCCCGCGCCGCAGGCGCGAGAAACAGCAACCCGCACGGCGGGAAAGCCAAAAACGTAGAAGGCGAAGCCAATCGCAAGCGCCACGTCAGACCTCCATCGACTCCGTACCCAGCCCCGTGGCCGTCGGCTCGCTGGTCAGGGGGAGTTCGGCGGCGATGGGGACCTCACTGGTGAGCGGGGCACCGGCGGCGAGCGGGGGCTCACTGGTCAGCGGCGGCTCGGTGAAGCTGAACGAGCCGGAACCCTCCAGGCCGGAGTCGGGGTCGGACACCCCGTCGAAGAGGCCCGGTTCGGTGCCCGGTTTGGCGGCGAGTGCGTCGAAGAGCAGTTGAGCGGATGCGGCCACGAGGGGCCTCCCGTTCATCGGTTGTGGGTCACGTCTGGCCCTACCCCGTCCCGGCGGACACAGACGCTCCCCTCCAGCAAACGTGACTCACGTCACACTAGAACGTCGGCGGGTGATTTGCCGGTGGACGGCGCCATGCGGCGCACAGAACGCCGGACGGGGCGGTCCGTGACGCAATTCCTGCGGGAGGGGCGTGACATGGGCCGGTCAGCCGCGGGGAGGAAAGGGGTGATTCGGCCTCCGGGCCGGGCCGGCCCGGAGGCCCGGTTGACACCCTCACCGCCGCAATGGTGGGCTCACAGCCGAAGGTCTGTCCGATACCGGTCCGGCAGGGTGTGACGCCCCCGGTTCCGCACCGCGCGCACCACGACCACCACGCCCGCACCGCGGCTCCCGCCGGACGGATGCGTGGGCGCGCGGGCGCGACGCGGCCGGACGGCCGGGTGGAGCACAGGGGGAACCGGCGGGAGCCGGTGAGCACGAGATACGGACGAGGAGCGACCGTGCGAGTCCGGGGCGTATGGGGCGGCAGGGGCGGCAGCCGGGCGCGGGTGGCGGGGACCACCGCGCTGGCCGCCGCGGTGATCACGGGACTGCTCGGCGGCGCACCGGCCGCCCAGGCGGCGCCCCCCGGCCCCGCCGCCGGCACCCCCGACCAGCCGGGCCGGCCCACCGACGCCGGGACACCGCCCGCGGTCTGGCCGCGCCCGCAGTCGTTGCAGCAGCTCGGCGCGGCGGTCCCGCTCGGCCCGACGGCGGTGCTGGTGGCCGCGCCGGGCACCGACCCGTACGCCCTCGACGCGCTGCGCGGGCTGCTGCGGGACGCCGGGGTGCGGGGCGTGCGGGAGGCCGCGCCCGGTGACCGGCTGCCCGCGGGCGGGCCGGTGCTGCTGGTCGGCGGCGGCCCCGCGGACGACGCGCTGCGGGTGCTGCGGGCGCCGGCCCGCGGCGACCTGCCGTCCGGCGGCTACCGCCTGGCCGTGGGCCAGGTCGCCGACCGGGACACCGTCGCGCTGGACGGCGTCGGCCCGGACGGCCTCTTCCACGCCGTGCAGACCCTGCGCCAGCTCGTCGCCGACGGCCCCGACGGGCAGCACCAGTTGGCCTCGGTGAGCGTCCGGGACTGGCCGGCCACCGGCGTCCGCGGCACCACCGAGGGCTTCTTCGGGCAGCCGTGGACCCGCGCGCAGCGGCTGGCCCAGCTGGACTTCATGGGCCGCACCAAGCAGAACCAGTACCTCTACGCCCCCGGGGACGACCCCTACCGGCAGGCCCGGTGGCGCGACCCGTACCCGGCCGAGCAGCGCGCCGACTTCCGGGCGCTGGCCGAGCGGGCCCGCGCCAACCACGTCACGCTCGGCTGGGCGGTGGCGCCGGGCCAGGCGATGTGCCTGTCCTCGGAGGACGATCTGCGGGCGCTGCGCCGCAAGGTGGACGCGATGTGGTCGCTGGGGGTGCGGTCCTTCCAGCTCCAGTTCCAGGACGTCAGCTACAGCGAATGGCACTGCGCCGCCGACGCGGAGACCTTTGGATCGGGCCCGCAGGCCGCGGCCAAGGC
Organism: Streptomyces sp. NPDC093097; assembly: GCF_044754325.1. Classification (NCBI taxonomy): domain Bacteria; kingdom Bacillati; phylum Actinomycetota; class Actinomycetes; order Kitasatosporales; family Streptomycetaceae; genus Streptomyces; species Streptomyces sp. NPDC093097. The sequence continues at coordinate 329,190 of NZ_JBIVOW010000003.1, forward strand.
CCAGGCGGGGGTGGCCAACGCGCTGGCCCGGCACCTCGCCGAGCGGCACCCGGGCGCCGCGCCGCTGTCCCTGATGCCGACCGAGTTCTACCAGGACGGGGCGACCGCCTACCGCAGCGCGCTGGCCGCGGCGCTCAACGACCGCGTGGAGGTGGCCTGGACCGGTGTCGGGGTGGTCCCGCGGACGATCACCGGCGGCGAACTGTCCGCCGCCCGCCAGGCGTTCGGCCACCGGCTGTTCACCATGGACAACTACCCGGTCAACGACTACGCCCAGGACCGGCTCTTCCTCGGCCCGTACACCGGCCGCGAACCGGCCGTCGCCACCGGCTCGGCGGCGCTGCTGGCCAACGCCATGGAGCAGCCGCTGGCCTCCCGGATCCCGCTGTTCACCGCAGCCGACTACGCCTGGAACCCCCGCGACTACCGCCCGGCGCAGTCCTGGGAGGCGGCCATCGACGACCTCGCGGGCGGTGACGCGAAGGCCCGTGCGGCGCTGCGCGCACTGGCCGGGAACGCCGCGTCGTCCATGATCAACCGCACCGAGTCGCGGTACCTCCAGCCGCTCATCGAGCGCTTCTGGAAGGCCCGCGAGACCGCCGTCAACCACGGCCGGCCCGGCGACGACCCGGAGTTCGCCAAGGCGGGCGCGGCGCTGCGGAACGCCTTCCGCTCCATGACCGCCGCGCCCCAGGGCCTGACCCCCGAGCTGCGGGCCGAAATCGGGCCGTGGGCGGAGCAGTTGGCCCGCTTCGGGGACGCCGGCGCGCAGGCCGTGGACACCCTGTTGGCGCAGGCGCGGGACGACGGCGACTCGGCCTGGGTGGCGCAGCGCACGGTGCGCCGGCTGCGGGGCGAGATCGACCGGAGCGCGGTGACGGTCGGCAAGGGCGTCCTGGCACCGTTCCTGGACCGGGCGATGGCCGAGGCCGACGCCTGGACGGGCGCCCACGGCAGCGCACCGAAGCCGGACCGCGGCGACAGCCGGACGTCGCTGACCGTCCCCTTCTCCCGCGTCCGCCCGCTGGCCGCGGTCACCGCCCTCACCGATCCGGGCCCGGCGGCCGGCGCGGTCTTCCTGGAGGCACATGTGCCGGGGGCCGGCTGGCAGCGTCTGGGCGCGCTGGCCACGACCGGCTGGACGGAGGCCCGCACGGCCGGGCTGCGCGCCGACGCGGTCCGCCTGACCTGGGACGACGACACCGCGGCACCCACCGTCCAGGCACTCACCCCGTGGTTCGGCGACGCCCCGCAGGCCGGCCTGGAACTGTCCCGCACCGAGACCGATGTGCAGACCGGCGGGCACACCGCGCTCCAGGCCCGGATCTCCTCCCGCCGTCCCGGCCCGGTGCACGGCCCCCTGAAGGTCACCGCGCCCAAGGGCATCACCGTCCACGCGCCCGGACAACTGACCGCCCCCAGGGGCGGCACCGCCCTCGTCCCGCTCACCGTGGACGTCCCCAAGAACGCCCCCTCCGGGACGTACCGGGTCTTGGTCGCCTTCGCCGGCCAGGAGCAGCAGCTGACCGTCCGGGTCTTCCCGCCCACCGGCGGCCCCGACCTGGCGCGCGGCGCGGCCGCCACCTCCTCCGGCGACGAGACGGGCGACTTCCCGGCGTCCGCGGCCACCGACGGCGACCCGCGGACCCGCTGGTCCTCCCCCGCCGAGGACGACGCCTGGGTCCAGTTCGCGCTGCCCGAGCCGACCCGGCTCGGCCTGGTCGTCCTCCGCTGGCAGGACGCCTACGCCGCCGCCTACCGCGTCCAGGTCTCGTCCGACGGCCGCACCTGGCGCACCGCCGCCACCGTCCGCGACGGCAAGGGCGGCCGGGAGGCGATCCGGATGGACGCCAAGGACGCCCGCTACGTCCGTATCCAGGGCGACAAGCGGGCGACGCGGTTCGGGTACTCGCTGTGGGAGGTGGAGGCGTACGCGGTGACGCCCTCGCCCGGAGGCAAAGGCGGAGCGTAGGCGTCCGGCCGGGACGGTGCGGGGCCCGGCGGGCCCCGCACCCGCCGGGCCCCGCACCGCGCCGCAGCCTCACTGACGCAAAAACCCGGATCTACGCCGATACGGCATCGATCCGGGCCAACGCGTCATCCGCGCCGTACGGCTGCAAGTAAGGCAGCCAGCGCGGGTCCCTATGCCCTGTGCCGATGATCCGCCAGGCCAGTCCGGACGGCGGGGCCGGCTGATGGCGCAGTCTCCAACCGATCTCGGCGACATGGCGGTCGGCCTTGACGTGGTTGCAGCGCCGGCACGCGGCGACGACGTTCTCCCAGGTGTGCTGGCCGCCGCGACTGCGCGGGACGACGTGGTCGACGCTGGTTGCGACGCCACCGCAGTACATACAGCGCCCGCCGTCCCGGGCGAACAGCGCCCGGCGGGTCAGCGGGACGGGGCCGCGAAAGGGCACTCTCACAAATCGCTTCAAGCGGACCACGCTCGGAGCGGGTATGACACGGGTCGCGCTGTGCATCAGGGCGCCGGATTCCTCAAGGCTGACGGCCTTCTCATTGAGGACGAGGACGAGCGCGCGGCGGAGCGGTACGACGCCGAGCGGCTCGTACGACGCGTTGAGGACCAGGACATGCGGCACGGGTGCCTCCTTGTACGCCGGCGGCGCGTGGCTCGCGCCGGGACGATCTCCCCACAGTGTCCCCCGGTGCCTGGTCACAGCGCCACCATGACCAGGTAACGGGCCGGAGGTGTTTTCCACCACAGCACCTCGGATCCCTTCAGATCCGGCTCTTTCCGGCCGTTCCGGGCGCCCGATTATCGAACACAGGCGCGGTCCGGTCCGGTTGCCCCGTTAGTGTGGTAGGTCTGCCCGGCCCCTCAGGTCCCCCGTGCGGTCCGGGCGCGCTGTCCCTCACGGAAGGTTCCGCTGTGTACTGGTCCGCCCCGACGGCCCTTGCCGCGCCGCCGCGCACCGCCGCGTCCGGCTCCGGCTCGGCCTCCCTCGACGAGGCCACCCAGACGGCCACCAACGCCGCCGACTGGGTCCAGGCGAACTGGGGGACGTGGCTCACGTCCGGCCTCCAGATCATCCTGATCATCGTGATCGCGGTGGTGCTGCGGCACCTGGTGCGCCGCACCCTCACCAAGCTCATCGACCGGATGAACCGCACCGCGGCCGCGGCCCAGCACACCGCCCTGGGCGGGCTGCTGGTCAACGCCGAGCGGCGGCGGCAGCGGTCGGAGGCGATCGGCTCGGTGCTGCGCAGCGTCGCCTCCTTCGTGATCATGGGTACGGCCGCGCTGACCGTGCTCTCGGTCCTCCAGATCAACCTGGCGCCGCTGCTGGCCAGTGCCGGTGTCGCCGGTGTCGCGATCGGTTTCGGCGCCCGCAACCTCGTCACCGACTTCCTCTCCGGCGTCTTCATGATCCTTGAGGACCAGTACGGCGTCGGCGACGAGATCGACGCGGGCGTGGCCACCGGTACGGTCATCGAGGTCGGGCTCCGGGTCACCAAGCTGCGCGGCGCCAACGGCGCGATCTGGTACATCCGCAACGGCGAGGTCAAGCGGATCGGGAACCTCAGCCAGGGCTGGTCCACCGCCGGCGTCGACGTGCTGATCGCCGCCGACCAGGACCTGGAGCGGGCCCGCTCGGTGATCACCGAGGTCGGCGAGGACATGGCCAAGGCCGAGCCGTGGAACGAGCTGCTGTGGGAGCCGGTGGAGGTGCTGGGCCTGAGCGAGGTGTCGCTGGACACCGTCACCGTCAGCGTCGCGGCCAAGACCATGCCGGGCAAGGCCGGTGGCGTCGAGCGCGAACTGCGCTGGCGCATCAAGCGCGCGCTGGACGCGGCCGGCATCCACCTCGCGCCGCGCCCGACGCCCGAGGAGGACGAGGGCGCGCCGGCCGACCCGTCCGCCACGGTGGCCGCCCCTTCGGCGCTCAACAACCCCTCGTCGCCGCAGTCGTTGGCGACCACGCCGATACCGCAGCCGAACCTGCGCAAGTAACGCACCACGGCACAAGGGGCATGTGACGCACGTCGCATGCCCCTTTGTCATGCCTGCCGCGCCCGCGTCCCCTTCGCGGCACCGAAACCCGTCAGGACCATTGACGCGCGCCCGATGGGCGGCCTACCTTCCTTGCCAGCAATTGGAAGGTTTCCTAACAGACATCTTCCGGACAGTTTCCACACGGAACCACGGGGTGGGTGGGCAGCGACCATGGCCGCATCTGGACAGGGAACACCGGGCACGCCGAGGGTGCTGCGGGCCATGAACGACCGGGCCGCGCTGGACCTGCTGGTCTCCCAGGGGCCACTGACCCGCACCCAGATCGGCGAGCTGACGGGCCTGTCGAAGCCGACCGCCTCCCAGCTGCTGACCCGGCTGACGGCGGCGGGACTGGTCCGGACGACCGGCAACGTCACCGGCCGCCCCGGCCCCAGCGCCCAGCTCTACGAGATCGACCCCACCGCCGCGCACGTCGCCGCGCTCGCCGTCGACCAGTTGGGCATCACCGCGGCCGTCGCGGACATCACCGGACGGGTGCTCGGCGAGGAGCGGGTGGACACCGACGCGGTCCCCGAGGACGCCACCGACCTGACCGCCCGCCTGGTCGCCAAAGCCGTCGACGGCGCGCTCGCCAAGGCCGGGCTGGACCGCGGGCGGCTGCACCGCGCGGTGATCGGCACGCCCGGCGCGCTCGACCCGCAGACCGGCCTGCTGCGGTACGCGCCCCATCTGCCCGGCTGGCAGTCCCGGGCGCTGCGCGAGGAGCTGGCCGAGGTCCTCGGCGTACCGCTGGTGATCGAGAACGACGTGAACCTCGCCGCGGTGGCCGAGCAACACGGCGGCGCCGCCCAGGACTTCGACGACTTCGTGCTGGTGTGGGTCGACGAGGGGGTGGGCGCCGCGATCGTGCTGGACGGGCGGCTGCTGCGCGGGGCCACCGGCGGCGCCGGCGAGATCGGCTATATGCCGCTGCCCGGCGCGCCGCTGGCCCGGGACGGCGACCGCAGCGCCGCACAGCCGGACGCCGGCGGCGGCTTCCAGCAGCTGGTCGGCACCCCGAGCATCCTCCAACTCGCCCGTGAGCGCGGCGCCACGGACGCCCGCACCGTCGCCGAGGCGCTGGCCCGGCAGGACGTGCGGGCCGAGGTGGCGCGGCGGCTGGCGACCGGGCTGGCCGCGGTGGTCGCGGTCGTCGACCCCCGGCTGGTGGTGCTCTCCGGCGAGGTCCCGCAGGCCGGCGGGGAGGCGCTGCGGGCCCTGGTCGAGGCGGAGTTCACCGGACTCGCGCTGCCCCGCCCCGAGATCCGGATCAGCGACATCGACGGCAACCCCATCCTCACCGGCGCGCTGCGCACGGCGCTCGCCGAGGCCCGCAACGCGGTCTTCGACACCGCCTGACCCGCTGCGCCACGGCCGGGGAGCCCCACCAGGCCCCAAGGAACCCTTGAGTGAAGGAAGTCCGCATGCTGCTCCCGCGCCCGGGTGTCCGACCGCGTCCCCCGCTCCGTCCGCACGCCCGGCCGCGCCGCGGCCTGCCGGCGGCCCTGGCCGCCGCCGGGTTACTCGCGGCCGGCTGCGCCCACCCCAGCGTCGGCAGCGACCGCGACGACCCCGCCGCGCCCGTCACCCTCACCTTCTGGCACGGCTGGTCCGAGCGGGGCGAGGTCAAGGCCATCGACGACGGCATCGCGCGCTTCGAGAAGCTCCACCCCAACATCACCGTCAAGACCGTCGGCAACGTCTCCGACGCCACCATGAACCAGGCGCTGCGGGCCGGCGGCAGCGACGCCCCCGACGTGGTGTCGTCGTTCACCACCAACAACGTGGGCCAGTACTGCTCGTCCGGAATGTGGGCGGACCTCGACCCCTTCATGAAGAAGACCGGGGTGGTGAAGGAGAAGGTCTTCCCCAAGACCCTGCTCGCCTACACCCAGTACCGCGGCCGGCAGTGCGCCCTGCCGCTGCTCGCCGACACCTACGGGCTCTACTACAACAAGGACGCGTTCAAAAAGGCCGGCATCAGCCGGCCGCCGCGCACCATGTCGGAACTGAAGAAGGACGCCGCCAAACTCACCCGGCGCACGCCGGACGGCTCCTATCGGCAGGTCGGCTTCATGCCCAACTTCCGTCTGTACCAGAACAGTCCGGACCGGCTCTTCGCCCAGTGGGGGCCCACGTACTTCGACCGGAACGGAAAGGCGCAGCTGGCCAAGGACCCCGCGACCCGGGATTTCTTCACCACCCAGCGGGAGATCATCGACGCCCAGGGCGGATATCCGGCGATGGAGAAGTTCCGCGCCTCCTTCGGCGACGAGATGTCCTCGCAGAACGCCTTCCTGCGGCAGAAGGTCGCGATGCACATGGACGGCGAATGGCGCGGTCTGATGCTCAAGGAGGCCAAGGCGCCGTTCGACTGGGGCGTCGCACCGATGCCGGTGCCCGACGACCAGGCGGACACCTACGGGCGGGGCTATCTCACCGGCACCGTCGCCGGTGTCGCGCACAGCAGCAAGCATCAGAACGCGGCCTGGGAACTGGTGAAGTTCCTGACCGTGGACACCGACCAGGTGGTCGCCTTCGCCAACGCCATCCACAACGTCCCGTCCACCAACGCCGCGCTCACCTCGCCGAAGCTGGACGCCGATCCGGCCTTCCGCACCTTCCTCGGCATCGCCCGCAATCCGCACAGCACCGCACTGCCGCCGTCCAACAACGGCGATATGTACGTCACCTCGCTCCAGGACTTCTCCTATGCCGTGGAGGCCGGAAAGGTTCCCGACCTCGATGCCGGACTGCGCGATCTCGACGCGGGGATCGACGCCGACAACCTCCAGTCCGAGAACTGACGGAGCCTGCCATGGCAGCCATCACTCCCCCCGCGCCGGCCCTGCGGCGCAAACACTTCCGCGAACGCCTGCGCATCCTGGGTTTCCTCTCCCCCTGGCTCGTCGGATTCTCGGTGTTCTTCGGCTATCCGCTGATCGCCACCGTCTACTTCTCCTTCATGCACTACAACCAGATCGAGCAGCCCGCATTCGTGGGCCTGCGGAACTGGAAATACGTGCTGACGCAGATGCCGCTGTTCGGGCCGGCGCTGTGGAACACGCTCTGGCTGGTCGTGGTGATGGTGGCGCTCCGGGTCCTCTTCGGCCTCGGTATCGGCCTGCTCATCACCAAAATCAAATCCGGTGCCGGCTTCTTCCGCACCGCGTTCTACCTGCCGTACCTGGCGCCGCCGGTGGCCGCCACCGTCGCGTTCGTCTTCCTGCTCAACCCGGCCACCGGGCCGGTCAACGAGATCCTCGGGGCGGTCGGCATCCCGGCCCCGGACTGGTTCAACGACCCGGCCTGGTCCAAACCGTCGCTGGTGCTGCTGTCCCTGTGGGGCATCGGCGACCTGATGGTGATCTTCATGGCGGCGCTGCTGGACGTCCCGAAGGAGCAGTACGAGGCCGCCGAGCTGGACGGCGCGGGCGCCTGGGGGAAGTTCCGCTATGTGACCTGGCCGTCGATCACCCCGATCGTGCTGTTCGCGGTGGTCACCGGCGTCGTGCAGACCATGCAGTACTACACCCAGGCGCTGGTCGCCGGGAAACTCGCCTCCGGCGTCACCATCGGCCCCGGCAGCGTCATCCAGCCCGGCTACCCGGACCACTCCACCCTGACCGTGCCGCAGCTCGTCTACTCGCTGGGCTTCCAGAACTTCAACACCGGTGCGGCCTGCGTCCTTTCGCTGGTGCTCTTCGCCCTCGCGATGGCCGTCACCACCCTGCTGATGCGCAAGCGCGCCGGCCTGCTCCCGGCGGAGGACTGACCCGCCATGACGGAAGGCTGACCCGACGTGACCACCACGACGCTCACCCGGCGCCCGGCCCGGGCCCGTACGCCCGGCACCGCCGGCGCCCCGGCCGCCCGCGCCCACCGCAAGCGCCTGCTGCACTGGATCGCCGTCCATGCGGTCGCGGTCGCCGCCGCCCTGTTCTTCCTGCTCCCCTTCGTCTTCGTTTTCCTGACCTCCGTCATGAACGACGACCAGGCGATGAGCGGCGAACTGTGGCCGCACCAGTGGAACTGGTCCAACTACGCCGCGGTGTTCACCACCCCCGGCTTCCTCGACTGGTGGAAGAACTCCCTGCTCTACGCGGGCCTGGGCACCCTCTTCACGGTCTGCTCGGCGATCCCGGTCGCCTATGCGCTGGCCCGCTTCCGCTTCCGCGGCCGCCGCACGGCGATGCTCCTGGTGATCTCCACGATGATGCTGCCGCCCCAGGTCATCGTCATCCCGATGTACCTGGTGTGGGCGCAGCAGCTGCATCTGACCGGCTCGGTCTGGCCGTTGATCATCCCGATGGCGTTCGGCGACGCCTACTCCATCTTCCTGCTCCGGCAGTTCCTCCTGACGATCCCGCAGGAGTACGTGGAGTCCGCGAAGGTGGACGGCTGCGGCGAACTGCGCACCCTGCTGTGGATCGTCGTCCCGATGGCCCGCCCCGGCATCGCCGCCATCGCCCTCTTCCAGTTCTTCTACTGCTGGAACGACTACTTCGGACCGCAGATCTACGCCGCGCAGAACCCGGCCGCCTGGACGCTCTCCTACGGCCTGGAGTCCTTCAAGAGCGCGCACAGCGTCAACTGGAACCTCACCATGGCCGCGACGCTGCTGGTCATGGCCCCCGTCATCCTCGTGTTCTTCTTCGCGCAGAAGGCCTTCGTCGAAGGCGTCACACTCACCGGAGTGAAGGGCTGAAACGGAAATGCTGCCAACTTCTGGGGGACGCTCCCCGTACTCCAGCATCAAACTCGCCGTGGTCGGCGGCGGTTCGACCTACACCCCCGAACTCATCGACGGCTTCGCGCGGTTGCGCGACGTCCTGCCGATCGCCGAACTGGTGCTGATCGACCCGGCCGCCGAACGGCTGGAGCTGATCGGCGGGCTGGCCCGCCGGATCTTCGCCGCCCAGGGCCACCCGGGCCGGATCACCTGGACCCACGATCTCGACGCCGGCCTCGACGGCGCCGACGCCGTCCTCCTCCAGCTGCGGGTCGGCGGGCAGGCCGCCCGCAACCAGGACGAGACCTGGCCGCTGACCTGCGGCTGCATCGGCCAGGAGACCACCGGTGCGGGCGGGCTCGCCAAGGCGCTGCGCACCGTCCCGATCGTGCTGGACATCGCCGAACGGGTGCGCCGCCGCTGCCCGGACGCCTGGATCGTGGACTTCACCAACCCGGTGGGCATCGTCACCCGGGCCCTGCTCACCCACGGCCACAAGGCCGTCGGGCTGTGCAACGTGGCCATCGGCTTCCAGCGGAAGTTCGCCCGGCTGCTGGGCGTCGCCCCCGAGCGGGTCGAGCTGGAGCACATCGGCCTCAACCACCTCACCTGGGAGCGCGCCGTCCGCGTCGACGGCGTGGACGTGCTCCCCAAGCTCCTCGCCGAGCACGGCGACGCGGTCGCCGACGACGTCCGGATGCCCCGCGCGCTCCTCGACCGCCTGGGCGTCGTCCCCTCCTACTACCTGCGCTACTACTACCAGCACGACGCGGTCGTGTCGGAACTGCGCACCAAGCCCTCCCGGGCCGCCGAGGTCGCCGCCCTCGAACGCCAACTCCTCGACCTCTACGCCGACCCGGCCCTGGCCGAAAAGCCGGAGCTCCTCTCCCGCCGCGGCGGCGCCTTCTACTCCGAGGCGGCGGTGGCCCTGACGTCGTCGCTGCTGGGGGGCGGGGGCCAGGGGGGAGTCCGGGGTGGCGTCCCAAGCGACGTCCAGGGCGACGCCGAGGGGCATGCCCAGGACCGCGTTCCGGGTGACGGCCGGGACGGCGCCGTGGGCGGGGCCCGGGGGGACGTCCAGATCGTCAACACCTTCAACAACGGCACGCTGCCGTTCCTGCCGGACGATGCGGTGATCGAGGTCCCGGCGGCGGTGGGGCCCCGGGGGGCCTCCCCCCTCCCCCTCCGCCCCCTCGCCCCCCTGTTCGCCGGACTGATCGGCAATGTCGCGGCCTATGAGGACCTGGCCCTGGAGGCGGCCCTCAAGGGCGGCCGCGACCGGGTCTTCTCCGCGCTCCTCGCACACCCCCTCATCGGACAGATCGACTACGCGGAACGGCTCACCGACGAGCTGATCGCACACAACCGGGAGCACCTCACGTGGGCCTGACCGGCACCGTGCTCGCCATCGACGCGGGCAACAGCAAGACCGACGTGGCTCTGGTGGCCACGGACGGCAGGGTCCTCGGCCGGGCCCGCGGCGGCGGCTTCCAGCCGCCGGTGGTCGGCACCGCCCGCGCCGTGGACATCCTGACTCCCCTGATCGCCTCGGCCCGGGCCCAGGCCGGACTGACCGGCGACGCCCCCGTCGCCCACCTCTCCGCCTTCCTCGCCAACGCCGACCTCCCCATCGAGGTGACCCGCCTGACCGCCGAGATCACCTCGCGCGGCTGGGCGGACACCACCACCGTCGGCAACGACACCTTCGCCCTCCTGCGCACCGGACTCCCCGATGACGGCGAGCAGTTGGGCGTCGCCGTCGTCTGCGGCGCCGGCATCAACTGCGTCGGGCTCGGCCGCGGCGGCGCCACCGCCCGCTTCCCCGCCATAGGGCGCATCTCCGGCGACTGGGGCGGCGGCTCCTTCCTCGCCGACGAGGCCCTGTGGCACGCCGCCCGCGCCGAGGACGGCCGCGGCGCCCCCAGCGAACTCGCCCGCGCGCTCCCCGCCCACTTCGGCCTGACCACCATGCTGGAACTCATCGAGGCCCTACACCTGCACCGGATCCCCGACGCCCGCCGGCACGAACTGTCCCCCCTCCTCTTCGAGATCGCGGCGGGCGGCGACGCCGTCGCCCGCTCCCTCGTCGCCCGCCAGGCGGAGGAGGTCGCCGTGATGGCCACCGTCGCCCTTCAACGCCTGGACCTTCTCGCCGAACCGACCCCGGTCGTCCTCGGCGGCAGCGTCCTCGCCGCCCGGCACCCCCTCCTCCACGACCGCCTCACCCAACTCCTCGCCGAACACGCCCCCAAGGCCGTCCCCCACGTCATCACCGCCCCACCGGTCCTGGGCGCCGCCCTGGACGCGTTGGACCGGATCACTCCCGCGCCTCCCCAAGGGGCTTATGAGCGACTGCGGTCGGAGTGGACGTAGGGCCGGCCTCCCGGGCGTAGCACTCCGCGACGCCGGACCGCGAACTGCCCCTTGCCCCTTGCCCTTTGCCCCCCTATCCGCTGCGTCCTGTGTCCTGCGTGCCTGTCTCACCCCACCCGCACCCCGTTGCCTGTTCGTGTCTCGGTGCGTTCGCCCGGCGTCAGGACGAGAGCGGGAGGAGGGAGGGCGTGGTTGCTTTCCGTGAGGATGGTGACGGGGTGGTCGGTGTCGTTGATGACGGGGGTGGGGGTGCCGTCGGCGGAGTGGAGGAGGGGGTAGGTGCCGGCCGGGTTGATGTAGGTCGTGCTGCCGATGGTGAGGAAACCGCTTGCGGTGGCCGGTGGTTCGGGGTCGGCCGGCGCGCCGAGGGCGGCCTTGGCGAGAGGGGTCAGGAGTCGGGCGAGGTGGCGCATGGCGGTCCTCCGTCGGGTCGGGGTCGGCGGGATCTCCCACCCACCTTTCGTCACTCAGCGTAGTTGCGGATGGAGTGTTCGTCAGCGGCGCGCGGGGGTGCTCGGGGGGCGTGGAGGGCGGGGGTGTGCGCGGTTGACGCCGGGAGCCGCGGGGAACCGGGGTGCGGTGGGCGGGCGTGATGAGGGGTGGTGGGCGCGCGCCGCGGCCGGAGGCACGTCCCGGGGCGTTCGGCGTTCCGAACAAGATCGGGTCAAGTCCGGTGTGGTGATCGGGCACTGCGGACATACTGACGGCCATGCGTCCGTGCCCGCGGGCGCCGAGCGCGGGGCCGGCCCGCAGCGCACGACCTAGGGGGTGGATCTTCGGTGACATCGGTAACGCCGGTGACATCAGTGGCGCCCGAGTCGTCCGTGTCGCCGGATTCCCCCGTACCGGCGGCGGGGAACGGGTCGGGCGCACAGCCCGCCCTGCCCGGCGCGCGCCGGCGCACCGCGTGGGCCGAGGGCCTGGACCGGCTGCGGGCCGCCGCCACGACCGAGCCGGGGCGGCTGCGCGCGATCGGAGCGGTACTGGCGCTGCTGGTCGTGGTGTTCGGGGCGGCCACCGCCTGGCAGGTGTCGGCCCGTTCGGCGGCCGCCGACGACGTCGTGCTGCGCAGCCAGCCGCTGACCGCGGACGCGGCGAGCATCTACCGGTCGCTGGCGGACGCCGACACCACGGCCGCCGCCGGGTTCCTGGCCGGCGGCGCGGAGTCCGAGACGACCCGTAAGCGGTACGCCGCGGACCTGGCAACCGCGTCGCAGCTGCTGGTCAAGGCGGCGGCGAACACGCAGATGCCGGGCGCGCAAAGCGGCGCGGCGGATCCGGCCGGCGCGCAGATCGCCCGGCTGAACCAGCTCCTGCCGCGGTACGCGGGGCTGGTGGAGACGGCCCGGACCGACAACCGGCAGGGGCTGCCGCTGGGCGGCGCCTATCTGCGGTACGCCAACGAGCAGATGCGGACGGAACTCCTGCCGGCCGCCCAGGCGTTGTACGAGGCGGAGACGGAGCGGCTGACCGCCGACCACGAACGGGCCGCGGCCTGGCCGTGGTGGGCGCTGGCGGCGGGAGGGGTGGCCATCGGGGCGCTGGCCTGGGCGCAGCGCCGGGACCGCCGGCGCACCAACAGGGTGGTCAACCGCGGGCTGCTGGCGGCCGCGGTGGCGTCGGCGGCGGTGCTGCTGTGGCTGGCGACGGGGCACGCACTGGCGCGGGCCGGGCTGGCCGACGCGTATGCGCACGGCGCCCGTTCGCTGGAGGTGCTCAACACCGCCCGGATCGACGCCCTGCGGGCGCGCGGGGACGAGAATCTGACGCTGGTGGCGCGCGGCGCGGTGCTCACCAAGGACCAGAAGGACTTCTACGAGGTCGACTTCCAGGCCGGGATGGCCGATCTGGCGGGCGCGGCCGGGCCCGGCCCGGTGGCCGCCGCCGGTGAGCTGGGGAAGGCGCTGGCCCTGGCGGACGACGAGGCGGGCCGGCGCCCGGTGCGGGACGCGGTGGCGGCCGTCCGGGAGTGGCGGGCCCGGCACGCCGAGGCGCGGTCGGCGGACGACCGGGGGGACTACGAGCGGGCGCTGGCGAAGGTGATCGGCGGGGACGGTGCGACCGGGGCGTCGTTCGACCGGGTCGACACCGGACTCGGCCGGGCGCTGGTGCACGAGCAGGAGCGGTTCCGGGCGGCGGCGGACGGCGGGCGCGCGGCGTTCGGCGGGCTGGCGGTGGGCGCCGGGGTGCTGGCCGCGGCGGCCGCTGCGGCCGCGGTGCTGGGCATCGGGCGCAGGCTGTCGGAGTACCGGTGAGGGGGCTTTGGAGATGGTGACGCGCGGGCGGGAACTGCGGAATCTGCGGGCCGTGCTGGGGCCGGTCGCCGCGGGCATGGCCGTGATGGCGGCGGCCGCCGCGGTGCTGGTGCCCGCGCTGGGCCGGGGGGACCGCCCACCGGCCCCGGGGCCGGTGGAGACGCACGGGGCGCAGGGGACGGGGCGCGCGGCGCCCGCCGCGGCCGGGTGCACGCCGGGCACCGCGACGCGGAGCCTGCGGCCCTCGCCGGACGACGGCCCGGCGGTGGAGCGGATCAAGAAGAAGGGCCAACTGGTCGTCGGGGTGGACCAGAACACCTACCGGTGGGGGTACCGCGACCCGGACACGGGCCAGTTGGAGGGCTTCGACATCGACCTGGCGCGGGCGATCGCCAAGGACATCCTGGGGCCGGACGCCAAGGTCGTCTTCCAGGCGGTGCCGACCAACCAGCGGATCCCGGCGCTCCGGCAGCGCACGGTCGACATGGTCGTGCGGACGATGACGATCAACTGCGCGCGCCGGGAGCAGGTGGCGTTCTCGACCGCGTACTTCCAGGCCGGACAGCAGGTGCTCGCCCCGAAGGAGTCGTCGATCACGGCGTTCGACGACTCGCTGCGCGGCAAGCGGGTGTGCACCGCGGCCGGTTCGACGGGCGAGGCGGAGCTGTCGCACCGGAGCCACGGCGCGCGGGTGCTGACCGCGCCCAACCAGCTCGACTGCCTGGTGCGGCTCCAGTTGGGGCAGGCGGACGCGGTGGTCACCGACAGCGCGCTGGCCGCGGCGCAGGCGGCGCAGGACCCGACGGTGAAGCTCAAGGGCCGGCCGTTCACCGACGAGTCCTACGGCGTGGCGATGAACAAGGACGATCCGGATCTGGTGCGCCGGGTCAACAAGGTGCTGGACGACTACCGCAGCGGCGGCGAGGACAGCCCCTGGATGCGGGCGTACCGGAAGTGGCTGAAGGCCGATCTGCCCGGTATATCGGGCCCGCCGGCGCCGCAGTACAGCAACTGAGGGCCACCCGGCCGCCGCCAGGTCCCCCACTTGCGGCCCGATGGGGCCACTATGGAGGGCGGGAGCGGGGGAAGGGGAACGACCAAGAGCCGGCGAGCGAGGTCCGGCGCACCAACCGCCGTGCACGGTACGCGTATTGGAGAGGTGATCGATGGGGGTCCCTGGACCCTTCCCCGGCTCGGCGGGGAGGCCCGATGCCCCGGTGCTGGACCGGGAGGAGGTGGACCGCGCCCTGGCGCAGCTCGGCGCCGAGTACGAGGCGATCGAGACGTCGCTGCTCGCGTTGCAGGACCACGCCGGCCGCCGGCTCCTGGAGGGCGCCGAACTGTCCGGCGCCACCAAGGAGCGCTGGGCCGAGGCGGAGCGGTCGATCGCGGTGCTGTGGTCGCTGTTCGACGCCTACACGGAGGTGCTGACGGCCGCCCGGGAGCTGCGGGCGCGGCGGCGCTGGCCGTCCGCCGAGGAGCTCGCGGAGCTGTCGGAGCTGGTGCGGCACGGCGAGGTGGCGGTCCCGGCCACCGACGGCACCGGGGACGGGGCCGGCGCCCGGCTGCGCCTTCCGGAGCTGGTCGCCCGGATGAACGGGCTGTACGCGCGGTCCCTGGACGTGATCGTGGCGGCGGACACGGTGTGGTCGGCGCTGCCGGCCCGGATAGACCTGCTGTCCGAGGAGTTGCGGCGGACGCGGTCGCTGGCGCACTCGGTAGGGGTGCGCCCCGGGGAGCATCCGGCCGGCGACGACCTGGAGCGGATCACGGACGAGTTGGCGCGGCTGCGCGCCCAGGTGATCGTGGACCCGCTGGCGTTCTGGGAGTCGGCGGGGGCCGGGAGCGCGGCGCCCGGCGGCGGCCGGCCGGACACCGTCCGCTACGACCGGGCGGCGCGGGCGCTGGAGGACATCCGGCGCGAGGTGGCGGCGGTGCTGGACGTGCGGCAGGACGCGGAGCGGCGGCTGATGATGCTGCGCGACGTGCTGTCGCGGGCGGACCGCACGCTCACCGAGGCGCGGCAGGCGCGCGGGGAGGTGCTGGCGAAGATCGCCGCGTCGGAGGTGCCGGCGGTCAGCGGCCCCTCCACGGTGCTGCACGAGCAGTTGGCGGCGGCGGCCGAGTACCGCCGCCGGTCGCAGTGGCACCGGTTGTCGCCGCTGCTGGACAGCCTGGAGGAGCGGGCGGAGGACGAACTCCAGCGGGCCCGGGCGTCGTTGACGGCGGTGACCGCGCCGCTGGCGGTGCGGGCCGAGCTGCGCGGCCGGCTGGACGCGTACCGGGCGCGGGTGGCCCGGCACGGCCTGGCGGCCGATCCGCTGCTGGTGGAGCGGTACGACCTCGCGCGCCGGATGCTGTGGAGCGCGCCGTGCGATCTGCGGGTGGCCGAGCAGGCGGTGTGGCGCTATCAGGAGGCGGCGGCGGAGGCGATGGTCCCGGAGGCCCGGGACGGCAGGGGGGAGCCGTGACGGAGCGGGACGGGGGGCGGTGCCAGCGCCGGGAGTGCGACGGGCACTACGAGGACGTCGGCGGCGGTGAACTGTACTGCGACGTCTGCGGCCTGGCGCCGGTGATCTCCGCCGAGGGGCTGCTCTCGGCGACCGCCACGGTGCTGACGCAGCGGGTGGACGCCGGCGGGGCGACCGTCGCCGCGCCGCCGCCGGCCGACGCCCGCGCGCGCGAGGCGTCCGGGCCCCGTGTCCCCGGGCAGGCGAGGAGCGGCGCTGCCGGGACGGGCTCGGCGCCCCGGACGCCGCCGGTGGTGCGCGGCACGGGCGGCAGCGCCGCGGCCGCCGGCTCCGCGCGCGGTTCCGGGGCCTCGCGCGGGCGGCTGGGCGCGGGGCTGGTCACGGTGCCGCAGGTGCCGCGGCGCGATCCGCGGGCGGCGGTGCTGGCCGATCCGAAGGTGCCCGAACGCAAGCGGTTCTGCAGCCGCGGGGAGTGCGGGTCGCCGGTGGGCCGGGGCCGGGAGGGCCGGCCGGGGACGGCGGAGGGCTTCTGCACCAAGTGCGGCCACCCGTACAGCTTCGTACCGAAGTTGCGCCCCGGGGAGCTGGTGCACGACCAGTACGAGGTCCAGGGGTGCCTGGCGCACGGCGGACTGGGCTGGATCTATCTGGCCCGGGACCGGGCGGTCGACGACCGGTGGGTGGTGCTCAAGGGGCTGCTGGACACCGGCGACGAGGAGGCGCTGGCGGCGGCGGTGTCCGAGCGGCGGCACCTGGCCGCGATCGAGCACCCGAACATCGTGCGGATCTACAACTTCGTGGAGCACCTGGACCGTTCGACGGGCAGCCGGGACGGCTACATCGTCATGGAGTACATCGACGGCACCTCCCTCAAGGACCTCGCCAATGAGCGGCGCACGTCCCAGGGGCGGCGCGATCCGATGCCGGTGGAGCAGGCGTGCGCGTACGGCATCGAGGCGCTGGAGGCGCTCGGCCATCTGCACAGCCGGCAGCTGCTCTACTGCGACTTCAAGGTCGACAACGCCATCCAGCAGCACGACCGGCTCACCCTGATCGACCTGGGCGCGGTGCGGCGGGCGGACGACCACGAGAGCCCGATCTACGGCACGATCGGCTACCAGGCGCCCGAGGTCGGCGAGGTGGGCCCGTCGATCGCCTCCGACCTCTACACCGTCGGCCGCACGCTAGCCGTCCTCACCTTCGACTTCCAGGGCTACACCAACGTCTTCGCGGACTCCCTGCCGGACCCGGACCACATCGAGGTGTTCCGCAGCTACGAGTCCTTCTACCGGCTGCTGGTGCGGGCCACCGAGCCGGATCCGGCCCGCCGCTTCGGGTCCGCCGAGGAGATGGCCGAGCAGTTGACGGGGGTGCTGCGGGAGGTGGTGGCGCTCCGTACGGAGGAGCCCCGGCCGGCGCTGTCCACCTTGTTCGGGCCCGAGCTGCGGGTGGTGGGCACGGAGCCGCTGCCGCCGCCGGCCGGTGACAGCTCGCTGCTGGGGGCCCGCCGGACCGGCCGGCGACGCTCCGGCGGGGCCGCCGACCGGGACCCGGCGCGGACGGCCGGCGAGCCGGCGCCGCGGCCGCTGGACGTGGCCGCGGCGGCGCTGGCGCTGCCGGTGCCGCGCACCGACCCCGGCGACCCCAACGCCGGGTTCCTGGCCGGTCTGCACGCCGCGACGCCGGCGGAGCTGCTGGTCGCGCTGCGCGCGGCGCCCGCCGACTCACCGGAGGTCCGACTGCGGGCGCTGCGCGCCCAGTTGGAGCTCGGGCCGGGCGCGGACGGCCCGGAGCCCGGTGGCGCGGGGCCGGTGGCGCGGTGGGCCGACGGCGCGCCGGAGGCGGACGGGAGCGGGGACTGGCGGGCGGTGTGGCACCGCGGGCTGGTGGCCCTGGCGACCGGCGACCGGGAGGGCGCGGCGCTGGCGTTCGACGCGGTCTACGACGCGTTCCCGGGCGAGCCGGCGCCGAAGCTGGCGCTGGGCATCAGCGCCGAGCTGCTGGGGCAGTTGGACAACGCCGCGGAGTACTACCGACTCGTGTGGGCGACGGACCGCGGCTATGTGAGTGCCGCGTTCGGGCTGGCCCGGGTACGGCTCGCGGCCGGCGAACGGACGGGCGCGGTGGCCGCGCTGGAGTCCGTCCCGGAGGCGTCCATCCACTACACGGCGGCCCGGATCGCGGCAGTACGGGCCCGGTTGCGGCGGCGTTCGCCCCGGGAGCCGCTGCTGCCGGATCTGCGGGCGGCCGCCCAACAGGTCGAGGCGCTGGCCGACTTCGGACTCGACGACCGGCGCCGGGCGCAACTCGCCACCGAGGTACTGGGCAGTGCTCTGGACTGGGTACTCTCCGGGGGCCACGGCGACGGGCCCGGTGACGGCGTCCGCAGCGGCGGGCCGGACGGTGCGACCGGACCGGCGCTGCTCGGCAGTCCGCTGGACGAGCGCGGGCTGCGGTTCGGGCTGGAGCGCTGGTACCGCCTGCTGGCGCGGCTGGCGCAGCGTGGTGAGGAAAGGATCGAACTGGTGGAGCGGGCCAACCGCTTCCGCCCCAGGACATGGGTGTGACATGGGTGTGAGTGGGCCGTCCCGGTGCCGGAGCTGCGGTGAGCCGCTCGATGCGGGGGACAACTACTGCGGGCGGTGCGGCGCCGAGCCCCTGGCGTCGGCCGGGTACGGCGGGTCGGCGGGGTCCGGGGCGCCGCCGCCGGCGGTGTATGCGGCGGGCCCGGCGCAGGCGGGCCCGCCGCCGCCCGACCCCACGACCCGTCTCGCGTACGGGGACGCGATGCCGCCGCCGTCCGGTGCCGCCGGGCGGCCGGCCGACCCCCGGGTGGTCGGCTACGAGGCGGTCGCCGATGCGGCCGCCGGCGCCGGGGCGCGCCCCGAACCGGCCGTCCGGGCCGCGGCGGAAGAGACCGCCGGGCCGCAAGCGGAGCCGGCGCCGGGCGGCCGGCCCACGACCCCGTCAGAGACCGAAGCGGAATCCACGACGAAGGACGGTGCAGCTGATATGCCCGGGTCCGACACGGCAACTCCTACGGCATCCGACCCGGCCACCGGGACACCAAGCGGAACGCCCGACGAGTCGCCCGCCACCCCCGTTACCGCGCCCGCCGCCACCGCATCCGGAACGCCCCCGAAAGCCCCGGTCGGGCCGGAACGGGACCATCTGGAGCGGGAGTTGGCGGGCATCGCGGCGGTCAGCGACCGCGGCCACCGGCACCACCGCAACGAGGACTTCTTCGCCCTGGCCGACACCGAGCTGCCGGACGGCGCGCCCGCGGTGATCGCGGTGGTCTGCGACGGCGTCTCCTCGGCGACCCGGCCGGACGACGCGTCCCTGGCCGCCGCCGAGCGGGCCGCCGGGGCGCTGCGGATGGCACTGCCGCGCGGCGCGCACCCGCAGCAGGCGATGCACGACGCGGTGATGGCGGCCTCGGCGGCGGTGGACGCACTGGCCGCCGACCCCTCGCTCGCGCATGACGAGTACCGCCAGCAGAACGCCCCGGCCTGCACGTTCGTCGGCGCGGTGGTCGGCGGCGGGCTGCTGACCATCGGCTGGGTCGGCGACAGCCGGGCCTACTGGATCCCCGACGACCGCACCGCGACGCCGGTCCGGCTCACCGAGGACGACTCCTGGGCCGCCCAGATGGTCGCCAACAACCTGATGACGGAGGCCGAGGCCAACGCCGACGAGCGGGCGCACGCCATCACCGGCTGGCTGGGCGCGGACGCGTACGAGGTGGAGCCGCACGTCGCGGCGTTCCGGCCGGACGGGCCGGGGGTCGTGGTGGTGTGCACCGACGGGCTGTGGAACTACGCCGAGACGGCCGCGGCGCTGGCCGCGGTGCTGCCGCTGGACGCGCCCGCCCGGCCGCTGGGCGCCGCGCGGGCGCTGGTCGCCCACGCGCTGGACGGCGGCGGGCACGACAACGTCACGGTCGCGGTGGTGCCGTTCCGGGCGCCCGCAGAAGGGGCGGGATCGGCCTGAACACCGCGCACGCGCCGGGCCCGGCCGCCCGCCCGGGCCCCGGGAGCGGAACGTAACCCATGGCCAACTTCGCCAAGTCGCGGGCCCCGCGCTTCACCGCCGAGGTGCACCACAACCCCCGTCTTCCCGAGGGCGGGCGCGCACTGCACGCCGTCGTCACGGTCACCGCGACCGGCGGCGGTTCGACCGGCGGGCGGCCGGTGCCCGCGGCGCGGCCGGAGCCTGAGGTTCCGCCGGCAGCCGGGCGGGACGGCGGGCCCTTCGGTCCGGACGCCGGGGTCGTCCTGCGGGTGCGGACCCCGGTGGGTGCCGAGGTGGCGTTCCTGCGGCAAGTGGCGCCCACCGCCGGGGAACTGACCGGCCGGCGCCGGGCGTCGGGCCCGCGCTCGGGCGACTACCCGACCGGCCCCTGGGGCGATGAGTCCCGCGACTTCCATCTCTGTCTGCGCGTCCCGGACCCCGGGCTCGGCCGGGAGATGCTCGCCGCCCGGATCACGGTGCTGCTGCCCGCGCCGGACGGCACCGCGCCCCGGGTCGTGGCGCAGGGCCTGGTCCGGGCCACGTGGACGGACGATCCGGTCGCCGCGGTACAGATCGACCCACAAGTGGCATGCCACACAGGACGGTTCGAACTGGCGCAAGTCATCCAGCGGGGACTGGATGCGGCCAAGTACGGAGATGCCGACCATGCCCTGATGGAGCTGCGTCGCGCGCTGCGCCTGGCCGCCGCCGCGGGGCACGAGGACACTGCGAAACTCCTTGCGAAGGTGGTGGACGGCGCCGACGCCGCGACGGGTACTGTGCGACAGGCGGCGAAGGCGTTCGAGGCTCGACGGGAGGGTTCCCGGAAGGCGTCCGGCACCGTTCACCGCCCAGAGGAACCGCAATGAACAACCACGATCAGCACTGATCGGTATCACCGGACGAAACGGTACGGAGGGGGAAGAACCGACATGCCGACCTGCCCGAGCGGCCACCAGTCGGCGGCCGAGGACTGGTGCGAGGTGTGCGGCCAGCGCATGGCGGGTGCCGTCCCCCCGCCGCCCTCTCTGCCCGCCGGCTTCCTGAACGCGCCGCCGCCCGCCGAGCCGACCGGCCCGGCCGGTCCGCCGCCCGGTCAGCCAGGCCCCCCGCCGGGACAGCCCGGCCCGCCGCCCGGCATGCCCGGTCCCGGCCCGATGGGCCAGCCCGGCCCCCTGCCGCCCGGTGGCCCCGAAGGTTTCGGCGGCCCCGGTGCGCCCGCACCCGGCCCCGGCGGCCAACCGCCGCAGGGCGGCTACGGCTTCCCGCCGCCCGCACCCGGCGGCCCCGAGGGCTTCGGTGGCCCTGGGGCGCCCGAGAGCTTCGGTCCTCCCGGCGGCCCCGGCGCGCCCGCGCCCGGCCCCGGCGGTCAACCGCCGCAGGGCGGCTACGGCTTCCCGCCGCCCGCACCCGGTCCGCCCGCCCCCGGTGGCCCCTTCGCTCCGCCGCCCGGTGCGCCCGCGCCCGGTGGCCAACCGCCGCAGGGCGGCTACGGTTTCCCGCCGCCGGCCCCCGGCCCGGTCGCCCCCGGCATGCCCGCGCCCGGCACCCCGCCGCACGGCACCCCGCCGCACGGCACCGCCCCGTACGGCGCCCCGGCCCCCGGTCCGGGCCCCGAGCAGCCGGCGGAGCCGCAGGCCTGCCCGCAGTGCCATGCGCCGCGCGACGGCATGGCGCCGTTCTGCCCGGAGTGCCAGTACAACTTCCTCACCAACGCGCCGACGTCGTTCGCGCCGCCGCCCGGTGCGCCCGTACCCGGCGGCCAACCGCCGCAGGGCGGCTACGGCTTCCCGCCGCCGGCCCCCGGCCCGGTCGCCCCCGGCCCCGGTGGCCAGCCGCCCCAGGGCGGTTACGGCTTCCCGCCGGCTCCGGCGCCGCAGCCGCCGGGCCCGCCGCCCGGTATGCCCGGCCCCGGCGGCTTCCCGGGTCAGCCCGGTCCGCCGCCCGGCATGCCCGCTCCCGGCCGGCCCGGCCCCCCGCCGCCCCCGCAGCAGGGCGACGACTGGACGCTGAACCCGCCGAGCGCGCAGCACGGCGCACCGATGGCGCCCCCGCAGCCCGGACCCGGCCCGCAGGCCCCGTTCGAGCAGCAGCCGCCGGCCCCGTTCCCGCCCCAACAGCCCCCGCAGCCGGGCCCGTTCGAGCAGCCGCAGGGCTTCGAGCAGTCGCAGGGCTTCGAGCAGCCGCAGGGCTTCGAGCAGCCGGGCCAGCCGGGGCCCGACGGCCAGTGGAACGGCGGCCCCGGTCAGGCCCCCGCGATGCCGCCGCAGGGCCCGCCGCCGGTCGTCGGCGACGGCTGGGTGGTGGCCATCGCGCCGGACCGCGAGTACTTCATGGCGATGATGAGCCGCAGCGGCCCGGAGGCCGCGGGGCTCAACCTGCCCTCGTACTCCCCCGAGCAGGTGCTGCCGCTCGCCGGCGGCCAGGTCTCGGTCGGCCGCCGCCGGAACAGCACCGGCGAGTCCCCGGACGTCGACCTGGCCCGGACCCCCGAGGACCCGGGCGTCTCGCACCAGCACGCCCTGCTCGTCCAGCAGCAGGACGGCAGCTGGGCGGTGGTGGACCAGAACTCCACCAACGGCACCACGGTCAACCTCGCCGAGGACCCGATCCAGCCGTACGTCCCGGTGCCGCTCCACGAGGGCGACCGGGTGCACGTCGGCGCCTGGACGACGCTGACCGTCCGCCGCGGCTGACACCGAGGACACCTGTCGACTCCGGGGCGTGATCGGCCGATCGCGCCCCGGAGTCGCGTCCGCTTCCGGGACGTCCCAAGTCCAAGGTCCCAGGTCGGCGCGTCTGCCACCATGGACCGGTGAACAACATTCCCCAGGGCACGCTTCAGGAGCAGACCTTCTACGAGCAGGTCGGTGGCGAGGACACCTTCCGCCGCCTGGTGCGCCGCTTCTACGAGGGGGTCGCCGAGGACCCGCTGCTGCGGCCGATGTACCCGGAGGAGGACCTGGGACCGGCCGAGGAGCGCCTTGTCCTCTTCCTCATGCAGTACTGGGGCGGCCCCCGCACCTACAGCGAGAACCGCGGCCACCCCCGGCTGCGGATGCGGCACGCCCCGTTCACCGTCGACCGCGCCGCGCACGACGCCTGGCTGCGGCACATGCGGGACGCGGTGGACTCCCTCGGGCTCGCCGAGGAACACCAGGCGAAGCTGTGGGACTACTTCACGTACGCGGCCGCGTCGATGATCAACACCGCGGGCTGAGAGAACGGTCACACCGTCCGGAGCGCCGCACGGCATCACGATCCGGTCAAGACCACCTGAGAACCCCCACCCGGCACCCCGCCCCTCTGGCAGCATCCACGGCATCCGAGCACCCATGCGAACGTCTCGCGTTGCCGGGTGCCGGGAGCCGCCGGCGCACCCCGACCCGAGGCCCGAGCCGCTCCGGGGGGAAGCGTGTCCGGCTTCATCGTGCTGCGGGTGCGCGCGCACCGTGCGCTGCTGGCCGCCGCCCTGCTCTCGGTGCTGCTGACCGCCACCGTGCTGGCCACCCTCTCCGCCTTCTCCGACGCGGTCGGCGACGCCGGCCTGCGGCAGGCCCTGCGCACCCGGTCCACCACCCTCCAGGTGAAGGCCCAACTCCCGCCGTCCCGGCGGCAGTTGGCGGACCAGGCGGTGGAGCGCGGCGCCCGGCGGGCCTTCGACGGGCTGCCGCACACCCTGCGCACACTGACCCGCTCCGGTCCGTACGCCCTTCCGCGCACCCTGCCGGCGCCGTCCGCGACCGGGGCCGCCACGGGCCCGGCCGACGGGCAGGAGCCCGACCTCACCCACCTCGCGGCCCTGGACCGCAGCCGGATCACGCTCACCGCCGGCCACTGGCCCGGGGAGGCGGCGCACGGCCGGCTCCCGGTGGCGCTGCCGGCGGCCGCCGCCGCCCGCCTCGGCCTCCGCCCCGGCCGCCGGATCACCCTCGACAACCGGCTCTCCGGCCCGGCCCACCTGACCGTCGAGGTCACCGGCGTCTACCGCCCCAAGGACCGCACCGACCCGTACTGGAAGCTGGACGAACTCGGCGGGCGCGGGGTCCGCACCCTCGGCTTCACCACCTACGGGCCGCTGCTCACCGCCCCCGGGGCGTTCCGGTCCGGCGGGGTGCTGGTGCAGGACTCGGTGGCCTGGCTGGCCACCGCCGACTTCCCCACCCTGACCGCGGACCGGCTGCCCGCCCTCGCCACCGCGGCGCGCCCGGCCGCCCGGGCGCTGATGGCCGACCCGGCGTTCGGCGGCCAGGTCACCGCCGCCACCGAACTCCCCGAGGTGCTGGCGCAGTTGCAGCGGTCGCTGCTGGTGAACCGGTCCACCGTGCTGATCGTCGCGCTGCAGCTCCTGCTGCTGGCCGGGTACGCGCTGCTGCTGGTGGCGCGGATGCTGAGCGCCGAACGGACCGGCGAGCAGGCCCTGTTGCGGGCCCGCGGCGCCTCCCGGCCGCAGCTCGCCCGGCTGGCCCTGGCCGAGGCGCTGCTGCTGGCGCTGCCGGCCGCGCTCGCCGCGCCGCTGCTGGCCGGGCCGCTGCTGCGGCTGCCGGCGAGCGGCGCGGCGACCGGCCGCAGCGGACTGCCGCTCTCCTCCGCGCCGGCCGGCGGGACCTGGCTGACAGGTGCGGTGGTGGCGCTGGGCTGCGCCGCGGCGGTGGCCGCGCCGGCCGTCCTGCGGTCCGGGGCGGACGGCTCGGCGGCCCGCGGCCGGACGCTGCCCGGTGCCGTACGGGCCGGCGCCGATCTGGGGCTTCTGGTGGTCGCCGGGGTGGCGTACTGGCAGTTGTGGCGGCGGACCGGGGAGGGCGGCGGCGGGGTGCTGAGCGTGGACGGCGGCGGGCAGTTGGGCATCGACCCGGTGCTGGTGTCCGCCCCGGCGCTGGCGCTGCTGGCCGGCGCGGTGCTGACGCTGCGGCTGCTGCCGCCGGCCGCCCGCCTGGCCGAACGGGCCGCCGCCCGCGGCCGGGGACTGGTCGTGGCACTGGCCGGCTGGCAGATCAGCCGCCGCGGTTCCGCCGGTCCCCCGGGGCGGGCGCGCGGGGGCGCCGCCCACCGCGTCACCGATCCGGTGCTGCTGCTGGTGCTGGCCACCGCGCTGGGCATGCTGGCGATCGGCCAGCGCGCCTCGTGGAACCGCTCGCAGGACGACCAGGCAGACCTCCGGGCGGGCGCCGCGGTGCGCGTACTGGCCGGCCGCACACCGCAGTTGGGGCAGGGCGGCGGCTATGCGGCCGTCCCCGGGGTGGCCGCCGCGCTGCCCGTCGGGAACGCCGTCTTGGACCTGCCGGACGGCCATGCCTCCGCGCTGCTGGCCCTGGACACCCGCCGTGCGGTCGGGGCGCTGCTGCTCCGCGGCGACCTGGCGGGCGGCGCCGCGGACGGTCCGGCGGGCGCCCGGGCCGCCGACGCGGTCCTGCGGGCCGCGGCGCCCCCGGCCGGCCCCCCGCCCGGCGTCCCGCTCCCCCCGGACACCACGCGGTTGACCCTGACCATGACCCTGGCCTCGCTCCGGTCCCTGCCGGCGCCCCGCCGGGCCGTCCCGTCCGACGGCCCGGTCGGGCCCGACACCGGCCCCGTCCCCGCCACCGTCTCGGTGCTCGTCACCGACGCCCACGGCAGCCCGTACACCCTCCCGCTCGCCTCGCTGCCGGCCGACGGCCGGCCGCACACCGGCACCGCGGACCTGGCCGCCGCGGCCGGCGCCCCGGCGGGCCGCCCGGCCGCACCGCTGCGGCTGACCGGCTTCGTCCTCGACCTGGACCAGCCCGCGGTCGCGCACCGCCAGCGGCTGACCGTGGCCGCCGCGACCGCGGTCACCGGCTCCGGCGCCACCCACCGCCTCACCGCCCCGCGGGGCCCGGCCTGGACGGCCCGGATCGCCGACCAGAGCTCCACCGCCGGCGGCCCCGCCGGTCCCAGGACGGGCCGCACCGAGGTGCCCGTCGGCGGGCTGCTGGCGCAGACCTACGACAGCGGCGCCCGGCAGGACCGGTGGGGCGCCGCGCTGACGACGGTGCGGATCACCGCCGCGCACCCGGCCCGCCCGCCGCTGGCCGCCGTCGCCACCGACGCGTTCCTCCGGGCCCGCGGCTCCCGGGTCGGCGCGGTCATCGACGTCACGGTCAACGGGCGGTCGCTGAAGGCCAGGATCGTCCGGGCGGTCCGCGCCCTGCCGGGGCCGGCGGACGGACCGGCCGGCTCCGGCGGGCTGCTGGTCGACTTCGGCGCCGTCAACGAGGCGCTGTCCGACGTCGGCGCGACCCCGCTGGACGCCGCCGAATGGTGGCTGCGCCCCCGCCCCGGCGCCACCGCGCGGGCGGTGGCCGCGCTGCGGGCCCGCGCCGACCTCGACCCCGGCCAGGTGGTGGTCCGCGACGAGATCGCCGCGGAGCTGCACGAGGACCCGCTGGGCCGCGGACCGCAGACCGCGCTGGCCGCCGCGGCGGCGGTCGCGGTGGCGCTGGCGGCGACCGGCTTCGCGGTCGGCGCGGCCGGTGCGGTCCGCGAACGGGCCCGGGAGTTCGCCGTGCTGCGGGCCCTGGGCGCGCCCCGCCGGCAACTGGCCCGGATGATCGCCGTCGAACAGGGCGTGCTGATCGTGCCGGCGCTGGCCGTCGGCACGGCCCTGGGCACGGTGCTGACCCGGGCGGTGGTCCCGCTGGTGGTCCTGACGCAGGAGGCCGGCCGGCCGGTGCCGCCGGTGCTGGTGGAGCTGCCGCCCGGCCAGGTCGCCGGGCTGGTCGCCGCGGTGGCGGTGGTCCCGCTGCTGGTCGTCGCCCTCGGGCTGCGCCGCGGCGACCCGGTGCACGCCCTGCGCACCCAGGGAGAGCGGTGAGATGACGCTCCGGATCGGAACCACGCGCTCCGGCGGCCCGCTGCTCCGGCTGCGCGCCACCGCCCCGGCCGCCCTGGCGCTGGCCGCCCTGATGCTGGTCACCGCGTTCCTCGCGGCGGCCTTCCCGCGCGGGGTGGACGCCTACGAGACCCGCGGCGTCCGGGCCGCCCTGACCGACGCCGCACCGGACCAGCGGATGGTGCAGATCACCGCCGACGGCGCCGACGCCACCGCGCAGGCCCTCACCCCCCGCGTGATGGACCGTCAGGACCGGCGGATCCGGGACCAGTTCGCCTCGCCGCTGCGGATCTCCTCCGCCGACGCCGCGCACGGCGTCCGCATCACCGCCGCGCTGCCCGCCTCCGACCCCTGGCTGCCGCGCCCCGACGGCCCCGACCCCGCCTTCTCCCTCTACGCGGTCTCCGGCCTGGCCCGGCACGGCACCGTCGTCCAGGGACGGCTCCCGCACCCCGCGTCCCATGGCGCATCCACCCGGGAGGCGGCGGTCACCGTCGCCACCGCCCGCGCCCTCCGGCTGCGCCCCGGCAGCACGCTCCACCTGGACGGCCTGGCCCTGCGGATCTCCGGACTGCTCGCCCCGCGCTCCCCCGAGGGCCCGTACTGGGCGGTGGATCCCCTGATGGCGACCGCCGCCCTGGTGGCGGAGGGCTCCCCGCCGCTGAAACGCTGGCGGGCCGGGCTGCTGCTCGCCCCCGAGGACGGGCCGGCGCTGCTGTCCGCCAAGGAGAAGCCGGAGCGGTTCTGGCGCTACCCGGTGGACTCCGGCGCGCTGACCGACGGGGAGGCCCCGCGCCTGCGCGCGCAGGTGCGCTCCCTCCAACACGGGCCCGGCCTGGTCCGGTTGCGGGCGGTGGTGGGCGCCGACGGGCTGGCGGAGAGCGCGGTGGACGGCCTGCTGGACGGCTTCGCGCGGACCCGGGACGCGGTCGCGCCGGTCGTCGCGGTCGCCGCGTGCGGGATCGGCACCGTCGCGGCCGTCGTCGTCCTCATGACCGGCGGGCTGGCCGCCGCCCGCCGCCACCGCGAACTGGCCCTGCTGCGGGCCCGGGGCGCCTCCCTGCCGGGACTCGTCGGCCGGCTGGCGGCCGAGACCGCGACGGTGGCGCTGCCCGCGGCCGCCGCCGGCTGCGCCCTCGCCCTCCTCCTCGTACCGGGCGAACGGCTGCTGCCCGCCCTGCTCGCCGCGGCCGGCGTCGGCCTGCTGGGCACCCTCGCCCTCCCGCTGCGGGCCGCCGCCGCGCACCGCAGGACGCGCCCCGGGGTCCGCACGGACCTGGCGGCCGGCCGCCCCTCCCGGCGCCGCACTGTCGCCGAACTGACCGTGCTGGTCCTGGCGGTGGCCGCGGTGGTGGCCCTCCGCCGCCGCGGCACCGGCGCCGGCGGCGTGGACGCCCTGGTCAGCGCGGCCCCCGTCCTGGTCGCGGTGATCGCCGCGCTGCTGCTGACGCGGCTGTACCCGCTCCCGCTGCGGCTGGCGTCCCGGCCCGCGGCCCGCTCCCGGGCGCTGACCGGTTTCCTGGCCCTGGCCCGGGCCGGCCGCGCCCCGGCCGCCGGACTGCCGCTGCTCGCCCTCCTCGTGGCGCTGACCACCGCGTCGTTCGGCGGCTCGGTGCTGGCCGGGGTCGCCACCGCCCGCGACCGCGCGGCCCTGACCGCGGTCGGCGCGGACGCCCGCCTCACCGCCGACAAACCGCTCCCGCCGGCCCTGCTGGCCGCCCTCCCGGCCGTCCCCGGCGTCCAGGACGCCGTCCCCCTGCGGCTGAGCACCCAACCCGCCGACGACAACGGCCCGCCGCTCTACCTCGTCATCGCCGACGCCGACGGCTACGCCCGCCTCTCCCGCGCCACCGGGCTGGGCGCCTTCGACGCCGGCGCCCTGGCCGATCCCGGCGGCGACCGGCCCCTCCCGGCGCTCGTCTCCCCCTCCTTCCGCACCCGCTTCGGGGACGCCCCGATGGCGCTGCAACCGGAGTTCGGCCAGATCGTCGTCCGCCCCACCCTGGTGCGCGCCGACACCCCCGCCCAACCGGGCGGCGACTTCGTCGTGGTCGACGCCCGCAGCGTGGCCCGGCTCCACCCCGACACCTACGCCGATCCGGCCACCGGCCCCTCCGTCGTCCTCCTCGCCGGTAGCGCCCTCGATCCCACCGCCCTGCGCACCGCCCTCCGCGCCCACACCACCGTCCCCACCCAGCTCACCCTGCGCTCCACCACCCGTGCACGCTTCGCCGACTCCCCCCTCCAACAGGGCGCGGAACGGCTCTACTTCGCCTCCGTGGCCGCCGGTGCCGGCTTCGCCCTGCTGGCCCTGCTCCTCTCCCTCCTCCAGACCGCCCCGGAACGCACCCGCCTCCTCACGGGGCTGCGCGCCATCGGCCTGCCACCGGGCCAGGGCCGCCGCCTCCTCGTCCTGGAAGCGCTGCCGCAGGCCCTGCTCGCCGCCCTCGGCGGCACCCTCACCGGCGCCGCCACCCTCTCCCTCCTCGGCCCCGGCACCGACCTCACCCCCCTCGCCCTCCCCACCACCTCCGACCCCACCCCCACCACCGCCGTCCACCTCCAACCCGACCTCCCCTCCCTTCTCCTCCCCTCCGCCGCCCTCCTGCTCCTCGCCCTCACCACGGCCCTCCTCCAGGCCCATACGGCCCAACGCCACGCGGAGGCCACCGCGTTGCGGGCGGGGGAGCCGACGTGAGGGGCGACGGACGCGGACGCCTCCCAGGAGCAGCCCCATGACGCCCGCCCCGGACCACACGCCGCCCTCGCCACCGCCCTCCCTCACCGACCTGGAGCGCCGCGCCGCCGCCCGCGGCGCCCGCCCCGCATACGGCCACGACGCCCTGATCGCCTGCGACCGCCTGGTCCACGTCTTCACCACCGACGGTGTGGAGGTCCAGGCCCTCCAGGGGCTCGATCTGCTGGTGGCCGAGGGCGAGTTGCTGGCCCTGGTGGGCGCGTCCGGAAGCGGCAAGTCCACCTTGATGAACATCCTGGCCGGGCTGGACGTGCCGACCGCCGGCGCGGCCCGGGTCGCCGGCCGCGACCTGCTGACGATGGACGCCCGCACCCGCCTCGACTACCGCCGCGACGTCGTCGGCTTCGTCTGGCAGCAGACCACCCGCAACCTGCTCCCCTACCTCACCGCCCTCCAGAACATCACCCTGCCGATGCAGCTGCGCGGCGGCCGCCGCCGCGCCGAACGCACCGAGAAGGCCGAGGAGTTGCTGTCCGTCCTCTCCCTCGCCCACTGCCGCGACCGGCGCCCCCACCAGCTCTCCGGCGGCGAGGCCCAACGCACTGCGATCGCCGTCGCGTTGGCCAACACCCCGTCCGTCCTGCTCGCCGACGAACCGACCGGCGAACTGGACTCGCACACCGCCGAGCAGGTCTTCGCCGCGTTCCGCACCGCCAACGAGGAACTGGGCACCACGATCGTCATCGTCACCCACGACCAGAAGGTGGCCGACGAGGTCCGCCGCACGGTCGCCATCCGCGACGGCCGCACCTCCTCGGAGGTCCTCCGCCGCACCGAGATCGACGCCACGACCGGCCGGGAGTCCGTCGTCAGCCGCGAGTACGCCACCCTCGACCGCGCCGGCCGCCTCCAACTCCCCGCCGACTACACCGCCCCCCTGGGCATGCGGGACCGCGTCCTCCTCCAACGGGAGCCCGACCACATCGGCGTCTGGCCCGACGCCCCTCCCGCCGCCCCTGCCGACGCCGCCGACACTCCGGAGTACCCTTCACCGCAGTCTCCGACAGCGCACCCCGGGAGGTGACGGACGCATGGTGTCCACACAGAGCGTTCTCGCGTTCGCGGCGATGTCGCTCCTGGTGATCGCGATCCCGGGGCCGAGCGTGCTGTTCGTCGTCGGCAGGGCCCTCGCACACGGGCGCCGTACGGCGCTGGAGACGGTCCTCGGCAACATGCTCGGCTCGTACGTCCTGGTGGCCGCCGTGGCCTGGGGACTCGGCGCACTGGTGCAGACCTCGGCGGCGGTGTTCACCGGCGTCAAGCTGGCCGGCGCGGCCTATCTCGTCTACCTGGGCGTGCAGGCGTTCCGCCACCGCGGCGCGATGCGCCTGGCGGAGACGGCGGCCCCGGCCGACGAGCGGCGCGGCGCCCTGCGCACCGTCCTGGACGGCATCGTCGTGGGCGCCACCAACCCGAAGGGCCTCGTCTTCTTCGCGGCGGTGCTACCGCAGTGGGTCGACCACGCGGCGGGTTCTGTGCCGCTCCAGATGATGGTGCTGGGCCTGGTCCCGATCACCATCGGCCTGATCACGGACACCCTGTGGGGCCTGGGCGCCTCGGCGGCCCGTTCCTGGCTCGCCCGCTCGGACCGCCGGCTGTCCCTGGTCGGCGGGGCCGGCGGCCTCGCCATGATCGGCCTGGGCGTGACGGTGGCGGCAACGGGGCGCAGCGACTGAGCATGCATGCCGCAGGGGACGTCTCACGCGGGACACGTTGCACAGGGCACGTCGCGCGGGACGCATCCCCCGGCGGGCGCGTCCGTCCGCCGAACGCGATGGCCGGCCAGCGACAGTCGTCGGCCGGATACGGCAGCGGCGGCCGGCCGGACACAGCAGTCGGCCGGGCCCAGCGGCCAGTCGGACACGACGGTCAGCCGGGCACAGCAGCCAGTCGGACACGGCGGTCAGCCGGGCACAGCGGCCACTCGGGCACAGCAGCCAGTCGGACACAACGACCGGAGACCGCGACCGCCACAGCGGCGCGGCGGCGCATCGCTCGACCGACCAACTGACCGACCGACGCGGCGATCACCTCGACGCAGCGCTCACCTCGACGCAACGGTCGGACCGGCGCGACGCTCAGACCGGCGTGACCGTGAGCCCCGCCAGCCCGGTCCGCCCGGCCGATCCCACCGTCCGCACGGCAACCGACCCGTACGGCGTGCTCAACCGCAGCCACCCGCCGGCGGCCAGCAACGCCGGCCCCGGCGCCTGCGCGCCTGTCGCCCCGGCCCGCGCCCCGCGCAGGAACCCGAGCGACTGCGCGGCGTGCACCACCCGCAGCGGCAACTCCGTGTCGCCGAGCGTCCGCGACCAGATCTCGCGTCCGATCCGGTCCCGTTCGCTCCGGGTGCGCGCCTGCGGCGGCAACGCCTCGTCCCGGGCGCGGAATTCGGCGACCGCGGCGGACACCGCATGCGTCAGCGCCTCCGGCGACGGCAGCCCCGGCACCCTCTTCCAGCCGCCCCGCGGCGGCAGCACTCCGGCCCACGGCGGGCCGGTGACCGCGGCGGGCACGGCAAGGCTGCCCGCCGCCTCCTGTATGCCTTCGAGGAGTTCGCCGGCGGAGACGGTCACGTCCAGGGCGAGTCCGGCGGGAGAACCACCGGAACGACCAGCGCCACCGGAACCACCGGCCCCGGCCGGCCCCCCGGCCTCCTCGTCCACGCCCGCCAGCCGGGCCGTCCGGATCGCCAGCACCTCGAAGGACGGCGGCCGGCCGAAGACGGCCAGTACCCCGCCCCCGGCCTGGAGCCGCACCGCGGCCCCGCGGTCGTAGTGGATCAGCCGGGCGAGGAAGGCGGCGAGATCCGCCGCCTCCCCCGCGTCCGCCAACCGCAGCACCGTCATACCGCGACGGCCCCTTCCTGATGCGCGGCGTCGTCCAGGTACTCCTTGAGGACGGCCTTCTCCTCCGCGGTCAGGCGGCGCGGCCGCCCCGCGGCGAAGTCGAACGGCACGACCACGGTCGCCGCCCGCAGATAGACCGTGTCCGCGTCCTTGACCTCGTACCCCACCGTCATCGACGCGGCACTGATCTTCTTCACCCACAGCTCGACGGCCACCGGCTCGGGCCGGTACACCAACTGCCGCACGTAGTCGATCTCGTGCCGGGCGACGACCGAACCGCCCTGGAACGACGTACTGCCGCCCCCCGGCGCCAGCCGACGCATGAAGTCGATCCGCGCCTCTTCGAGGTAGCGGACGAACACCGCGTTGTTGACATGGCCGAACGCGTCCATGTCCGACCAGCGCAGGGGGCAGGAGTAGAGGTGTCGCACGACGGTCAGCCTCGGGTCAGCTTCTTGTAGGTCGCACGGTGCGGACGGGCCGCGTCGGCGCCGAGCCGCTCGATCTTGTTCTTCTCGTACGACTCGTAGTTGCCCTCGAACCAGAACCACTTGGAGTTGCCCTCGTACGCCAGGATGTGCGTGGCGACGCGGTCCAGGAACCAGCGGTCGTGGGAGACGACCACGGCGCAGCCGGGGAATTCCAGCAGCGCGTTCTCCAGCGAGGACAGCGTCTCGACGTCGAGGTCGTTGGTCGGCTCGTCGAGGAGCAGGAGGTTGCCGCCCTGCTTGAGGGTGAGCGCCAGGTTGAGGCGGTTGCGCTCACCACCGGAGAGCACCCCGGCCGGCTTCTGCTGGTCCGGGCCCTTGAAGCCGAACGCGGAGACGTAGGCGCGCGAGGGCATCTCGACGTGACCGACGTTGATGTAGTCGAGCTCGTCGGAGACCACGGCCCACAGGGTCTTCTTGGGGTCGATGTTCTCGCGGCTCTGGTCGACGTAGGAGATCTTGACGGTCTCGCCGACCTTGATGTCGCCGGAGTCCGGGGTCTCCAGGCCCTGGATCATCTTGAACAGCGTGGTCTTGCCGGCGCCGTTCGGACCGATGATGCCGACGATGCCGTTGCGCGGCAGGGTGAAGCTGAGGTCGTCGATGAGGACCTTCTCGCCGAACGCCTTGTTGAGGTTGTCGACCTCGACGACGACGTTGCCCAGACGCGGGCCCGGCGGGATCTGGATCTCCTCGAAGTCCAGCTTCCGCATCCGGTCGGCCTCGGCGGCCATCTCCTCGTAACGCGCCAGACGGGCCTTGGACTTGGCCTGCCGCCCCTTGGCGTTGGAGCGGACCCACTCCAGCTCTTCCTTCAGGCGCTTGGCGCGCTTGGCGTCCTTCTGGCCCTCGACCTTCAGACGGGCCTGCTTGGTCTCCAGGTACTTGGAGTAGTTGCCCTCGTAGCCGTGGAGGCGGCCGCGGTCGACCTCGCAGATCCACCCGGCGACGTTGTCGAGGAAGTACCGGTCGTGGGTGACAGCGACGACGGTGCCGGGGTACTTCGCCAGGTGCTGCTCCAGCCACTGCACCGACTCGGCGTCGAGGTGGTTGGTGGGCTCGTCGAGGAGCAGCAGGTCGGGCGCCTCCAGCAGCAGCTTGCACAGCGCGACGCGGCGGCGCTCACCACCGGAGAGGTTGGTGACCGGCCAGTCGCCGGGCGGGCAGCCCAGGGCGTCCATGGCCTGCTCCAGCTGGGTGTCCAGGTCCCACGCGTTCGCGTGGTCCAGGTCCTCCTGGAGCTTGCCCATCTCCTCCATCAGCGCGTCGGAGTAGTCGGTCGCCATCAGCTCGGCGACCTCGTTGAAGCGCTTGAGCTTGTCCATGGTCTCGCGCGCGCCGTCCTGGACGTTCTCCAGGACCGTCTTGGACTCGTCGAGCGGCGGCTCCTGAAGGAGCATGCCGACCGTGTAGCCCGGCGAGAGGAAGGCGTCACCGTTCGACGGCTGCTCAAGACCGGCCATGATCTTCAGCACCGTGGACTTACCGGCGCCGTTGGGACCCACGACACCGATCTTCGCGCCCGGCAGGAAGCTCAGCGACACGTCATCGAGGATGACCTTGTCGCCGTGCGCCTTGCGCGCCTTGCGCATCGTGTAGATGTACTCAGCCAAGAGAAACCGTCCGGCAGTTTGGATCTATCAGGTGGTTGGGTGGCTCCGCCGCGTGGGCCGTGGTGCGGCGTGGCCGCGCGAGGGCAGATACACCCCATCTTGCCGTACGTCCATCCCAGGACGGAAACGGGTTCCGGGGGACGGACGGCGAAGACCCCGGAGCGGACACTGTGCTCCGGGGTCTTCGTGGTGTGCGTTCGGTGACCTGTGGCTCACGGTGCGCCGACGGCCCGCTCACCGATGGTCACGAGATGCCGTGCGTTCGTGACGGCTGCCGCCTCGCTTACGCGGAGGGCCCGGTCTTCTTCTTGCGCAGGAAGAACACCGCCGCACCGCCGACCACGACGAGGGCGACCGCGACACCCGCGATCACCGGGGTGGCGCTGCTGGAACCGGTCTCGGCGAGGTCGGTGCCGTGACCGCCGGTGGTGCTGCCGCCGGCCGTGGCCGGGCTGGGGTGCGGGGAGGGCTGGCCGCCGTGGCCCGCGGTCTTGCAGTCCAGGACGCCGGAGAACGTCTTCTTGAAGCCGCCCGCACCGGTGATCGTGATCTGGTACGGCTGGTCCTCGCCGACCGGAACGGTCACGGTCCTGGACGCGCCCGGCGCGACCTCGTAGTCCTTGCCGGACAGCTCGAAGCCGAACGCCTGGTCACCCTGGTTGGTCGCGGTGACGTCCACCCCGCCCTTGGAGCAGTTCTTCTGCGCGGTGATCGCCGGTATCGCGCCCTGCTTCTTCCAGGAGACCGCGGCGGCCGCGGAGACCGTGGACTCGCTGGAGCCGGCCAGGATCTGGGTCTGGCTCTTGGCGTGCTCGCCGATGCCGGTGAAGGCCCGGCCCACCGGGACCTTGGTCGCGGCCTGCACGGTCAGCGAGGTGTGGCCGTCCGCGGTCCCCTTGGGCACGTCGAAGAACAGCTGGGTGCCGTCGGCGGCGCTGGTGACCGGCTTGCCGTCCTTGCCCACGATCTTCACGCCGGCCGGTACGTCCGAGGCCGGGGAGACGGTGACGCCGTCGGCGTTGGTGTGCACGGTGACCGGACCGATCCTGCCGCCGGACTTGCCCGAGACCGCGGGCGGGTCCAGGGTCAGCGACGCCTTGGGCTCGGCGACGGTCTGCGCGTTCTTCTCCAGGTAGTCGGCGAGCTTCTCGGCGGCCGGGTCGACGGCGTCCACCTTGACGTGGTCGGAGAAGCGCCAGATCGCGACCTGGGTGCCCGCCGCGGCGGTCTTCTCGGACAGCTGCCCGGCGCCGGCCTTGGTGGAGAGCGCCGCCAGGTCGTTCACCTGCGGGTAGGAGTTCTGCAGGATCCAGCGGATCTTGCCCGCGTCCTGGTTGTTGTGCAGCGACGAGGCGCTCCACGGCACCTCTTGGTACCGGGCCTGCTGCTGCGTCGGGTTGTGGATGTCGATGCAGTACGTCTGGAGCGTGCCGCCGTTGTCGACCGACATCTCGAAGAGGCCGGCGCCGATGCGCTGGTCGCCCCCGTCGCCGTGCACCACTGCCTGGTCGAAGGTCTTCAGCCCGCCGAGCGTCGCGGTGGCACCCCCGTGCGACATGGCCGGGTCGTCCGCCGCGGCGGTCCCCGCGGTGGCTATCGTGCCCGCCGCGATCAGGCCCGAGGCCACGACCGCGGCGGCAAGGCGGGCTGCGCCCCGCCCCTTCATCGAAAGCATGATTTCCCCTCTGGGGCGAGGCGGTCGGCTTGAGAGGTCGCCCCACCGAAAAGATCCCAAGAACTCAACGGCCGAACTGGTCAGCCTGGTCAGCCCCCGTGAGTACTCGTCGGATCCTATGGAGCAGGCGCAGCACGGTCCCCAGTAAGGGCGCCCTCCAAGCGATCCGAATCG
Source organism: Streptomyces sp. NPDC093097 (assembly GCF_044754325.1). Lineage (NCBI taxonomy): Bacteria > Bacillati > Actinomycetota > Actinomycetes > Kitasatosporales > Streptomycetaceae > Streptomyces > Streptomyces sp. NPDC093097. The sequence goes on from NZ_JBIVOW010000003.1 coordinate 365,457, forward strand.
CAATCGTTACCGAATACGCACACTCCGGACTGACATTATCGACAAATCACCGACGCGTTTTCAGGGCACAGATACCTTCTGCGGCGAATTGCCGGACGGGTTCACCGCCCCCGCCGATCTGGCCGCCGAACGATCCGCCGGCGCCTCCATTACCACCGCGGCACCCGATTCGACTTTCCCCAACACCCGGGAATCCGCGTCTCGTTGAACCTCCTTCGGCGCATTCCGCACCCGCACCACCCGACGGAATGCGGACGTCCCGCGCGAGAGATCGTGCCCGATCGCGATGGCATCGACCTCCGCCGCGAACCAGCGCTGCCCCCCTTTCTCCGGCGGCTGCTCCCCTTCCCGCAGCCGCAACCTCCCCTGGACGACGAGTGGTTCACCGACCGCCACCGACGCGGCGACGTTGTCCGCGAGCGCGCGCCAGGAACGCACGGTGTAGAAACTCGTCTCCCCGTCCGTCCAGCACTCCCGCGCCTTGTCCCACCGCCGCGAGGTCGCCGCCATCCGGAACCGCGCCACCGGAACCCCGGCCGCGGTCTCCCGGTGCTCCACCGCCGTGGCCGCGTTCCCCACCAGCGTCACCATCGTGTCGTTCATGAAATCCCCCCGGTTTCTTCTTTATGACGCTATTTCAACTGGTCTTGCCAGTAAGCCACTTACGCAGGTTTCGTGAGTACGTCTCTTTGCTGCGTCTCTTCAGCACATGCCCTCTTCAGCACATGCCCTCTTCAGCACATGCCCTCTTCAGTACATGTCCTCTTCTGCCTTCTCTCCGTGCGCCTCGTCCGTTCGTCCGTGCGCCGCTACGGCGCGCCTCTTCGTGGATCTCGCCCTTCCCCCGCTCCCCTCAACCGCTCCACTCTCCGGCCGTGCTGCGCAATGCCGTTGCCCTGCGGCGCGCCGTACAGCAATGCACCGGATTGTGCGGTGCCGTACGGAGCCGCATTGAGCTGAGCCGAACTGAGCCGAACTGTGCGGTTCCGCGCCGCGCTTCGCTGCATCCATGCTGCATGGATTCGACGCCGGCCGCGGCGGGCTGTGGACAACGTCCGCCTGTGGAAAACCCCGTCACCCCGGCGGGGGCGGCGGTGCTCCGTGCACCGCCGCCCCCGCCGTCTCCCTTCATACGCCCGACGCCACCGCGTACCGCTCCCGCACCTCGCGGTACCGCAGCAGTTCGGCGGCCACCGGCTCCAACACCCGCGCCCGCCCGCACCCGGCCGCCGCCGCCCGCAGCCGCCGCTCGGTCTCCTGCCCGTACCGCCGGGCCGGGCCACGAGCCGCCACGCCGCACAGCCAGGTCAACACCGGCCCGCCCACCGAGCCCACGACCGCGGGCAGCAGTCCGGTCACCCACTCCGACGCAGCCACCACGCCCGTCGCGGCACCCAGCACCCACACCACCCCGACCACCTGCAACACGAACAACAACCCCTGCAACGCGGCCGCCACCGTCCACCACCGCGGCTTCCCGTTCGGCCCGCGCCGCAGCACCTCCTCGGCCTCGGCCGCCACGGTGTCCAGTGCGTCCGGCAGCCCCTCGGCGCCCCGCACCGTCGCCTCCCGCACCGCCTGCGCCCAGGGCGCCGGCAGCCCCCGCGCGGCCTCGACCGCCACGGCCCGCACCGCCTGCTCCACCACCGACCGCGCCGCCGCCCGCCCATCCCCTGCCCGCTCAGCGCCAACCGCCCCAACCGACCTGGCCACCCCAACCGCCCCGGCTGCCTCTGTCGGCGCGGGACCGGCGGGCGTACCGTCGGCGCGCACGGCACCGGCACGCTGCCCAGCGATCCTGAACGAACTCGCCCCCGTCCCCGGCCCCGTCCTCGTGCCGATACCGCCTCCGCCCGCCGCGGCCGCGCCAACCCGCGGCGCGCCCCGGCGCTTCCGCCGAGCCCACAGGCGCGACCACGGCGAACCGCACGCCCGCTCCGCATGCCGCAGCCAGTCCCGTTCCGCCGCCCGCCCGGTGGCCATCGCCCCCACCGCCTCGGCGAGCCGGGCGTCGAACTCCTCCCGGGCCCGTTCGGTCAACCCCACCCGGCTCTCCGCGACATACGCCGGCCGCAGCCGCTCCGCCGCGGTGTCCACGTCCGCCGTCAGCCGCCGCTCCGCCGCCCCCCGTTCGGCGACGAACTGGGCCAGTGCCTCCCGTAGTTCCGCCACGCCCTCACCGGTCGCGGCGGAGAGCGCCAGGACCGCCGCCCCCGGCTCCCCGTGCTCGCCCAGCGCCAGCCCGTCCTCGTCCAGCAGCCGGCGCAGATCGTCCACCACCTGGTCGGCGGCGTCGCCCGGCAGCCGGTCCACCTGGTTGAGCACCACGAACGTCACCTCGGCATAGCCCGCCAGCGGCCGCAGATACCGCTCGTGGAGCACCGCGTCCGCGTACTTCTCCGGGTCCACCACCCAGACCACCGCGTCCACCAACTCCAGCAGCCGGTCGACCTGTTCGCGGTGGCCGGCGGCGGAGGAATCGTGGTCGGGAAGGTCGAGCAGGACCAGTCCGGCCAGTTCGGGACTGCCCTGCACGGGGGTGTGCCGGCGGTGCACCGGCACCCCGAGTCGGCGCAGCAGCCCTTCCGCGCCCGGCCGTCCGCCGGACCAGACGCAGGCCACCGGCTCGCCGGTCGTCGGCCGGCGCGCGCCGGTCTCCGAACGGTTCGCCCCCACAAGGGCGTTGAACAGCGAGGACTTCCCGCTTCCGGTCGCTCCCGCGAGCGCGACGACGGTGTGCGCGCGGGACAGCCGGTGCCGTTCGTCCGCCGCCTCCAGCACCCGCCCGGCCTCGTCCAGCGCCGCCCTGTCCAGTCGGCTCCGGGACAGCGCGATCAGTTCCCGCAACGCGTCCAACCGGGGCCGCAGCCCCTCCCCCACGGCCCGCCGCACCTCTGTGGGCCCCCACGCATACCTGGCCCCACAGTCACCGGCCTCGCCCGTACTCCCCCCGTTCCCGCGCCCCTCCCCGGCAACGCCCCTCACACTCTTCTCCTGAACATCGCCCTCCCCGCGAGGCCCGCGCACAGCGGACGTCGTCCCTCTCCCGTACGCCCCCTTCACCTCAGCGGGCACACCCTCCGCCCCGGACATCAGCGGAACATCCGGGCCGGTGGCAGAGGCCGCACCCTCGGCCCCGCTCCTCGATTCCTCACCCCGCACCCGTCGTGCGATCACCCCGTCGTCCCAGGCCCTGTCCCCCCATGCCCTGCCCTCCCACGTTCCGTCATCCCCCGTCGCGCCGCCCCACGCCGGTCCCTTCCGGTCCTCGTTCATACCGTTCTCCACCCGCCGCTCCCCGTCCTCGGACGCCGTCACCCCGTCACCGCCTCGCGCTCGCACCGGTCCGCCATCGGGCGCCCGCGCTCCGTCTCCCTCTGGTCCGCCCGGTCCACGGACCGTCTCTGGCGCTGCTCCCGCTGCACCACCGACAGCGCGGCGATCAGTTCGGCCTGCTGGCCGGGCGACACCGTCAGCCGGTCCAACGGGGCCAGCCGGCGCTCCCGTTCACCGTCGAGGGCATGCTCCAGATACATGGTCAGCAGCCGCGCACCCTGGTCGCACAGTCGCAGTGCGCTCTGCGCTCCCAGGAGGTCAGCGAGGTTCTCCCCCGCCCTACGGGCCCGGCGCCCGCCCAGCAGCGCGGTGGCGAGCAGCGCGGCCGGCCCCTCCGCGTCGACCGGGGCGCCCCGGTCGCCGGCCTGGCCGCCGCGCGCCTCACGGGTCTCCTCCTCGGCGAGTTCCTCCAGGCAGCGCCGCCAGCGCCGGACGATCACGCCGATCCGCCCGGCGGCACCCGCGGCCCCGTCCGCCGCGGTCAGCGCCATCTCGGCCGCCGCGGGCTCGTGCCGCCAGGCGCCCGCCGCCCGCTCGTCGGCCTCCTCGACGGCGCAGGTCAGCAGGGCCGCGAGGCCCTGGGCCAGCGCGTCCAGCAACTCGTCGGCGCGACCGCCGAGCCCGTGTGCGTACCAGTGGGCGCGGGCGTCGCCGGCCAGGACCTCGCCGGCCGCGACCTCGCGCCGCACCCGCTCGGCGGCCGCCTCGTACGCCTCCTCGACCCGGCCGGCCAGGCGCAGCGCCGCGGCGTGCTGCGCGGCGGCGGCCCCGGCCAGCGCGGGCAGCCGGCTGCGCAACGACGCGATCACCCCGGAGGCGGTGCGATCCGCCGCGGCACTACGGGCGACGGGGTCCTGGGCATGCCGCTCCAGCCACTCCCGCAGCCCCGCGACGGCCGTCGCGGGCAGCAGCCCGCGCCCCCCGCCCGCGGACTCGGGCAGCTCGGGGATGGTGAACCGGGGCACCTGGCCGAGCCCGGAACGCTGGAGCAGTTCCGCGTACCGCGCGGAGATCTCGGCGGCGATCGGATGCGGCACCCGGTCCAGCACGGTGACCAGCGTGACGTCGTACTCCTTGGCGGTGCGCAGCAGATGCCAGGGCACCGCGTCCGCGTACCGGGCCGCCGTGGTGACCAGGACCCAGACGTCGGCCGCGCAGATCAGCTCGGCGGCCAGTTCGCGGTTGCCGGCCACCAGCGAGTCGATGTCCGGGGCGTCCAGCAGTGCCAGCCCGCTGGGCAGCGCGGTATCTGTCTCGATCCGTACGGTCGGCGCCCCGGGCTCGCCCGCCGCCCGACCACGCCCCCCGCCGCTCCGCTTCTCCCCACCGTCGCCCCGCTCGCCCCCCTCGCCGCCGTCCTGCTCCGGCACCCACACCCGGGTGAGCCCCGGCAGCACCCGCTGCCCGGCGAACCAGCGGTGGTCGTCGGGGTGGCACACCAGCACCGGCGTACGGGTCGTGGGCCGCAGCACCCCCGCCTCCGAGATCCGCCGCCCCACCAGCGAATTGACCAGGGTGGACTTGCCCGCCCCGGTGGAACCCCCGACGACCGCGAGGAGCGGTGCCTTAGGGGCCCGCAGGCGGGGCATCACATAGTCGTCGAGTTGGGAGAGCAGCTCGGCCCGGTTGCGCCGGGCGTGAGCGGCACCCCCGAGCGGCAGGGGAAATCGTGCGGCGTCGACACGGTCGCGCAGAACGGAGAGTGCGTCGATCAGCCGGGGTCCTACGTCCAAGGTCACCACATGTGCAGAATGCCCAATTTCGTCAGCTTTTTGAAGCGTATAACCCTTGTGTGCACGGCAAGAATCACGCAGAACGAGAAGGTGGCATATAGGATTTTCGTGACATCCGAGGCGCAGGCATAACGAGTGCACAACACCCGCCGCGCAAGGCGGCAAAAGCCGTGCAGGATTCGTACCTGCCTGCGATTATCGGGATCGCTTCACGGAACCTCCACAACGTGCCACGGAGGTGAAGCAACCGGGACGAGGCACCCGGACCTCTATCCTGGTCCGCGGTCCGTGATCCACCCACCACCGGCCCCCGTAGCTCAGTGGATAGAGCAGGTGCCTTCTAAGCACTTGGCCGCAGGTTCGAGTCCTGCCGGGGGCGCCACGCAAGGCCCTCCTTCGGGAGGGTCTTTTTGCTGGCCAGCAGGCATGTGGCCAGTAAGAAGGCAGCGCCGGGGTGCGACGGGTGGTTGGTCACCTACGCGTCGAAGTTCTCCGGGCACCTCAGGGACGGCCCGGGCACCTCAGGGAGCCTCCTGGCCGGCCGGGAGAGCGAACCCTCCGCCGCCCCTCCCCCCATCTCGACAAGCCCTTGCCCCTGCCACTGCGCGAGGGCGGAACGCGCCGCCGTGCGGGATGAGGCCGGCTGGTCGGTCGGAGGGCCGGGGGATACGTTCCGCGGCGTTCGCCGTGGGGGTGAACGGGCGGGAGAGTGGGGGGAGTTGGCGGGCGGGCGCTCCGTGCGTTGCCGGCTTCCCGTTGGCAAGGGAGCCGGCAACGCAGGGCAGCAGGGCAGCTAGAGGCGTACCGCCCTGCGGGGCTGGTCCAGTGCGTCCGTCAGGAGGCCGTGGAGGGTGGCGAATTCGTCGACGCACTTGGCGGTGCCGTTGACGACGCAGTCCAGGGGGTCGGCGGCGACCACGACGGGGACGCCCATCTCCTGGCGGAGGCGGCGGTCCAGGCCGCGGAGCAGGGCGCCGCCGCCGGTGAGGGCGATGCCGTGTTCGATGATGTCGCCGGAGAGCTCCGGCGGGCATTCGTCGAGGGTGCGGTGGACGGCGCGGACGATGGCCTCGACCGGCTCGGCCAGGGCGGCGCGGATCTCTCCGGTGGTGACCTCCAGGAGCCGGGGCAGACCGCTGAGGTGGTCGCGGCCGCGGATGGTGTAGGAGGCGGGCAGCGGGGCCTGGTGGGGACGGGGCTCGGGGGCCGCGTCGGTGTCGGATGCGGCGTCGCTGTCGCTGTCGGCGTCGGCGTCGGCGTCGGCGTCCGATGTGAAGGGGAGGGTGGGGAGGGGGAAGGGGTCGAGGGTGGGGGCGTCCGGGTCCCAGGCGGCCGAGCCGATGGCGATCTTGATGTCCTCGGCGGTGCGCTCGCCGATGGCCAGACCGTGCTCCTTCTTGATGTACGTGGTGATGGCGGCGTCCATGGCATCGCCGGCGACCCGTACGGACTGGGCGGTGACCAGGCCGCCCATGGAGATGACGGCGACCTCCGTCGTGCCGCCGCCGATGTCGACGACCATGCAGCCGACCGGTTCGGCCACCGGGAGGCCCGCGCCGATCGCGGCGGCCATCGGCTCCTCTATCAGGTGCACTTCGCGGGCGCCGGCGCCGCGCGCGGAGTCGATGACGGCCCGCCGCTCCACCCCCGTGATGCCGGAGGGGACGCAGATGACGACCCGGGGGCGGGAGAAGCGGCGGCCGGGCAGGGCCTTCTTCATCAGGGCGCGGAGCATCTGCTCGGCCGCGTCGAAGTCGGCGATGACGCCTTCCCGCAGGGGGCGCATGGCGGTGATCCCGGAGGGCGTGCGGCCGATGGTGCGCTTGGCTTCCAGGCCGACGGCGACGACGTCGCCGGAGGCGTTGACGGCGACCACGGACGGCTCGTTCAGCACCACGCCTTTGCCGCGGGCGTAGACGAGGGTGTTGGCGGTGCCGAGGTCGATGCCTATGTCGTACGTACCGGACGAAGTGCTGGACGCCATGGGGAGTTCGCTTGCTCTCTCTCGGGAGGACATTGCGCCGCAGAGAGCGTCATTGACCTATCAATGACGCCAATTGCGGGCAATTATCTAGACTACTGGGGCTGGGGAATGGTTCCTGCGGGGCGGGTGCGCCGCAGGGTCCAGTATCGGCAGGAGCCGGGGAATTCCGCACGGGAAGGCGGGCGTCAGGGGTCGGGGGGCAGCGCCTCCGCGAGGTCGTCGAGGGCGTCGAGGAGGAGTTCGGCGGTGCGGACGGCGAGGCCCTGGTGGTCGCCCTCGGCGTACCAGTGCTCCCAGGCGGCGTGCGGTGCGCTCCAGTCGAGGGGGGCGCCGTCGCGGACGGCCTGGGAGGCGCGGTCCAGCGCGGGGCGGAGCGCGGCGGCGAACGCGGCGGCGCCGGGCGAGGGTTCGGCCTCCTTGTCGGGCAGATGGGCCTCCAGGATCATCGTGACGCGCCCCATGGTGGCGAGCGCGGCGGTGGCGGCGCGGGCCGCGCGGAGCGAGAGGCCGTGGTGGCGGACCGGCTCCTTCTCGGCGCGCGCCTCGCTCTCCTCCCAGGCGACGCGGGCCGCGCGGGAGTCCAGCAGGGCCTCGCGGACCTGGCGGGGGCGGCGCTCGGCGGGCCGGGCGTACGCGTCGCAGACGGCCAGGGCGTAACGGCCGTTGGCGGTGAGCCAGTCGGCGAGGCGGTCGCGGAGCCGGGGCGTCTCCCAGGCGGGGAAGACCGCGTACGAGAGCATCGCCAGCACCCCGCCGATGAGGGTGAGGACAAGGCGTTCCTCGACGGTCTGCTCCCAGCCGGCGCCGACGATGCCGAGCAGGAAGACGACATAGGCGGCGATACAGGCCGAGGTGACCGTGTGGCCCGTGCGCATCAGCAGGTACATGAGGAAGACGCAGAAAAGGGCGAGGACGGCGCTGGCGTAGACGCCGGGGTGGGCCAGGGCCATCAGGACGCCGGCCACGGCCACCCCGACGAGGGTGCCGGCGAAGCGGGCGAAGCCGCGGGCGTAGGTCTGCGCGAAGTCGGGGCGCATCACCATGACGGAGGTGAGCGGGGCCCAGTAGCCGTGGCCGAAGTGCAGTACGGCGCCCAGCAGATAGCCGACGGCGGCGACCACGGTGACCCGCAGCGCGTGCCGGAAGATGTGCGAGGACCAGCGGGCCTCGCGGCGCAGCGAGCGCAGCGCGGCCGGGACGAGCTTGGGGACGCTGGGGCGCAGGAGGTGGCCGCGCTCGGCCTCGGTGGTGGGGCGGGTGGCCTTGACCGGCTCGTCGGTGAGTTCGACGGCGTCGGCCAGCAGGGAGATCAGGCGGAAGGCGGACCGGCGGGCCGGGCCGCTGAGCATCGGGCCGGTGGCCGGGACTTCGAGGGTGGCCATCGCCTCCGGGGGCAGCCGGACCGGTTTGGCGTGCCGTACGGCGTGGGCGACGGCGTCCAGGACGGTGGCGGCGGCGCCCAGCAGGTCGCGGGCGCGGTCGCGTTCCGGCCCTTCCAGGGGGGCGCCGACGACCGGGTCGGCCAGCGAGGCGAGGATCGGGCGGACGCGTTCGGCGAGGCCGCGGGGGCCGTGCAGCTGGGCGGGGCGGCGCTTGGCCTGGCGGGGCGTCACGGCGGAGGCGAGCCGGGCGTCCATCAGGGGGGCGGGGTCGAAGGGGGCGACCGGGTCGTGCCGCAGCCGCCGGGCGTAGTCGGCCTCGGCGGCCAGGGCGTCGGCGAGGGCGTCGCGTTGGATGCCCCAGGGGCGCACCGGGAACAGGACGATGAGGGTGGCCTGGACGAGGCCGCCGAAGGCGATCAGCGCGGCGTGTTCCAGGGCGCCGAGGACGGACGTCGGGAGGGTGACGGTGATCAGCATGATCGCCACGGTCTGGGTGCCGGTGAGCCCGGAGACCGGCCCGATCGCCCAGGCCATGCCGGCCAGGAAGGTCCAGCCGACGAGCAGCGCGACGAACGCGACGACATGGGCGGCGGCGAGGTAGCCGAGGAAGGTGGAGAAGGCCAGGGCGCCGGCGACGGCCAGCGCCAGGACCGGGCGGGGCCGCATGCTGCGCTGGAAGGTGGCGGTGCCGGAGGCGAAGGCGCCGAAGGCCGAGGAGACCGCGAGGGCCGGGCTGCCGAACCACAGGGACAGGCCGATGACGATGGCCACGCCGACCGTGCCGCGGATCGCGATCAGCGGGGTGAGCTTGGCCCGCTCGATGGTCAGCCCGGAGCGGGCGGCGTCCTTCAGCGCACGCGACCAGGTCATAGCCAGAGGATACGGGCCGGGAGCTGGGGTGACGGGGTGTCGGGCCGGGGTGCCGGGCGCGTCCGACGGGGGGCGCACGGGGCGGTGCGGAGGGAGCCGGCGGGGAGCCCTTCGGCGCCGGCGTGGCGCCGCCACCGGGAAAAACACGGTAAACCGGATCTCCGCTGTGCGTAAACACCACAGGTCAGAGCAGGTCAGGGCGGTTTGGGCGGGGGCGGTGCGAGCAAGCCGACACCTCGCGGGGGAAACCTGCCCCCGCCCGGTCCCCTCTTGCTGGCCGGTCGGGACATCTCCCGGCCCGTCCGCCAAGGAGAAGGTCCCGTGCGCACATCCCTTTTCAAACCGGTGATCGCGTTGATCGCCCTGACCGTGCTCGGCGCGACGGCAGGCTGCGGCACGAGCGACTCCCAGGCCGTGCAGTTCGGCGGCAAGTCGGGCGCCGCCATGCAGACGTCGCCGGCCAACCCGCGCTCGCTGGTGCAGATGCCGACCCACCCGATCTCCTTCCAGGAGACCAGCCGGGTCGGCGGGGCCGGTGGGAACACCCCGATAGCGCTGACGACCTATCACGGGAAGAAGTCCGGCTTCACGGGGAAGGTGTGGGTCTGGGCGCCGCCGGAGTACTACGAGAAGAAGAACGCGAACAAGGGCTTCCCGGTCATGGAGGCGCTGCCCGGCGCCTACGGCTACCCGGTCAACTACTGGATAGGCTCCGACCTGAAGTTGGAGGAGAGCCTCGCCTCCTGGTCGAAGGCCGGCAAGAGCCTGCCCTTCATCGTGGTGATGCCGGTGCTCAACCCCAACGACAAGCAGTACTACGACGGCAGTGACATACCGGGTCAGCCGAAGATCGGCACCTGGTTGAGCAAGGACGTCCCCGAGCTCGTCCGGGAGAACTTCCGCACCCTGAAGACCCGTAACGCCTGGTGCATCATGGGCTCCTCGTCGGGCGGCTTCTCGGCACTGAAGAACGTGCTCCAGAACCCGGAGGACTTCAAGGTCGCGATACCCAACGGGCCGGACATCGTGCCGGACTCGCCGCTGTGGCGCGGCCACCTCAAGGAGATGCGGGAGAACAACCCCGAGGTGCTGGCGCACCGGCTGATCGCCCGCGGCGGTCCCGATGTCTACCTGGCCTTCCAGGACGGTTCCAAGGAGAACACCGTGCTGCCGAAGGTGCGCAGGTTCATCGCGCAGTACGGCCGCGGCCCGGTGAAGACGCGGCTGCAGATCGTGTCGAACGGCACGCACAGCGGCGCCACCTACGTCGAGGGCCTGGGCATGGGCACGATGCAGTGGGTCAGCGCCCAGATGCAGGGGCCGACCGCCTGAGCGAGAGGGCCTGAGGGCGGCCGCGACGGACACGGAGTCCGCCGCGGCCGCCCCTCTTTCGTGAGCGGGCGGTGCCCGCCGCCGCTCAGGACACCACGTCCTTGCGGGCGAAGCCGCGGAAGGCCAGCGCGGTCAGCACCAGCGCGTACGAGACCGAGACCGAGGCGCCCTGGAGCATCCCGGACCACTCCAGTTGGGGCTGGAGGGCGTCCGCCCAGGCGTACTGCCAGTGGGCGGGCAGGACGGCGCGCCAGCCGCCGAGCGCAGTGACCTGGTCGAGGACGTTGCCGACGATGGTCAGGCCGACGGCGCCGCCGACCGCGCCCAGCGGGGCGTCGGTCACCGTGGACAGCCAGAACGCCAGCGCCGCGGTGACCAGTTGGCTGACGAAGACATAGCCGGTCACCACCGCCAGCCGCAGCGCCGCGTCGCCCGGGGCGAGCGTGCCGCCGGTGGGCAGCTGGAGCGGGCCCCAGCCGTACGCGGCGGTGCCCACCGCCAGCGCGACCAGCGGCAGCAGCAGCATCGCGGCGGCGCTGAACACCAGCCCCACGGTCAGCTTGCTCAGCAGCAGCCGGGCCCGCGGCACCGGCGCGGCCAGCAGATAGCGCAGCGAGGACCAGCTCGCCTCCGAGGCGACGGTGTCCCCGCAGAACAGCGCGACCGGCACCACCAGCAGGAAGCCGGCGGAGACGAACAGCGCGGTGGCGGCGAAGTTGCCGCCGGAGGCGGTGGCGGTGGCCATCAGGCTGATCCGGCCGGTGTTGCGGGTGCCGGGGTCGCCGCCGATCGCGAACGCCGCGACCAGGACGAACGGCAGCGCCGTCAGCAGCGCGGCGATCACCAGGGTGCGGCGGCGCAGCAGTTGGCGGCGGGCCTCGACGCGCAGCGGGAGGGTGCGCCGGGCGCGGTAGCCGGGCGCCGCGGAGGTGGTCGCGGTCATCGTCCGTCTCCTTGGATCAGCGTGAGGAAGGCGTCCTCCAGGCGGCCGTGCGGGCCGACGCGGTGCACGGGGACCTCCAGCCGCACCAGCTCGGCCAGCAGGTGCGGGACCCCGTCCGGTGCGGCGAGCCGGACCAGCAGGCCCTCCTCGGCGCGGACCGCCGAGACCACGCCCGGCAGCACGCCGACCTTCTCCACCACCGCGTCGGGCAGCGGCGCGGCGGCGCCGACGCCGATCAGCACGGTGTCGCCGGAGCCCACGATGTCGGCGACCGGCCCGGCCTGCACCAGCCGGCCGCGGTCCATCACGACCAGATGGGTGCAGCTCTGCTCGACCTCGGACAGCAGATGGCTGGAGACGATGACGGTGCGTCCGGCCGCGGCGTACCGGATCATCACCTCGCGCATCTCGCGGATCTGCGGCGGGTCCAGGCCGTTGGTCGGCTCGTCGAGGATCAGCAGGTCCGGCAGGCCCAGCATGGCCTGGGCGAGGGCGAGGCGCTGCCGCATGCCCTGCGAGTAGGTGCGGACCGCACGCTCCAGGGCGTCGCCCAACCCGGCGATCTCCAGGGCCTGTTCGGTGTGGGCGTCCTCGGCGGGCCGGCCGGTCGCCTGCCAGTACAGGTCGAGGTTGGCGCGGCCGGACAGATGCGGCAGGAAGCCGGCGCCCTCGACGAACGCGCCGACCCGGGACAGCACCGGCGCGCCCGGCCGGATCGCCTGGCCGAAGACCCGGACCTCGCCGCCGTCCGGGCGGATCAGGCCCATCAGCATCCGCAGGGTGGTGGTCTTGCCCGCGCCGTTGGGGCCCAACAGGCCGAGCACCTGGCCGCGTTCGACGCGGAAGGCCAGGTCGCGGACGGCGTATCGGTCGGCGGAGGTGGCGTAGCGCTTGCTCAGGCCGGTGATCTGGAGCGGGACGTCGGCCAGGGCCGGGTCGGGGGCGGGCGCCGCGGTCCGGCGGCGGGCGGTGAGCAGCAGCAGCGCGGCGAGGGCCGCGGCGGCCGCGGGCAGCATCCAGGTCCAGGCGGGCAGGGGCGCGGCGGCGCTGCGCAGCTCGGGTGCGGTGGGCACGGTGAGCCCGCCGCCGGCCAGGGAGACGGTGTAGGTGGCGGGCTCGGCCGGGGTGGCGTAGCCCAGGTCGGTGGCGGCGAGCACCAGGCGCAGCCGGTGGCCGGCGGCGAAGTCGTGGTCGACGGCGGGCAGTTGGAGCCGTACCGTCCGGCCGTCCCGGGCCCCTTCGACGCGGTACGGCGTGACCAGTTGGGACGGCAGCAGCTGGCGGCGGCCGTCGGGGGCGACGTCGTAGAGCTTGGCGAAGACCACCGCGTCCGGGGAGCTAGCGCGGATGCGCACGGTGGCGGTGGGGCTGCCGGTGAGGTGGACGGGGGCGCGCAGCGGTGCGGAGTCGAAGTGGGCGTTCTGGCCGGGGAAGTCCAGGGAGAGGCCGCCGGCGCCGAGGGCGGTCAGGCTGCCGAGGGCGCCGGCGCCGGGGACCGAGGAGATCGCGGGCGGGGCGGCACCGGCGGGGTTGGCGAAGCGCTGCTCCCGGCCGGTCAGGGTGAGGTGGCGCGGGTCGTGGTCCAGGCCCGGGTAGCGGTCGGCGCTCGCGCCGCGCAGCCGGATGGTGCCGGCGGTGGAGTCCACCGCTCCGCCGCGGCTGACCCGGAACGCCGGCCCGGTGTCGGCGTGTCGGTCGCCCTTGAGGTAGCGGTCGAACCACGCGGTCGTCCGTGCGGTGAGCCGGTCGGTCTCCCGGTCGCCGCCGTCGTGCCCGCCGGCGATCCAGTCGACGGCGACGGGGGCGCCGTTGCGGCGCAGCGCCCGCGCCATGGCGTCGGCCTGGCCGAGCGGGAACAGCGAGTCGGTCTGGCCCTGCATGAGCAGGGCGGGCACCCGGATGCGGTCGGCGACGGCGGAGGGGCTGCGGTCGGCGAGGAGCCGGCGGGCCGCGGCGTCCGGTTTCCCGCTGACCGCGACCCGTTCGTACATCGCGCACAGGGCCGGCTGGAACCGGCCGCAGCCGCCGGAGGCCGGGTCGGCCGGGGCGGGGGCGCCGCCCGGCGCACCGGTGGGTGTGCCGGCCGCCCCGGTGGTGAAGAAGATCCCGGCCCACAGCTTCTTGAACACCCCGTTGGGGAACAGGGCGTCGGCGAGGTTCCAGTAGGTGATCTGCGGGGCGATGGCGTCGACGCGCGGATCGTGGCCGGCGGCCAGCAGCGCGACCGCGCCGCCGTAGGAGGCCCCGGCGATGCCCACGCGCGGGTCGCCGGGCCTGTCGAGCCGCACCTCGGGGCGCTTGGCGAGCCAGTCGATCAGCCGGCTGACGTCGGCGACCTCGCCGGCCGGGTCGTTCAGCCCGATCGCGCCGGTGGACCTGCCGAAGCCGCGCGCCGACCAGGTCAGCACCGCGTAGCCGGACCGGGCCAACTGCTCGGCCTCCGGGCGGACATCGGCCTTGCTGCCGCCGAAGCCGTGGGCGAGGAGGACCGCGGGCCGGCGGCCGGTGGTGCCGCCGGCGCTGAAGAAGGAGGTGTCGATCCGCACCGTGGTCTTGCCGCCGGGCGTCCTGGGCAGCGCCAGGACGTGGTCCTCGCGGTGCACCGCGGGCGGGGCGTCGGAGGCGGCGGCCACCCAGGTGCCGCCCCCTATGAGGAGGGCCAGCGCGCCCACGATGGCGTGGAGCCGGCGCCCGCGCAGTCGGAGATCCATGGCTGAATCCTAGGTACGTCGCCCGCCGGGCGACCCGTCCCCGGGACGGAACCGGGCGCCCTCCCGGCGCAGTAGCCGCCCCGGGGCCGTACCGCGTCCGTGGTACGGCCCCGGGGCACGGGCGGCCCGGCCCCGCCGGCCGCCGCCCGTCCGCTCCGGTGTCAGTACTGGGGCGGGCCGTAACCGCCCTGCGGGGGCTGCGGGATGCCCGGCGGGACGGCCGGTGCGGGCGGCATGGGCGGGCCGCCGACCGGGGGCATGGGCGGCGGGCCGGGCTGCTGCCAGCCGGCCGGGGGCGCGGCGACCGGCCCCGGGACGAACCCGGGGGCGCCGAACATCGGGGCCGGGGCGGGCTGCTGCCAGGCGGGCCCGACCGGCTCGCCGCGGACCATCAGCGCGACCAGCACCAGCGAGCCGAACAGGTCGAGCGCCAGCTGGACGTCGCCGATGATGCTCAGTCCGGGCATCGTGCCGTTGATCCGGAACAGGGTGCCGGTGCCGGCGAGCGCGATGACCGTGAACACCGCGTTGGGCAGGAAGGCGATGGCCAGGCCGAGGGAGAGGCCGCGGGCCGCGCACCCGCGGACCAGGCAGTTGACCGCGGCGACGGCGGTCAGCACGAAGAACACCACCGAGTACCAGCCGGGGGCGAGCGAGAGCAGGGTGCTCAGCGCGCCCTTGCCCAGGTAGAAGATCTTGAAGGTCCCGCTGCCGCCCTGCACCAGGATGTAGACCTGCCAGGCGAGGTAGCCCAGCGCCATCGCGCCGAGCACCAGCCCGCCGAGCACGGCGGCGGGCCCGGCCGGCCGAGCCGGCGGGGTAGTGGGCGACGGGCGCGGCCAGGACCGCATCCCGGCCAGCAGCACCACACCGGCGACCAGCGACAGCAGGAACAGTCCCATGCTGCCGACGAAGACCAAGTCGAAGACCGCGGTGCCGCTGGTGGCGCTGCGGAACCAGCGTTCGTCGCTGGTGTGGCTGCCGACGCTCACCAGGGCCTGGAGGGCGGTGGCGAACGTGGCGGTGGTGGCCACGGCCAGCAGCCCGCCGGCCGAGCGGCGGCCCGCCAGCGCCGCGAGGGCGGCCGTCAGCTGGAGGAGGCAGAAGCCCAACTGGACGGGATCGGTGACCTCGTTGGGACCGGGCACGAGGCTGCCGGTCCAGCTTCCCCAGACGCCGGCGACGCCGAACTCCGCGAGGTCGACGACCATCCAGCACGCCGTCCACAAGAAGAACAGCAGGCAGAGAACGCCCACCGTGATCCGGGCGCCCTTGGTCAGCGCCATGCCTTGTGCCATGTCATCCCCCGTCGTCTCGATGCCGCGCCTGCCGGTGTCCGGCGGCGCGAGCAGCACCGTAGCAACGGGCGCCGGGCGCGGTCTCCCCCTGGGCGGGGACCGCCGCCGGGGGCGGGCCGGCCGAGGAGCGCGGGCGTGCCGGCGCCCTGCCGGCGGCGGCCGGCAGGGCACCTGGGCGGGAGCGCCCGTGAGGGGGGCGCCCCGCCGGACGGGGACCCGGGCGGGCGTCAGTGGTTGCTGGGGAAGCCCAGGTTGATGCCGCCGTCGGCCGGGTCGGGCCAGCGGGTGGTGACGACCTTGCCGCGGGTGTAGAAGTGCACGCCGTCGTTGCCGTAGATGTGGTGGTCGCCGAAGAGCGAGTCCTTCCAGCCACCGAAGGAGTGGTAGCCCACCGGGACCGGGATCGGCACGTTGACGCCGACCATGCCGGCCTCGACCTCCAGCTGGAAGCGGCGGGCCGCGCCGCCGTCCCGGGTGAAGATCGCGGTGCCGTTGCCCCACGGCGAGGAGTTCATCAGCTCGATGGCCTGCTCGTAGGTCTCGACGCGGACGACCGAGAGCACCGGGCCGAAGATCTCGTCGCGGTAGGCGTCCATCTCGGGCGTGACGTTGTCCAGCAGCGAGACGCCCATCCAGTGGCCGTCCTCGTAGCCCTCGACGGTGTGGCCGGTGCCGTCGATGACGACGTCGGCGCCCTGCGCGGCGGCGCCGGTGACGTAGGAGGCGACCTTGTCGCGGTGGGCCTTGGTGATCAGGGGGCCCATCTCGGAGGCCGGGTCGTCGCCGGGGCCGATGCGCAGCTTGTCGGCGCGCTCCTTGATCTTGCCGATCAGCGGGTCGGCGGTGTCGCCGACGGCGACGACCACGGAGATCGCCATGCAGCGCTCACCGGCCGAGCCGTACGCGGCGTTGATCGCGGAGTCGGCGGCCAGGTCGAGGTCGGCGTCCGGGAGGACCAGCATGTGGTTCTTGGCGCCTCCCAGGGCCTGGACGCGCTTGCCGTTGGCGGTGCCGGTGGTGTGGATGTAGCGCGCGATCGGGGTGGAGCCCACGAAGGAGACCGCGGCGACGTCGGGGTGCGCCAGCAGCGCGTCGACGGCCACCTTGTCGCCGTTGACGACGTTCAGTACGCCGTCGGGCAGGCCCGCCTCGGCGGCCAGCTCGGCGAGTTTGAAGGCGGCGCCGGGGACCTTCTCGCTGGGCTTGAGCACGAAGGTGTTGCCGCAGGCGATGGCGAGCGGGAACATCCACATCGGCACCATCGCCGGGAAGTTGAACGGCGTGATGCCGGCGACCACGCCCAGCGCCTGGCGGATCGAGGCCACGTCCACCCGCGTCGAGACCTGGGTGGACAGCTCGCCCTTGAGCTTCTCCGGGATGCCGCAGGCCAGCTCGATGATCTCCAGACCGCGGGCGACCTCGCCCAGCGCGTCGGAGTGCACCTTGCCGTGCTCGGCGGTGATCAGGCGGGCCAGCTCCTCGCGGTGCGCGTCGACCAGCTCGCGGTACTTGAAGAGCACCGCGGTGCGCTTGGCCAGCGAGCTGTCGCGCCAGCTGCGGTACGCCTCCTTGGCGGTGCGGACGGCGGCGTCCACCTCCTCGACGGAGGCGAAGGCGACCTGCTTCTCCTGGGCCCCGGTGGCCGGGTTGTAGACCGGCCCGAAGTTGCCGGAGACGCCCTCCACGGGCTTCCCGCCGATCCAGTGGTTGATGGTCTTCATGCGAAGGGCCTTTCGTGCGGCGATGCGGATGTCAGAGGTGGCGGCGGCGGGCGGCGGCGTGCTCGTCGTACGCCCGGCGGGCGGCGAGGGCCGCCGGACGCGTCGCGGTCTCGGCAACGGGTACATCCCACCAGGCCTGGGCCGGCGGCGCGCCCGGCACTGTGTCAGATGTTTGCGTCTCCACATAGACACATGTGGGCGTTTTTGCGCCACGGGCCTCGGCCAGGGCGGTGCGCAGCTCGGCGACGGTCGAGGCGCGCAGCACCCGCATGCCCAGGGAGGCGGCGTTGGCCGCGAGATCGACGGGCAGCGGCGCGCCGGTGTACGTGCCGTCCGCGGCGCGGAAGCGGTAGTCGGTGCCGAAGCGCTCGCCGCCGGTCTCCTGGGAGAGGCCGCCGATGGAGGCGTAGCCGTGGTTCTGGACGAGGACGAGGGTGATGTTGATGCCCTCCTGGACGGCGGTGACGATTTCAGTGGGGTTCATCAGGTATGTACCGTCGCCGACGAGCGCCCACACCGGGCGGTCGGGAGCGGCCATCTTGACCCCGATCGCGGCCGGGATCTCATAGCCCATGCAGGAGTAGCCGTATTCGAGGTGGTACTGCCTGCGGGACCGGGCGCGCCAGAGTTTGTGCAGGTCGCCGGGGAGGGAACCGGCCGCGTTGAGCACGATGTCGTCCGCGTCGACGATCCCGTCCAGGGCGCCGAGGAGCTGGGTCTGCGACGGCTGCGCGGACGGGTCCGGTGCCGCGTAGGCGGCGTCCACCCGGCGCTCCCAGTCCGCCTTGGCGGCGGCGTACTCCGCCTCGTAGGCCGCGTCGACCCGGTGGCCGGCCAGGGCCTCGCGGAGCGCGTCGAGTCCGGCGCGGGCGTCGGCGACCAGGGCGAGGGCACCGAGCTTGTGGGAGTCGAACGCGGCGATGTTGAGGTTGACGAAGCGGACTTCGGGCTCGGCGAAGAGGGTGCCGGAGGCGGTGGTGAAGTCGGTGTAGCGGGTGCCGACGCCGATCACCAGGTCGGCGCGGCGGGCCAGTCCGTCGGCGGTGGCGGTGCCGGTGTGGCCGATGCCGCCGACGTCCGCCGGGTGGTCGTGGGCCAGCGAGCCCTTGCCCGCCTGGGTGGACGCCACGGGGATGCCCGTCGCCTCGGCGAACGCCCGCAGCGCCGCCTCCGCCTCGCTGTGGTGGACGCCGCCGCCCGCGACGATCAGCGGCCGGCGGGCCTGCCGCACCGCCCGGACCGCCTCCGCCAGCGCGTCGGCGTCCGGCGCGGGCCGGGGGACCCGCCACACCCGGTCGGCGAAGAACTCCGCTGGCCAGTCGTACGCCTCGGCCTGGACGTCCTGCGGCAGGGCGAGGGTGACGGCGCCGGTCTCGACCGGGTCGGCGAGCACCCGCATCGCCTGGAGGGCGGCCGGGATCAGCGCCTCGGGGCGGGTGATCCGGTCGAAGTAGCGGGAGACCGGGCGCAGCGCGTCGTTGACCGACACATCGCCCGCGGTGGGCACTTCGAGCTGCTGGAGCACCGGGTCGGCGGGGCGGGTGGCGAACACGTCGCCGGGCAGCAGCAGGACCGGGATGCGGTTGACGGTGGCGAGCGCGGCGCCGGTGACGAGGTTGGTGGCGCCGGGCCCGATGGAGGTGGTCACCGCCTGCGCCGAGAGCCGGTCGCGCTGGCGCGCGAACCCCACCGCGGCGTGCACCATGGCCTGTTCGTTGCGCCCCTGGAAGTACGGGAGCCTCGGCGGCCCACCGGCCTGGGGCGCCGCGCTGCCGGACTCCAGCAGCGCCTGCCCGATCCCGGCGACGTTGCCATGGCCGAAGATGCCCCAGCAGGCGGCGATCAGGCGGTGCCGGCGGCCGTCCCGCTCTGTGTACTGGTGGGCCAGGAACTCGACCAGGGCCTGGGCGACGGTCAGCCGCCGGGTCCCGGGCGCGGGGGCCGCCGCCGCCTTTGCGGTGGTGTCGGCGGCGTGGCCCGGGGTCTTGATCGGGTCGTTCGTCGGAGGGTTCGTCGGGTCGCTCGTCGGCGCGGTCATCGCGGGTCTCCTGCCGGTGCCGGGCTGGTGTACAGGGGGAGTCGGGGGTCGACCGGCTGCTGCGGCCAGGTCGTACGGATCCAGCCGTGGTCGGGGTGGTCGCAGATCAGCCACTCGCGCTGCTCGCCCGGCCCCGCCATGACGTTGAGGTAGTACATGTCGTGGCCGGGGGCGGCGATGGACGGGCCGTGCCAGCCGTCCGGGATCAGCACCGCATCGCCCGTACGGACCTCGGCGAGGACCTCCGTGCCGCGGCCGCGCCCGGAGGGCGTCACCCGCTGGTAGCCCAGGCCGTCCGTCCCGTGGGCGGCCGCGATCTCGAAGTAGTAGATCTCCTCCAGCTCGGACTCCTCCCCGGGGCGGCACTCGTCGTGCTTGTGCGGTGGGTAGGACGACCAGTTGCCGCCGGGGGTGAGCACTTCCACCGCGATCAGCCGGTCGCAGTCGAACACGTCGGCCGCGCCGAAGTTGTTGACCTGCCGGGAGCAGCTGCCGGTGCCGCGCAGCTCCACGGGCACGTCGGACGCGGCGCCGTACCGGGCGGGCAGCCGGCGTGCGCAGCGCGCCCCGGTGAGCGCGAACCGCCCGCCGGCCCGGCTGCCGATCCGCACCCGCGCGTCCCGCGGCACGTAGGCGAAGTCGGTCACCCCGCTGAACACGCTCTCCCGGCCGGCCAGTTCGAAGCGCGCCTCCTTAGGACCGTCCACCTGGACCGTGCAGCCGCCGGAGAGCGGCAGCACGATCCACTCGCTGTCGCCGGTCGCGAAGGAGTGGTCGCCGCCCGACGGCAGTTCGAGGATCCGCAGCGAGGAGTACCCCCAGCCGGCCCGCTCGGGCGAGACGTCGAGGACGTAGGGACCGGCGGCGCCGCGGCCGGCCGCGAGATGGAAGCCGGCGGACCGGTCGCAGGCGCGGGCCGCGGGGCCGCCCGCCCCCTCCCGCGCCTGTGCGGACCGGTGGCCTTCCCGGGTGTCTGCAAACTCAGCACTCATGACAACAAGTCTCCTACTCACCACTGACAGTGACATGGACGGCGGTGCGGCGCGCCCGCTCCGGCGCCGGCCGCGGCCGGCCTAGAGAAGCCCCACGGCCGTGTCCACCGCCGCGGCCACGTCGCCGTCCGCGGGGTAGAGGAGCGAGCGGCCCACGACCAGGCCGTGCACGGTCGGCAGCCGCAGCGCCTTGCGCCACTTCTCGTAGGCGGCCTCCTGCTCCCGCACGGTCCCGCCGACGTTGCCGCCCAGGAGGACGGTGGGGAGGGTGGAGGTCTCGCAGACCCGGGCCATCGCGTCCGGGTCGTCGGTCACCGGCAGCTTCAGCCAGGTGTAGGCGGACGTGCCGCCGAGGCCGGAGGCGATGGCGACGGAACGGGTGACGGCGTCGGGACTGAGGTCGTTGCGGACCGTGCCGTCGATCCGGTGGGAGAGGAACGGCTCGACGAACGTGGGCAGTTCCCGTTCCGCCATCGCGTCGATGGCGCGGGCCGTGGCCTCCAGTGTGGCCAGCGACCCGGGGTCGCCGTAGTCGATGCGCAGCAGGAGCTTGCCCGCGTCGAAGCGGAGCCGGGCGATGTCCTGGGGGCGGTGGCCGGTGAACCGGTCGTCCATCTCGAAGGAGGCGCCCGCGATGCCGCCGCGGTTCATGGAGCCCATGACGACCTTGCCTTCGAGGGCGCCGAGCAGCAGCAGGTCCTCCAGGATGTCGGCGGTGGCCAGCACCCCGTCGACACCGGGCCGGGACAGCGCGAGGACGAGCCGTTCGAGGAGGTCGATGCGGTTGGCCATGGCCAGGTGGCGGTCGCCGACGGCGAGCGCGCCCCGGGCCGGATGGTCGGCGGCCACGATCATCAGCCGGCCGCTGTCGCCGAGCAGCGGGCGACGGGTGCGGCGGGCGGCGGCCTCCGCGACGGCTTCGGGATGCCGGGCCCGGAGCGCCGGGAGGTCACTGATCCGAGGAGTCAAGGCTCAACTCACCTTCTTGAGGGCGGGGGTGGGGCGTGACGGGGTCGGGGCGGCGCGGCTCACCGCCCCGCCAGGAACTCCTCGACCTCTGCCGCCGTCGGCATCGCGGACGAGCACGCCAGGCGGGAGGCGACGATCGCCCCGGCGGCGTTGGCATGGCGCATCATCGGCTCCAACTCCCAGCCGGACAGCAGCCCGTGGCACAGCGACCCGCCGAATGCGTCCCCGGCCCCGAGCCCATTGACGACCTCGACGGGGAGCGGCGGCACCTCGGCGGTGCGCCCGTCCCGGTGCACGGCGAGCACCCCCTTGGGGCCCTGCTTGATGACGGCCAGTTCCACGCCCCGCTCCAGCAGCGCCTCGGCGCAGGCCCTCGGGTCCCGCAGGCCGGTGGCGACCTCGGCCTCGTCCACGTTGCCGACCGCGACGGTGGCGTGCTCCAGCGCCGCCTCGTAGTACGGCCGGGCGGCGGCCATCGCCGCGGCACCGGACGCCCCGCCGTCCCCGGAGGCGCCGCCCTCCCCGCCCCAGAACATCGGCCGCCAGTCCAGGTCGAAGACCGTGGTCCCCTTCCGGGCACGGGCCTTCAGCGCGGCCAGGGTGGCGGAGCGGCTCGGCTCCTCGCACAGCCCGGTGCCGGTGATCCAGAAGATCCGGGCCGCGCAGATCGCCGCCAGGTCCAGCTCCTCGGGGTGGATGACCAGGTCGGGGGCCTTGGGGCGGCGGTAGAAGTAGAGCGGGAAGTCGTCCGGGGGGAAGATCTCGCAGAAGGTCACCGGGGTGGGCAGGTCCGGCACCGGGGTCACCCAGCGGTCGTCCACGCCGAAGTCGCGCAGCGCCTGGTGGACGTACTCCCCGAACGGGTCGCGCCCGGTACGGCTGATGACGGCGCTCCGACGCCCCAACCGGGCGGCGGCCACCGCCACGTTGGTGGCGGACCCGCCGAGGAACTTCCCGAACGTCTCCACCCAGGCGAGCGACACCCCGGTCTGCAACGGGTAGATGTCCACCCCGGTGCGCCCCATGGTGATCAGGTCGTACGGCTCGGTCATAGACGCCCCTTCGGGTCGCCCGGCGCAGCGGTGGGGACCTGGTGCCCCGTGCTCGACGCTCAGGCGCTCACGTGGGTGAGCGCGAGGCCGAGCGCTCGGGCAGGCCGGCGCGGCGGATCGGGTCGGTCGATCGGAACCGGCTCTCGCGCCGGTTCCAGCTCCGCCCAAAGGTCTAACGGCCCGCCACAAACCCTGTCAACACTTTGTCCTTACATTAAGACGTCAGTCATCTCACTCCGCCCACGAAACCCTCCCCGCACCTCCCGGGGGCGCCACACCCGGACCACCAGGAACGCACCCAGCCCGCAAAGTCCTTAAGTCCTTATGTCAGGACGAAGTCTTGACACTCCCCAGGGCGACAGCGAGGCTGTGCCCCACAACCCACCCCAGCGCCTCCCGGTCACCGCCGACCGGCGAGAGGAGAGCCGCAGCATGTCCGCACCCCGTGCCGCCTCGCCCGTACTGGACCGCCTCCGCATCGGTTCCGCCCCCGACTCCTGGGGCGTCTGGTTTCCCGACGACGCACAGCAAGTCCCCTGGCAGCGCTTCCTGGACGAGGTCGCCGAGGCCGGCTACGAGTGGATCGAACTCGGCCCCTACGGCTATCTGCCCACCGACCCCGCCGCCCTGCGCGCGGAGACCACCCGGCGCGGCCTGGCGGTCTCAGCCGGCACCGTCTTCACCTCGATGCACCACGGCCCGTCCGTCTGGGACCGGACCTGGGCCCACGTCTCCGAAGTCGCCACGCTCACCCAAGCGATGGGCGCGAAGCACCTCGTCGTCATCCCGTCCTTCTGGCGGGACGACAAGACCGCCGAGATCATCGAGCCCCGCGAGTTGACCGTCGAGCAGTGGAAGCACCTGACCACCGGCATGGAACGGCTGGCGCGGCAGGTGCGCGACACCTTCGGGCTGGACATCGTCGTGCACCCGCACGCCGACACCCACATCGACACCGAGGAGCACGTGGAGCGCTTCCTCGACGCCACCGACTCCGACCTGGTCAACCTCTGCCTGGACACCGGCCATTACGCCTACTGCGGCGGCGACAGCGTCAAGCTGATCCGCACCTACGGCGAGCGGATCGGCTACCTCCACCTCAAGCAGGTGGACCCGGACATCCTCAGTGACGTCGTCGCCAAGGGGACGCCGTTCGGCCCGGCCGTCCAACAGGGCGTGATGTGCGAACCGCCGCTGGGCGTCCCGGCGCTGCCGCCCGTCCTGGAGGCCGCCCAGGAGCTGGACGTCGACCTCTTCGCCATCGTCGAGCAGGACATGTACCCGTGCCCGCCCGACCAGCCGTTCCCGATCGCCCGGCGGACGCGCCGCTTCCTGCGCTCCTGCGGGGCGTGAACACGGCAGCGTGTACGGAGAAACGTCCGCGTGCGCGCGGCGCGGAGGGACGACGCGCCGGGGCACGGACGAGACGGTGAACGAGACGGTGGACTAGAGGGATGGAGGAGAAGGAAGTGAAGGACGCGAAGGGTGCGCGCGGGACAGTGGGCGTGGCGGTCATCGGGACCGGACGGATGGGCGCCGACCATGTCCGCCGCATCAACGACGTGATCAGCGGGGCCAGGGTGGCCGCGGTGGCGGACATCGACGCCGAGCGCGCCGCACGGCTGGCCCAGGGCATCGAGGGGGCCACCGCGTACACCGATCCGGCCGCCGCCATGGACGATCCCGGTGTCGACGCCGTACTGATCGCCTCGCCGGGCCCGGCCCACGAGGCGGCGCTGCTCGACGCGTTCGCGCGCGATCTGCCGGTGCTGTGCGAGAAGCCGCTGACCCCGGACGCGGCCTCCGCCCTGCGGGTCATGGAGGCCGAGCGGAAACTGGGCCACCGGCGCGTCCAGGTGGGCTTCATGCGCCGCTACGACGCCGGGTACCGCACCCTGAAGTCCCTTCTGGACAACGGGACATACGGCCGCCCGCTGATGCTGCACAACAAGCACCGCAACGCCGACACCCCGCCCGGCTTCACCAACGCGATGATGATCAACGACTCGGTGGTGCACGAGATCGACGTGACCCGCTGGCTGCTGGACGACGAGATCACGGCCGTCCGGGTGCTGCGGCCGACGCCCACTGGCAACGCGCCGGAGGGGCTGAGCGACCCGCAGCTGATCCTCTTCGAGACGGCCGGCGGCCGGGTCGTGGACACCGAGCTCTTCGTCAACTGCGGCTTCGGCTACCAGGTCGGCTGCGAGGCGGTCTGCGAGAGCGGCACCGCACGGATCGGCGACGACCACGGCGTGTTCGTCAACGCCGCGGGCCGGTGGGGCGGTGCCGTTCCCCCCGGCTTCGTGGAGCGCTTCGAGGAGGCGTACGACCGGCAGGTGCAGCACTGGGTGGACGCCACCCGGCGCGGCGAGGTCGAGGGCCCCAGCTGCTGGGACGGCTACGCGGCCGCCGCGGTGTGCGAGGCGGGCGTGCGGGCGCAGACCACCGGGGAGCGGGTCGCCGTGGAACTGGTCGAGCGGCCGGATCTCTACCGCTGAGCAGACGTTCCCCCGGCGAACCCGGCGCGGCGGCGGGCGCGTTGACGTCGCCTGCGCGCCAGCGCGCGCCGGCGCCACGGGCGCGCCACCGCGCCGGGCGAGCCGCCGCCCCTCACCGATCGGTCGATCCACCGAGCCCTCATGTCACCGAAAGGCCGCACCATGAGTACTGCGCACGGTCCCCGCATGCCCCACGGGGCAGCGTCCCCGGCGAACGGGAGCTGACGATGGCGGCTCCCGGCAGTCCCACCACACCCACCGCCGGACCGGGCGAAAGCTCCGACGCCCCCGTCCACGGCAAGCTCCCGAATCAGGGTCACACCCCCTCCGGCCCCTCTTCCCGCTCCGGCCCCTCCGCCCGCGGCGCCAGCCGCTTCATCGTCGCCATCGCCGCGATCGCGGCGCTCGGCGGCGCCCTGTTCGGCTACGACACCGGGGTGGTGTCCGGCGCGCTCCCCTTCATGGAGCGGCACTTCGGCCTCACCTCCCTCAGTGAGGGCGTCATCACCAGCGCGCTCCTGATCGGCGCGGCCTTCGGCTCGCTGGCCGGCGGGCGGATGGCGGACACGCTGGGCAGGCGCAACTCCCTGCTGTGGGCGGGGGTGGTGTTCATCGGCGGGGCGGTGGCGGTCGCGCTGGCGCCGACCGTGCCGGTCATGACGGCGGCCCGCTTCGTGCTGGGGCTCGCGGTCGGCAGCGCCTCCGTCATCACCCCGCTCTACCTCTCCGAGATCGCACCCGCGCACCTCCGCGGCCGGCTGGTCTCGTTCAACTCCCTGATGATCGTCAGCGGCCAGCTGCTGGCCTACCTCGTCAACGCGGTGCTGGCCCATTGGGAGGCCTGGCGCTGGATGCTGGGACTGGCCGCGCTGCCCGCCGTGGCGCTGTTCCTCGGCGTCCTCTTCCTGCCCGACACCCCGCGCTGGTACATCAGCCGGGGCCGGCCGGAGGCGGCCGCCGAGGTGCTGCACCGCACGCTGCCCGCCGACGACGTCCGGGACGAGCTCACCCGCATCGAACAGGCCCGCACCCTGGAGGCCGACGCCCGGCGCGGAGCCTTCCAGGAACTGCAACTCCCCTGGGTGCGGCGGCTGTTGCTGATCGGCATCGGGCTCGCCGTCGTCCAGCAGATCACCGGGGTCAACGCGGTCGTCTACTTCGCCCCCAAGATCCTGGCGACGACCGGCCTGGGCACCAACGCCGCGATCACCGCCACCATCGCCGTCGGCGCCGTCTCGGTCATCGCCACGGCGATCGGGATGTCCCTGATCGACCGGGTGGGCCGGCGCCCTCTGCTCCTCTGGGGGCTCTCGGGGATGGCGGTGTCCCTGGTCCTGCTGGGAGCGGCGTTCCACCTGCCCCGCTCCACCGCCGTCAGCTACCTGGTCCTCGCCCTGATGGTCCTCTACATGGGCTTCATGCAGGCGACGCTCAACACGGGCGTGTGGCTGCTGCTCGCCGAGATGTTCCCGCTCAAGGTCCGCGGACTCGCCATGGGCGCGGCGGTGTTCGTGATGTGGCTGGTCAACTTCGGGGTCGCGCTGGCCTTCCCGGTGCTGCTCGACGCGGTGGGCGCCGCGATCACGTTCTGGCTGTTCAGCGCGATGTGCGTGCTCTCGCTGGTCTTCTGCAAACGCTATGCGCCGGAGACCAAGGGGCTGGCGCTGGAGGACCTGGAACACGAGCTGCGGCGCACCGCCGAGGGCGCCGGACCGTCCACCGCCGCCCCCTGACCGTCCGCCCCTGCGACAGGCGTCCGTCAACCGCCGCCGTCGACCGGCGACCATCCGACAAGCAGCCGTCCGGTTCACCACGCCGGCACCGCCTGACTGTCCCTCCCCTGTCACGGCTGTCGCCCGCCTGTTACGGCTGTCACCGTTACGCGAGTCTTTCGTCACAGCCCTTCGACAGCCCCTCGCCCACGGTCACGCACCGTCGTTGTCCGGGCACAGGGTGGATGATCACCCGTCGTACGCAGCCCCCCGCCGGCTCACCGGGCCGCACCTGCGTGCGGTACCAAGGAGGTGCGTAGGGATGACAGACCGAAGGCTCTGGTCGTACAAAGAAATCGCCGCCCATATCCAGGTACAGCCGGACACCGTTCGCTCCTACCGGAAGCACGGTTTACTGCCGGAGCCCGACCTGGTGGAGGGCGGCAAACCGTACTGGTACGCCGACACCGTCAGAGCCTGGGTGGCACGGCGCCCGGGCCAGCGCGGACGATAAGTCGACGCGTGAGCCGGTGAACACCTCCGCGCGTGCGCCGCCCCTGAGGCGAGCCGTTCGCCGCCCTGCTGAACGACGGCGAGCCGGGCGCCCGAACGGTCCCGGACCTCACCACGGCCACATCGCACACCCCGTTCACCCGCCTCACGGACCTCGCGGCCAACCCGCTCACCGCCCTCCGCCAGCAGCGGATACGCATCCTCCGTCGAACCGGAGAGGTCCGCACCACCCGCGATCCGCCGACCGACCGTCGCCCTCGCGCGTGCTGGGCCGGCAGGGCGGTGCGCAACCGACCCGCCCCGCCTCTCGCCTCCTCCCGGCCCTGCCCCCATCCCCGCCCCAGGGCCCGCCCGGCGGCACCGCGCGCTCCCCGATCCCGTCCCGACGCGCCGCCGTCACCCCGGAGCGGTACGTCATGCGCCCCCTGGCAGCGGTGCTTCGCCGCCCTCCCGCGGCGGTGCGGTCGAGCCCCTGATCTCCAGTTCCGGGACGACGAGTCGACGTTCCGCTGGTGCGTCGGGGTGCGCCATCCGCTCCACCAGGCAGCGGGCGGCGCGGCGGCCCACCTCGTGACTGGCGTTGTTGACGGAGTTCAGCCAGAGGTGGCGGATGCGGGCGAGGTAGGTGTTGTCGTAGCCGACGAGGGAGAGGTCGGCGGGCACATCGAGCCCCAGTTCTCCGGCGGCGGACAGCGCGCCGATACCGCAGAGGTCGTTGAACGCGAAGACGGCGGTGGGGCGGTGGCCGCCGCCGGCCGGGCCGAGCAGGCGCACCGCGGCGCGATAACCGCCCTCCTCCGTCCCGTCACCGCTCTCCACCACGGCGTGCGCGGCCGGCCCGTGGTCGCGCATCGCGGCCTCGAAGCCGCGCCGGCGCAGTGCGCCGACCACTCCCGGACCGGCGATATGGGCGATCCGGCGGTGGCCGAGGCCGAGGAGGTGCTCGGTGGCGAGGCGGGCGCCGCGTTCGTCGTCGTTGGCGACGATGTCGGCGCGCGGCAGCCGGGGTTCGTGGTTGCCGGCGATGACGGTCGGCAGCCGCTCGGCGACCTCGGCCAGCCCCTCGGTGTCCGGGAGGGTGCCGACGACGACCAGGCCGTCGACCCGGAGCTCCTGGAAGGTGCGGGCGAACTCCTGGCCCGCATGCCGGTCCAGGCGGCCATCGGCCATCAGCATCCGCAGACCGTGCGCGTGCAGCAGCGAGTTGAGGCCGTCGAGGACGTCCACGAACCAGGGGTTGCGCATGTCGTTCAGCAGGACGCCGACGGTGTGGGTGCGCCGGGCGACCAGGCTGCGGGCGGCGGCGTTGGGCCGGTAGCCGAGCTCGTCGATGGCGTCCAGAACGGCCTGCCGCTTGGCGTCGCTGACCCGCGGCGAGCCCTGGAGGACGAGCGAGACCAACGACTTGGAGACGCCGGCGCGTTCGGCGACACCGCGGATCGTCGGGGGCCGGTCCGCGACACCGGGCCGCTGCTCGTCGGGCTTGCCCGGTGCTTCATTGGACCGTTCCATGAACGGGGATCCTTCCATCGGGCCAGGTCGGGGTCAACGCGGGCCACGTCGGTGCGGGGGTGGGGCGGATGCGGGCGGCCGCGTCCCGGTTCCCGCTCTCTGTCGGTGGCGGTAGGTGAAGGGCTCCCGCCGCAAGCCGAGCCCATCTGGCTGGAGTTGATGCGGTGGCGACACCATCGACGCTCCACCGCGCAGGGGTTGACATACAGACATAAGGACATGCAGGGTGCCGAGTGACGCCACCCGTTGGAGCGTTCCAATAGTCGTCCAACCCGGCCCCTCCCCCCTTCCTTCTCTCGCCCTTCTCCCTCCTCTCCCCCTCCGCCTCCTCGAAGGGACCCCCATGAAGATCGGCCTGATCGGCACCGGGCGCATCGGCGCGTTCCATGCCGCGACCCTCCAGAACGTCCCCGGCGTCACCGGCCTCGTGGTCGCCGACGCGGATCCGGCGCGGGCCGCCGCACTCGCGGACACCCTGGGCGTGGCCGCCGCCGACAGCATCGAGGCGATGTACGCGGCCAGGGTGGACGCCGTGGTGATCACCGCCGCGACCAGTGCGCACGCCGCCCTGATCCATCAGGCCCTGGACGCCGGCGTACCGGTGTTCTGCGAGAAGCCGGTGGCGTTGGACGTACCGGGCACCCGCGCCGTCGTGGCGCGTGCGGCGGCCGGCACGGTGCCCGTGCAGATCGGTTTCCAGCGGCGGTTCGACGCCGGGTACCGCGCGGCCCGCGAGGCGCTGCGCTCCGGCGCGTTGGGCTGGCTGCACACCCTGCGTGCCTGCACCAGCGACCAGTCGCCGCCGCCGGCGGCCTTCATCCCCACCTCCGGCGGGCTGTTCCGGGACTGCAGCATCCACGACTTCGACATCATGCGCTGGCTGACGGGCCGCGAGGTGGTCTCGGTCTACGCCCAGGGCGCCAACCGCGGCGCGGACTTCTTCGCCGCCGGCGACGACGTCGACACCTGCGCCGCACTGCTCCGCTTCGACGACGACACCCTGGCCACCGTCACCGCGACCCGCTACAACGGCGCGGGCCATGACGTCCGGCTGGAGGTCTGCGGCTCCGCCGGCGCCCGGTTCGTCGGCCTGGACGACCGGGCACCGATGCCGTCCGCCGAGGCCAAGCTCTCCTGGCAGCGGGCGGACGCCCCGTACGCCACGTTCATGGAGCGGTTCCACGAGGCGTATGTGACCGAGCTGGGTGTCTTCGTCGAGGTGGCCGCGGGCCGGATGCCCAGCCCCTGCACCCCGGCCGAGGCGCTGGAGGCGCTGTACGTCGCGGAGGCGTGCGACCGCTCGCGGCGCACCGGCCGACCGGTGGCCGTCGCGGACGTGCGCGCCGCCGCGGACGAGGGGGCGGCGCCCGGCGTATGACCGGCAAGGACGCCAACGCCGGCCTCCCGGCTCGGCAGTTGGCCGCCGGGCCCGGGGCGCAGCGCGGCGCGGCACCGTTCGCCGCGCTGCGGCTCTTGACTCACCCCCTCGGCCCGGCCTCCCCGGCTCCGCCTCCGACCTCCGGCCTACGGCAACGCCGCCCGCCACTCGTTGGCCCGTATGAGGTGGCCCTTGGGGTATTCGACCTCGCACGCCCCGACCAGGGTGAAGCCGGCCTTGCGGCATACCGCGTTCGACGCGGCGTTGGCCACGGAGGGGAAGGCGTGGACGATGCGGTGCCGGCCCTCGGCGGCGGCCGCGGCCAGGACCTGGCGCACCGCGGCGACCGCGACGCCCCGGCCCTGGACGTCGGGGAGCACGCCCCAACCCGCCTCGTACACCGGCGCTCCCCTCCACTGCGCCTCCCAGAAGCCGACCGTCCCCACCGCCTCGCCCGCCGGCAGGAGCACGATGCGGTACATCCGGCCCGGCCCCTCGTCGTCGAGGTATCTGCGGTGGCGGCGGGCGAGCTGCTCCGCGGTCTCGGGGCCGCCCAAGTGCCGGGTCATCTCCGGGGCGTTGGCCCTGCGCAGCAGGTCGAGGCCGTCCGCCGCCCACGGCTCGATCCGTACGTCGGAAGCGGCGACCCGCGGCGCCGTTCCCCGCGTGCCGTCCATTCCTTCGGCTTCCCGCGCGCCGTGCGTTCCTTCCGCTTCCCGCGCGCCGTTCGCTGCTTCAGCTCTCCGTTCCGTCATGACATCAACGGTACGGACGACCACTGACAGTCACGCCGCGGCGGTGGGTGACGCCTGGTCATCGCCCTCTTCACGGTCGGGGCACGGTGGTTCGCCGGGGGTCTGGCCGGCGCCCCGGGCGCGCAGGGCGCGGCGGCGGGTGCCCCACTCGACGGCGGTGCCGACGGCGGCGACGAGGACGGAGGCGCCGATACCGATGGCGGCGGCGTAGAGGCGGTTCCCGGCGGCGGCGCTGCCGAGGTAGCCCAGGCCGACCGAGTAGGCCGCCCACAGGGACTCGGCGAGCCCGGCACCGACCAGGTACCGGCGCACCGGGTAGCGCAACACCCCGCAGGTCAGCGGCCCGGCGATCCGCCCACTGGGCAGGAACCGCACGGCGATCACGAAGGGGACCCCGTGCCGCCGGACGTGGCGGGCGGTCCATTCGAGGGCCGCGCGCCGGCGCGGGCGGCGCAGCATCCAGGCGCGGACGGGACCGCCGAACCGCCGCGCGACGAGGTACATCAGCAGGTCGCCGAGGAGGGCGCTGCCCGCGACGATCGCCAGGACGAGCGGGAGCGCGGCATGGCCTTCGGAGGCGAGGACGCCGGCGGAGACCAGCAGCCCGGAGTTGGGGACCAGCGGCGGCAGGGTGGTGAGCGCCAGCAGCCCGTAGAGGGCGAGTGTGCCGTCCATCCGGCTGCCTCCTCGGATCCGCACCCCGAGTCCGTACCCCCAGGCTGACGCGCGGCGGGACGGGCGGCAACGCGTGCGGCCGGGGCCCCCCAGGGCTTGGCTCATACCCCTAGGGGGTATACAGTGAGGGACGCCGGGAGGGTGACGCCGACCGCCACCGCACTCCCCCGCGCCACTTGGGCACCACACTGGGCGCAACGGCCACACCGACCCGTACCGGCACATGCCGGTACACACGGCACCACAAGGAGAAACCCATGGCTGAGAACGGCTCCTGCTGCACCCCTGAAGGCTCCTGCCACACCGGCGGCGACACCGCCGTCGAGGTCGGCGCGGTGACCGCCACCTACAAGGTCAGCGGCATGACCTGCGGCCACTGCGAGGGCGCGGTGTCGTCCGAGATCGGCGAGATCGCCGGGGTGAGCTCGGTGCAGGCGGTCGCGGCGACCGGTCTGGTGACCGTCACCTCGAAGGCGCCGCTGGACGAGGCCGCGGTGCGCGCCGCGATCGACGAGGCGGGGTACGAGCTCGTGGGCCAGGCCTGATCCACGACGGATCCCCGACCCCCTTCACGACGAGGCGCAGGGCACACCCGCCGGCAGCGGGCACGCCCTGCGCCTCGCGTGCACCCGCCCCCGGCCGGCGGAATTCACTCCCACAACCGGACACCCACGGTAATCACGGCAGACCGGGACGATCAACGACGAACGATCACGACACCGGGATGCGGTCTCGGAAATTCACATCGTTCTTACAACTGGCACAACACCCATACCTCTGCGCCCCGATCTCCCAAAAGAAGTCCTTGACCAGATTCGCCCCCATATGGCATGAGACTCAGATCACACTCTTCGGAACGTAACCATCGAGGGGGGTCGCGAGTCTAACCGGGCAAGTGCAGGCACCCCGGCGGGGCTTGCACTGCGAAAGCCGTGTCGGTCTTTGGGGGACCGTCCCGGCTCCGCGTTGGCCGGGGCGACGCGCCCGGGGAGCTTTGAGCGGCCCTCCCGTATGTGCGCGTCCCGGCAGAGCGCGGTGCAACCCGGAACGCCCGGACGGATCCCGTGGGGGGAATCCGCACCGGGACAAGGGAAGCGCCCCGCACTCTGGACCCGTGGGGGGATCCTGAGGCGGGGCGCTTTCTTTTTCCACGCGCTCGCGCTACGGCGCCGACGGGGGCACCCTGGTCGCGTTTGCGCGATTATCGATCACCAGTGTGTAGCGGCCGGGCTTGTCCGGCCGTTCGCGGTGGCCGGACTCAGCGTTCCTGGACGGGCACGAAGTCGCGCTCGACGACGCCGGTGTAGACCTGCCGCGGGCGGCCGATGCGGGAGCCGGGCTCGGTGATCATCTCGTGCCACTGGGCGATCCAGCCGGGCAGCCGGCCGAGCGCGAAGAGCACGGTGAACATCTCGGTCGGGAAGCCCATCGCCCGGTAGATCAGACCGGTGTAGAAGTCGACGTTCGGGTAGAGCTTGCGCTCGACGAAGTAGTCGTCGGCCAGCGCGTGCTCTTCGAGCTTGAGGGCGATGTCGAGGAGCTCGTCCTCCTTGCCCAGCGCCGAGAGGACGTCGTGCGCCGCCGCCTTGATGATCTTCGCCCGGGGGTCGAAGTTCTTGTAGACGCGGTGCCCGAAGCCCATCAGCTTCACGCCGTCTTCCTTGTTCTTCACCTTGCGGATGAAGGAGTCGACGTCGCCGCCGGCGTCGCGGATGCCTTCCAGCATCTCCAGCACCGACTGGTTGGCGCCGCCGTGCAGGGGGCCCCAGAGGGCGTTGATGCCCGCCGAGATCGAGGCGAAGAGGTTCGCCTGCGAGGAGCCGACCAGGCGCACGGTGGAGGTCGAGCAGTTCTGCTCGTGGTCCGCGTGCAGGATCAGCAGCTTGTCGAGCGCGCTGACCACGACCGGGTCCAGCTCGTACTCGGCGGCGGGGACCGAGAAGGTCATCCGCAGGAAGTTCTCGACGTAGCTGAGGTCGTTGCTCGGGTAGACGACCGGGTGGCCGACCGACTTCTTGTAGGCATAGGCCGCGATCGTCGGCAGCTTGGCCAGCAGGCGGATCGTGGAGATGTGCCGCTGCCGCTCGTCGAACGGGTTGTGGCTGTCCTGGTAGAAGGTCGACAGCGCGCTGACCACCGACGACAGCATGGCCATCGGGTGGGCGTCCCGCGGGAAGCCGTCGAAGAAACGCTTGACGTCCTCGTGGAGCAGGGTGTGGTACGTGATGTCCTGCTTGAAGGTCGCCAGCTCGTCGACGGTGGGCAGCTCACCGTTGATGAGGAGGTAGGCGGTCTCCACGAACGTGCTGCGCTCTGCGAGCTGCTCGATCGGGTAGCCGCGGTACCGCAGGATGCCCTTCTCACCGTCGAGGTAGGTGACCGCGGACTTATACGCCGCGGTATTGCCATAACCGGAATCCAGGGTCACCAGACCGGTCTGGGCGCGCAGCTTCGAGATGTCGAAGCCCTTGTCGCCGACCGAGCTGTCGACGACCGGGTAGCTGTATTCGCCGTCCCCGTAACGCAGTACTACAGAGTTGTCGCTCACGTCATCCCTCACCGACGTTGTGCCTCTTCTTCGAGGTGCCCTGACTGCCTATACCTTCCCCCATTTGGCCCTTGGATGTGCACTCGGGGTCGGCCATAGGGCCTCATCGCGGCACTCAGTGCCGCGACGGAGTCCATCCTGCTCCCGTTCGCCCCGATTACGAAAGGGGTGCGACATCAGATCGCTCCGGCGAGTCGGTGGTCCAGCGCGGTATGCCTGCGACCGGCGGATACCGTCCGCACGGCCTGCCCGAGGGCCCGTCGCGAGCCGACCAGCACCACCAGGCGCTTCGCCCGGGTCACGGCGGTGTAGAGCAGATTGCGCTGGAGCATCATCCAGGCGCTGGTGGTGACCGGAATCACCACGGCCGGATACTCGCTCCCCTGGGAGCGGTGGATCGTCACCGCATAGGCGTGGGCCAGCTCGTCCAGTTCGTCGAAGTCGTAGGGAACCTCCTCGTCCTCGTCGGTGAGGACGGTCAGCCGCTGCTCGACGGTGTCGAGCCCGGTGACCACCCCCACCGTGCCGTTGAAGACGCCGTTGCGGCCCTTCTCGTAGTTGTTCCTGATCTGGGTGACCTTGTCGCCGACGCGGAAGACCCGGCCGCCGAAGCGGCGCTCCGGCAGGTCGGGGCGGGCCGGGGTCACCGCCTGCTGGAGCAGGCCGTTGAGCGCCCCGGCGCCGGCCGGGCCGCGGTGCATCGGGGCCAGCACCTGGACGTCCCGGCGCGGGTCGAGGTCGAACCTCGCCGGGATGCGGCGCGCCACCACGTCGACCGTCAGCCGGGCCGCCTCCTCCGCGTCCTCCTCGGCGAACAGGAAGAAGTCGGCAAGGCCGCTGGTCAGTGGGGGGACGCCGGAATTGATGCGGTGGGCGTTGGTGACCACACCGGACTGCTGGGCCTGCCGGAAGATCCGGGTCAGGCGGACCGCCGGGACGGTCCCACCCGTCGCCCGGCCACCACCGCTGTCCGACGCGCCGCGCGCGGCCCCTCCCCCGTCGGCCAGCAGATCGCGGAGCACCTCGCCGGCGCCCACCGACGGCAGCTGGTCCACGTCCCCGACCAGCAGCAGATGGGCGCCCGGCGGCACCGCCTTGACGAGTTTGTTGGCCAACAGCAGATCGAGCATCGACGCCTCGTCGACCACGACCAGGTCGGCGTCCAGAGGGCGGTCGGCGTCGTAGGCGGCGTCCCCGCCCGGCTTCAGCTCCAGCAGGCGGTGGACGGTGGAGGCGTCCGCGCCGGTCAGCTCCGCCAGCCGCTTGGCCGCCCGGCCGGTGGGCGCCGCGAGCACCACCGTGGCCTGCTTGGCACGGGCCAGCTCGACCACCGAGCGGACCGTGAACGACTTGCCGCAGCCCGGGCCGCCGGTGAGCACCGCGACCTTGCTGGTCAGCGCCAGCCGGACCGCCGCCTGCTGCTCCGGCGCCAGCTGCGCCCCCGTACGCCGCGCCAGCCAGGCCAGCGCCTTGTCCCAGTCCACCCCCTGGAACGCGGGCATCCGGTCGTCGTCCGTGCGCAGCAGCCGGTTCAGCCGCCCGGCCAGGGAGAGCTCCGCGCGGTGGAACGGCACCAGATACACCGCGGTGACCGGGGTGCCGTCCTCCGGGCCGGGCACCTTCTCGCGGACCACGCCCTCCGGATCCTCGGCCAGCTCGGCCAGGCAGTCGATGACCAGGCCGGTGTCCACCTGGAGCAACTTCACCGCGTCCGCGATCAGTTGCTCCTCCGGAAGGAAGCAGTGCCCCTGGTCCGTGGACTGCGACAGGGCGTACTGGAGGCCGGACTTGACGCGGTCCGGGCTGTCGTGCGGGATGCCCACGGACTGGGCGATCTTGTCGGCGGTCAGGAAGCCGATGCCCCAGACATCGGCGGCCAGGCGGTAGGGCTGGTTCTTCACCACCGAGATCGACGCGTCGCCGTACTTCTTGTAGATCCGCACGGCGATGGAGGTGGAGACGCCGACGCCCTGGAGGAAGACCATGACCTCCTTGATGGCCTTCTGCTCCTCCCAGGCGGCGCCGATCAGCCTGGTGCGCTTGGGGCCCAGGCCGGGCACCTCGATCAGGCGCCCGGGGTCGGTCTCGATCACGTCGAGGGTGTCGATGCCGAAGTGCTCGGTGATCCGGTCGGCGATGCGGGGGCCGATGCCCTTGATCAGGCCCGAGCCCAGATAGCGGCGGATGCCCTGGACGGTGGCGGGCAGGACGGTGGTGTAGTTCTCCACCGTGAACTGCTTGCCGTACTGGGGGTGGGAGCCCCAACGGCCCTCCAACCGGAGCGACTCCCCCGGCTGCGCCCCCAGCAGCGCACCGACGACGGTCAGCAACTCACCGGAGCCGCGGCCGGTGTCGACCCTGGCTACCGTGTAGCCGTTCTCCTCGTTCGCGTAGGTGATCCGCTCCAGGACCCCTTCCACCACCGATCCGTTGACCATGCTTCGACGGTACCGCCAGGCGGTGACAGCGGGGTGGGAGAAGGGCGGGGCAGGCGGGGGCGGGGCGGCGGTCAGACGACGTGGCGGGTGAAGCGGGCGAGGGTCTCCGCGAGGACCTCGGTGCCATCGCGGGACCACAGGGACGGGTTGAAGATCTCCACCTCGATGGGGCCCCGGTAGCCGGTCGCGTCGACGCGTTCGCGGAACCAGCGCAGGTCCACCGACCCGTCGCCCAGTTGCCCGCGCCCCAGGAGGACGCCCTCGGGGAGCGGGGTGATC
Source organism: Streptomyces sp. NPDC093097 (assembly GCF_044754325.1). Classification (NCBI taxonomy): domain Bacteria; kingdom Bacillati; phylum Actinomycetota; class Actinomycetes; order Kitasatosporales; family Streptomycetaceae; genus Streptomyces; species Streptomyces sp. NPDC093097. The sequence continues at coordinate 402,129 of NZ_JBIVOW010000003.1, forward strand.
CAGTCGGCGAGTTGGAAGGCGGCGATGCGGGAGGGGCGCCGTTCCGCTCCTTCCTCCCTCCCGTCCGCTCCGTCCTCGGTCCCTTCCGTTGCGTCCTCGGTTCCCTCCGTCCCCTCGGTGCTGTCCGTCCTCGCCGCTCCTTCGGTGCCGCCCGCGCGGGCCAGTTGGTCACCGATCGTGTCGTCCCACCACAGGTGGTAGGTGTCCACGACCACGCCCACCTGGTCGGCGGGGAAGCGCTCGGCCAGGTCGAGTGCCTGGGCGAGGGTGGAGACCACGCAGCGGTCCGCCGCGTACATCGGGTGCAGCGGTTCCAGGGCCAGCCGTACGCCGTGCGCGGCGGCGTACGGGGCGAGTTCGGCGAGGGCGTCGGCGACCCGTTCGCGGGCGCCGGGGAGATCGCGGCTGCCGGGCGGCAGGCCGCCGGAGACCAGGACCAGGGTGTCGGTCCCGAGGGTCGCGGCCTCCTCGATGGCGGCCCGGTTGTCCGCCAGGGCGGTCGTGCGCCCGGCGGGGTCCTCGGCGGTGAAGAAGCCGCCCCGGCACAGGCTGCTGACGGTGAGGCCGGCGTCCCGGAGGAGACGGGCGGCGGCGCGCGCCCCGTAGGCGTGCACCGGGGCGCGCCACAGGCCAACCGCCCGCAGGCCGGCCCGGGCGCAGCCGTCGGCGAGTTCGGGCAGGGACCACTGCCGGAGGGTCTCCTGGTTGAGGCTCAGGCGGGCGAGGAGGGCGGCGCGGGCGTCCGTCATGGGGTGGTCGTCTCCTCGGCTCCGCAGCCGGCCGGCAGGGTGCGCATCCTGGCGGCGGCCAGGTCCGGGTCGGGGAACAGGCCGAGCGCGGTGGCGAGTTCGTGGGCGCGGCGCAGATGCGCCAGGGAGCGGGCGGACTGGAGGCCGCCGACCATGGTGAAGTGGGACTGGTGCCCGGCCAGCCAGGCGAGCAGGACCACGCCGGTCTTGTAGTAGCGAGTGGGTGCCTGGAAGAGGTGGCGGGCCAGTGGGACGGTCGGGTCCAGGACGGCGCGGAAGCCGGCCGGGTCGCCGGCGTCCAGGCGGCGGACGGCCTGGGCGGCCAACGGGGCGAGCGGGTCGAAGACGCCCAGGAGGGCGTCGCTGAAACCGTGCTCGTCGCCGGCGATCAGTTCCGGGTAGTGGAAGTCGTCGCCCGTGTAGCAGCGCACGCCCTCCCCTCGCCCGTCACCGCCCTCGTCCGAGGCTCCTCGGGCCACCCCCGTCGCCTTCAGCCGGCGGCGCAGTCCGACCTCCCGGGCGGCGTCCAGGAGGGAGACCTTGACGCCGTCCACCGCACGGGAGTTGTCGGCGACGATGGCCAGGAGGGTCTCCGTGGCGGCGTCGAGGTCCGGGCTGCCCCAGTAGCCGGCCAGCGCGGGGTCGAACATCGGGCCGAGCCAGTGCAGGATCACCGGACGGCTGGTCTGGCGCAGCAGGTGCCCGTAGAGCTCGCGGTAGGTGTCGGGGCCGGCCCCGAGGGCGGCGAGCTGGCGGGAGGCCATCAGGACCGGCTGCGCGCCGGCGTCCTCGGCGACGGCGAGCTGCTCCTCATAGGCGGCCCGGATGTCCGCCAACGTGGCTCCGATGGCGGGGAGTTGGTCGGTTCCGGCGCCGCAGGCGAGGCGGCCGCCGACCGCGCGGGCCTCGGCGGCCGAGCGGCGGATCAGCTCGGCGGCGCCCGCCCAGTCCAGGCCCATACCGCGCTGTGCGGTGTCCATCGCCTCGGCCACGCCCAGCCCGTGCGCCCAGAGGTGGTGGCGGAAGGCGAGGGTGGCGTCCCAGTCGAGGGCGGCCGGACCGCCCGGTGGGGTGTCGGCGTGCGGGTCGGCGACCACATGGGCGGCGGCGAAGACCGTACGGGAGCGCGGCCGCGGCGGCGCCCCGGTGGGAGGCTCGGCGGCGGACGCGGTCAACGGGTCAGCTCCGGTACGGGGAGACGGCGGCCCTCGGTCGAGGAACGCAGGCCCAGTTCGGCGAGCTGGACGCCGCGGGCGCCCGCCCAGAGGTCCCAGTGCCAGGGCCCGTCGGCCGCCACATGGCGCAGGAAGAGCTCCCACTGGGCCTTGAAGGCGTTGTCGAACGCGGCGTTGTCGGGGACCTCCTGCCACTGGTCGCGGAACGGCTCGGTGGTGGGGAGGTCGGGGTTCCAGACGGGTTTGGGGGTGCTGGCGCGGTGCTGGACGCGGCAGCGGCGCAGCCCGGCGACGGCCGAGCCCTCGGTGCCGTCCACCTGGAACTCCAGCAGTTCGTCGCGGTGCACCCGGACCGCCCAGGAGGAGTTGACCTGGGCGAGGACGCCGCCGTCGAGTTCGAAGAGGGCGTAGGCGGCGTCGTCCGCGGTCGCCCCGTAGGGGGCGCCGGACTCGTCCCAGCGGTGCGGGAGATGGGTGGCGACCCGGGCCTGGACGGCGCGGACCGGCCCGAACAGCTCGTGCAGGACGTACTCCCAGTGCGGGAACATGTCGGAGGCGATCCCGCCGCCGTCCTCGGCGCGGTAGTTCCAGGAGGGGCGCTGGGCGGGCTGCCAGTCGCCCTCGAAGACCCAGTAGCCGAACTCGCCCCGCACGGACAGGACCCGGCCGAAGAAGCCGCCGTCCAGGAGGCGGCGGAGTTTGCGCAGTCCGGGGAGGAAGAGCTTGTCCTGGACGACGCCGTGTTTGACGCCGGCCTCCTCGGCGAGCCGGGCGAGTTCCACGGCGCCGGCGAGACCGAGGGCGGTGGGCTTCTCGACGTAGAGGTGCTTTCCGGCGGCAATCGCTTTCTTCACTGCCGGTTCGCGGGCGGCGGTGACCTGGGCGTCGAAGTAGATCTCGACGGTGTCGTCGGCGAGGACGGTGTCGAGATCGGAGCTCCAGGCGAGGTCGTACCGCTCGGCCAGCGCCCTGACCCGCGGCCCGGAGCGGCCGACGAGCACCGGCTCCGGCCAGAGCACCGTGCCGTCGTCCAGCGGAAGACCGCCCTGGTCGCGCAGGGCGAGAAGGGAGCGGACCAGATGCTGGTGATGGCCCATGCGCCCGGTCGCGCCGTTCATGGCGATGCGTACGGTCCTGCGTGTCACGGTCCGGCCTCTCTCTCGCGTCGTGCGCGTGCGGCGGGTGCGGAATGGGACAGCGGTGGTGTGCGGAGGGGGTGCCTGTGGACAGTAAGCGCTTTCAGTCGTGACGGACGCTAGCCTGCGGAGCGGATCGCCAACAAGGGTGCGTCCCAGGGGTGTTGACGGAGCGGGGAGGGCGCAGTGGCGGTGACGCTGGCGGATGTGGCGGCGCGCGCGGGGGTGTCGGCGGCGACCGTCTCGCGGGTGCTCAGCGGCAGGTATCCGGTGACCGAGGGGACCCGCGGCCGGGTGCTGCGGGCGGTGGCGGAGCTGGAGTACGTCGTCGACGGTCCGGCGAGCGCGCTGGCCGGCGCCGGCTCGGACCTGGTGGGCATCCTCGTCAATGACCTCGCGGACCCGTTCTTCGGGGTGCTGGCCGGCGCCGTCCAGGGGGAGTTGGGCGGCGCCGCCGGCCCCGGGGACGAGAAGCTGGCCGTGGTGTGCGGTACGGGCGGCTCCCCGGAGCGCGAGCTGGACCATCTCACCCGTCTCCAGCGCCAGCGGGCGGCCGCGGTGGTGCTGACCGGCGGGGCGCCTGAGGATCCGGGGCACGCGCGGGCACTCGCCGCCCGGTTGGCGCGGCTGGCGGAGGCGGGCACCAGGGTGGTGCTGTGCGGACGGCCGCCACTGGATCCGGTCGGGGCGGAGGGGGCGGAGCGGCATGCCGCGCGCCGGTCCGGCGCGTCCGTCGCGCCGGTCACCCTGGCGTTCGACAACCGCGGCGGCGCCCGTCGGCTGACGGCGCATCTGCTGGCGCTGGGGCATCGCAGGATCGGCTGCGTGGCGGGCCCGGCCGGCCGCACCACCACCACCGAGCGCCTGGCCGGCCATCGGGACGCACTCGCCGCCCACGGCGTCGCGGACGTACCCGGGCGGACGGTCCCCGGGGCCTACGACCGCGCCTCGGGATACGACGCGGCGGTGGAACTCCTGCGGCGGGAGCCCGACTTGACGGCCGTCGTGGCGGCCAACGACACCGCCGCGCTGGGGGTGTGCGCCGCCCTGCGCGACCGGGGGCTGCGGATACCGCACGACGTCTCGGTCGCCGGTTTCGACGACCTGCCGTTCAGCGTGGACGCCGCGCCCGCGCTGACCACCGTGCGGTTGCCGCTGCTCGAGGCGGGGGCGCGGGCGGGGCGGCTGGCGCTGGGGCGGGCGGTGGCCCCGCCGGGCGGGGTGGCGACGCTGCCCGGGGAGCTGCTGGTCCGGGAGTCGACGGGGCCGGTGCGGTCCGGGGCGGCGGGCGTCGGCGGTGCGGTTTCGGGCGGCATCGGGTCGGGCAGGACAGGAGGCTGACGTGGCGGCGGGCGGGACAGGAGGCGGGATGGCTGGGATGGCTGGGGACGGTGCCCCGGCGGGGGTGCGGACGGCGTTCTCCACGCTCGGGGTGCCCGGGATGCCGGTGGCCGAGGTGGTGCGGCTGGCCGTGGCCTGCGGCTATCAGGGGGTGGAGCTGCGGGCGCATCCTGAAGAGCCGGTGCATCCGGGCCTGGGCGCGCGCGAGCGGGCGGCGGTGCGCGGGCGGTTCGCGGCGGCGGGGGTGGCGGTGCCGGCCGTCGCCGGGTACGCCCGGGTCGCGGCGGAGTGCGCCGGCGCCGGGGCGGAGGCCGCGCTGGCGCACGAGCTGGCCGAACTGGTGCTGCTGGCCGCCGATCTAGGGGCCTGGTACGTCCGGGTCTTCCCCGGGGGCGGCGGCCGGCCGCCGGAGCGGGCGGAGGCGGACGCGGTCCGTCGGCTCTGCGCGGTGGCGCCGCTGGCCGCGGAGCGCGGGGTGCGGGTGCTGCTGGAGACCCATGACTCGCACCGCACGGGAGCGGCGGCGGCCCGGATCGTGGCGGCGGTGGACCATCCGCACGTGGGGGCGCTGTGGGACGTGCTGCACAGCTGGCTCGGCGGCGAGACGCCCACCGCGACGCGCACCGCGCTCGGCCGTCATCTGGGGTATGTGCAGGTCAAGGACGTGGCCTCGGCGCGGGAGTTGACGCCGCTGCCGCTGGGGGCGGGGGTGCTGCCGCTGGCGGAGGTGGTGGCCGCGCTCGGCCCGGCAGGCGGGGGCTGGCTGTGCTGGGAGTACGAGAAGCGGTGGTATCCGGAGGCGGCCGCGCTGCCGGGGCTGCTCCGGGCGGGCCGGGCCCATCTGGAACGGCTGTGGGAGGCGGCGGGCGGGGGCCCGGCGCTGTCCGCCCCCGCCCCGTCGGACCGTCTCCGGACCGGCCGCGCGGCCCCCGGCACCCCTCCGACGGGCCCGTAGCGGGCGGGACTTCGGCGCCCCGCCGTGCCGCCGGCCGTGCCCCACCACACCCCGGCCCGGCCCGCAATCCCTGGGCGGCGCCGCGGTTCCCCGTCATTGACCGGCAGGTGTTTTCCGGTTATCCGTGGCTCCTCGGACGTTTCCCTCACACGTTCGAGGAAGCCCTCGGAAGGAGCGCAGATGCACTCCAGACGTACCGTCCTGACCACCGCCGCAGCGGCCGCCGCGGCCGCCGCCCTGGGGACCGGCACCGCGTCCGCCGTCCCCTCCCCCGCCCCGCCGCCCCCGCGCACCACCCTGGACCGGCTGCGCCGGCTCATCGCCCGGATGACGCCGGAGGAGAAGGCCGGGCAGCTCTTCGTGATGCGGGTGTACGGGGAGTCCGCGACCGATCCGGACCCGGCCGACGTCGCCGCCAACCGCAAGGAGATCGGCGTCGCCGACGCCGCCGAGCTGATCGCCACATACCACGTCGGCGGCATCATCTACTTCGGCTGGGCGCACAACACCCGCGATCCGTACCAGATCGCCGCGCTCTCCAACGGCATCCAGGAGGCGGCCGCCGCCCAGCGCGTCCCCGTCCCGGTGCTGACCGCGACCGACCAGGAGCACGGCATCGTGGCCCGGATCGGGGCGCCGGCGACGCTGTTCCCCGGGGCGATGGCGCTGGGCGCCTCCGGGTCCGTCGAGGACGCCCGCCAGGCGGGGCGGATCGCCGGGCAGGAGCTGCTGGCGATGGGCGTCCGGCAGGACTACGCACCGGACGCCGACGTCAACGTCGACCCCGCCAACCCGGTCATCGGCGTGCGGTCCTTCGGGGCCGACCCGCAGGCGGTGGCCCGTATGGTCGCCGCCCAGGTGCACGGCTACCAGAGCGCGGGGGTGGCGGCCTGCGCCAAGCACTTCCCCGGGCACGGCGACACCGACACCGACAGCCACGTCGGGCTGCCGTACATCCACCACTCCGCCGAGGAGTGGCAGCGGCTGGACGCGCCGCCCTTCGAGGCGGCGATCGCCGCCGGTATCGACTCGGTGATGACCGCGCACATCGTCGTGCCGTCCCTGGACCCCAGCGGCGATCCGGCGACCCTCTCCCGCCCGATCGTCACCGGCGTGCTGCGGCGGCGGCTCGGCTACGGCGGGGTGGTGGTGACGGACTCGCTGGGCATGGAGGGCGTCCGGGTGAAGTACGGGGACGACCGGGTGCCGGTGCTGGCGCTGAAGGCGGGGGTGGACCAGCTGCTGAACCCGCCGGACCTGTCCGTCGCGCACACCGCCGTCGTCCGGGCCCTGCGGGACGGGGAGTTGAGCGAGCCGGAGATCGACGCCAAGCTGCTGCGGATCCTGCTGCTCAAGGAGCGCCGGGGCCTGTTCGCCGCCCCGTACACCTCGCGGCGGCAGGTGGACCGGGTGGTGGGGGTGCGCGCCCACCGTGCCGCGGCGGACCGGATCGCCGAGGGCACCACCACGCTGCTGCGCAACGACGGCGGGCTGCTGCCGCTGTCCCGGCGGCGGACCGGCCGGCTGCTGGTGGTGGGGGCGGACCCGGCCGCGCCGACCGGCACCGGCGGACCGCCGACCGGGGTGCTGGCCGAGGAGTTGACCGGGCTGGGCTTCTCGGCGACCGCGCTGTCCACCGGGACGGCGCCGTCCCGGGAGCTGATCGCCCGGGCCCGGGCGGCCCTGGCCGTGCGGGACGCGGCGGTGGTGGCGACGTACGACGTGACCGCGTCGTCGGCGCAGCGCACGCTGGTCGAGGAGCTGCTGGCCACGGGGCGGCCGGTGGTGCAGCTGGCGGTCCGCAATCCGTACGACATCGCCCTGTTGGACGGGGTGCGGGCGGCGCTGGCGAGCTACTCGTGGACCGATGTGGAGCTGCGGGCGGCGGCCCGGGTGATCGCCGGGCGGCGGGACCCGGTGGGCCGGCTGCCGGTGCCGGTGATGCGCGCGGACGCGCCGGGGACCGTGCTGTACCCGATCGGGCACGGGCTGCGGTACTGAACGGGCCGGGTGCGCCCCGCCGTTGGACCGGCGGGGCGCACCCCTGTGCGGCGCGGTGCGGTCCTACGGGCGCAGGGTCAGGCCCTGGTTGCCCTGCGGCCGGTCCAGGGTGGCGTTGTACGGGGCCTGGGCGAGGGCCCGGCCGTTCGCCGGCGCCGGGAGGCCGGCCCAGGTCAGGAGTTCGGCGGTGGCCTTGGTGCGGTCGGCGTCCTTGAGCTGGGAGATGCTGGCGCCGTGGTTGCCGCCGGGGACGGTGAAGCGGTACGAGTCCCGGGAGCCGCTGCCGAGCGCGAAGGGCTTGGCGCTCCACGGGTCGAACTGCCCGTTGACGAACATCATCCGCGTCGCGTGGTGCCGCACCCAGCGGTCGACGTCGGGCATGGCCCGCTTGTCGAAGCGCATGGGGATGTCGCGGGGCACGAAGTTGCGGGAGTTGTTGATGCCCGGGTAGCGCAGCAGGCCGCGGAGGCCCGGGTAGTGGTACGCGGGCTCACCGAGCTGGGTGCCGGCCTGGTAGTAGTACGGCTGGTACTTCTCCATGCCCTGGTCGGTGTAGGAGTCGAAGCCGCCGACCTTGTCGATCCACTTCCACAGGGTGTCGGTGGAGGCGGTGGGGGCGGGCACCTCGGCGCAGGCGGTGGCGGCGGGCTGGTACTGCCAGAAGCCGAAGACCAGGTCGGTGACGAGGACTTCGTAGGCGCGGTCGGCGTTGCCGACGAGGTGGAAGGTGCGCTTGTTCTCGCCGGCCCACTTCTCGAAGCGGTTGACCATCTCGCCGCGGCGGAGCAGCGCCTCGCGCTCGATCTTCCCGACGGCGGCGCGGCACTCGGGGGTGCCGACGGTGGCGAAGAACCGGTCGTAGGCGCGGGTGTCGTCGCGGTCGGTGTTGTTGGGGGCGACGTAGGCGACGGTGCCGTTCATGTCGTGCGGGAAGAAGCGGCGGTAGTAGGTGGCCGTCATGCCGCCCTTGCTGCCGCCGGTGGCGATCCAGTTCTTGGCGTACACCGCGTGCAGCGCCTGGAAGATGCGGTGCTGGTCGTCGGCGGCCTGCCGGATGTCCAGCTTCTTCCAGTCGGTGGGCACCGGGCGGGACGGGGTGAAGTAGCGGTATTCCAGGGAGACCTGGTTACCGTCGATGATCTTGGTGGGCTCGCTGCGGGACGGTGTGGTGCTCACGTTGTAGCCGGAGGTGAAGAACACCGTCGGGCGGTCCACCGACTTGTGGAGCAGGGTCAGCCGCTGCTGGAAGGTGCCCTTCTGCGGGTGCTGGTGGTCGATCGGCTGGGTGTAGTCGAGGACGAAGTAGCGGTAGCCGTCGACCGGCTTCTCCTCGATGAGGTGCATACCGGGGATCGCGAGGATCCGGTCCTTGATGTCGGCGCCGTCCGAGCCGGCGGCGGTGGCCGCCCCGGCCGGTGCGGCGGCGCCCGCCGTGCCTATGAGCACGGCGAGCGCCGGCAGCCATCTCTTGCGCTTGCGCATGGGCCCTCCCCTTGGGGTGCGTGAGGTCGGGCCGAACCTATCGGCGCACCAGGGGGCGCCACCAGGGCATGTCCGTAATATCCCAACGTCCGTCCGGCAGGGGCGACTTCGCCGGCCCGCCCGGACCCCCTTCAGGGCGCCGCGCTCACACCTTCACGGCCTCCTCCTCGCCGGTGAAGGTCCGCCACAGTGCGGCGTACCGGCCGCCGTGGGCGAGGAGTTGGGCGTGGGTGCCGTCCTCGGTGATCCGGCCGCGGTCGAGGACGACGACCCGGTCGGCGCGGGCGGCGGTGGTGAGCCGGTGGGCGACGATCAGGGTGGTGCGCGCGGCAGCGTTCGACGAAGGGCGGTGAACGGGCGAGGAGTCGGCCGTGGCGCCGGCGCGGCGGCCGGAGAGCCGTTCGGTGGCCTGGTTGACGACGGCTTCGGTGGCCAGGTCCAGGGCGGCGGTGGCCTCGTCGAGCAACAGGACGTCGGGGCCGGTGAGTTCGGCGCGGGCCAGGGCGAGCAGCTGGCGCTGGCCGGCGGAGAGGTTGCGGCCGCGCTCGGCGACCTCGTGGAGGTAGCCGCCGTCCAGCCCGGCGATCATGGTGTGCGCGCCGACCGCCCGGGCGGCGGCCTCCACCTCGGCGTCGCCGGCGTCCGGGCGGCCGTAGGCGATGGCGTCGCGGACCGTGCCGGCGAAGAGGTAGGACTCCTGGGGGACGACGCCGAGCCGGCGGCGGTAGCCGGTCAGGTCCAGCTCGCGCAGGTCGGTGCCGTCGACGCGGACCGCGCCGGCGGTCGGGTCGTAGAAGCGGGCGACGAGCTTGACGAGGGTGGACTTGCCGGCGCCGGTCTCGCCGACGAAGGCGACCGTCTGGCCGGCGGGGATGGTCAGGTCGACGCCGGCCAGGGCCGGTTCGTCGTGGTCGCCGTAGTGGAAGTGGACGTCGTCGAAGGTGATCTCGCCGCGCAGCGCGGGGACCGGGCGGGGGTGCTCGGCGGGCGGGGTGGTGGTGGGCTGGGCGAGCAGTTCGCCGATCCGGCCGAGCGAGACGGACGCCTGCTGGTAGCCGTCGAAGACCTGGGAGAGCTGCTGGACGGGGGCGAAGAACAGGTCGATGTAGAGGAGGTAGGCGACCAGGGCGCCGGCGCTGAGGGTGTGCCCGCCGATCCGGTCGGCGCCGACGATCAGCACCAGCGCGGACGCCACCGACGACAGCAGCTGGACGAACGGGAAGTAGACCGATATCAGGAACTGGCCGCGCACCCGGGCCTGGCGGTAGGCGTCGCTGCGCGCGGCGTACCGCTGCGCGCCATGCCCCTCGCGGCGGAACGCCTGGACGATCCGCAGCCCGGCGACGCTCTCCTGGAGGTCGCCGTTGACGGTGCTGATGCGCTCGCGGGCGAGCTCGTACGCCTGGACGCTGCGCTTGCGGAAGACGTAGGTGGCCAGGACGAGCGGCGGGAGGGTGGCGAAGACGACCAGGGCCAGCTGGACGTCGATGGCGAGCAGGGCGAGCAGGATGCCGAAGAAGGTGAGGACCGAGACGACGGCGGTGACCAGGCCGGTCTGGAGGAACGTGGACAGCGCGTCGACGTCGGTGGTCATCCGCGTCATGATCTTGCCGGTCAACTCGCGCTCGTAGTAGTCGAGTCCGAGGCGCTGGAGCTGGGAGAAGATCTTCAGGCGGAGCGAGTACAGGACCCGTTCGCCGGTGCGGCCGGTCATGCGGTTGGCGCCGAACTGGGCGGCCCACTGGGCGATCACCACGACCAGGGCGAGGGCGGCGGCGATCCAGACACCGGCCAGGACGCCGCGCCGGACGCCGTCGTCGATGCCCTGCCGGATGAGGACCGGCAGCAGCAGGGAGGCGAAGGCGTCCACCGCGACCAGCAGGAGGGCCAGCAGCAGCGGCCTGCCGAAGCCGTGCAGCAGGCGGCGCAGGCCGTAGGAGCGCTCGGGGCGGACGGCGGCGGCCTCGTCGATGTCGGGGGCGTCGGTGGCCGGGGGCAACGCGGCGACCCGGGCGAGGAGTTCGGGGGTGGCCGGCGATCCGGCCATGGCGGCGGCGATGCCGGGGCCGGCGGCGGCGGTGGCCGCGCGGGGGGCGGTGCCGGCGGCGCCCGCTTCGGCCTCCTGCTCGCGGCGGACCCACAGTTCGGGGGTGATGCCGCCGGTGGCGGCCGCGGCGGCATCGGCGTCGGCGGCGGGCCCGTCGGGGGCGGCGTCGACGAGGGCTCCGGGGCGGCGGACGGGGGCCGTTGCGGCCAGGGTGCCGGGGGCCGTGAACGCGTCGTCGAGGGTGCCGGCCAGCGCCCCGGCCGGGTCGTGCGGGACGCCGCCCAACTCCTCGGGGTCGGTCAGCAGGCGGCGGTAGAGGGCGCAGCGCTCGGCGAGCTCCTCCTGGGTGCCGACGTCGACCAGGCGGCCGCCGTCGAGGACCGCGACCCGGTCGGCGAGGGCCAGGGTGGAGGCGCGGTGGGCGATCAGCAGCGTCGTCCGGCCGGCCATGACGCCGCGCAGCGCCTCGTGGATCTCGTGCTCGACGCGGGCGTCGACGGCGGAGGTGGCGTCGTCCAGGACCAGCAGCCGGGGGTCGGTGAGGAGGGCGCGGGCCAGGGCTATGCGCTGCCGCTGACCGCCGGAGAGGGTCAGGCCCTGCTCGCCGACCTCGGTGTCGTAGCCCTGGGGGAGCTCGGATATGAAGCGGTCGGCCTGGGCGGCGCGGGCGGCGGCGCGGATCTGCTCGTCGGTGGCCTCCGGGTGGCCGTAGGCGATGTTGTCCCGTATGGAGTCGGAGAACAGGAAGCTGCTCTCGGGGACCAGGCCGATGGCGGCGCGCAGCGAGGCGAGGGTGAGGTCGCGGACGTCGTGGCCGCCGACCAGGACGCGGCCGGCGGTCGCGTCGTAGAAGCGGGGCAGCAGCAGGGAGACGGTGGACTTGCCGCTGCCGGAGGTGCCGATGACGGCGACCGTCTCGCCGGCGTCGATGCGCAGCGAGAAGGCGTCGAGCACCGGGCGGGGGGCGGGCGGCGCGTCGCCGTCGCCGGGCGCTCCCGCGCGCTCGGCGGCCGGGTCGTGGTGCGGGCCGTAGCCGAAGGTCACCTGGTCGAAGACGACGGTGGCCGGGGCGTCGGCGGGCAGTTCGTGGGCATCCGGGCGCTCGGTGATGGTCGGTTCGGTGTCGATGAGCTCGTAGACCCGCTCCACGCCGGCGCGGGCCTGCTGGGCGACGGTCAGCATCATCGCCAGCATCCGGACCGGGCCGACCAACTGCGCGAGGTAGGTGGAGAAGGCGACGAAGGTGCCGAGGGTGATGTGGCCCTGGGTGGCCATCCAGCCGCCGAGCGCCAGCATCGCGACCTGGCCGAGGGCGGGGACGGCCTGGAGGGCGGGGGTGTAGCGGGCGTTGAGGCGGACGGTGCGCAGCCGGGCGGCGAACAGCCGGCGGCCGACCTCGCGGAGCTTGCCGGTCTCCTGCTCCTCCTGGCCGAAGCCCTTGACGACCCGGACGCCGGAGACCGCGCCGTCCACGACGGAGGCGACCGCGGCGGCCTGCCCCTGGGCGTACCAGGTGGCGGGGAAGAGGCGGGTGCGGCTGCGCCGGGCGATGAACCACAGGGCCGGCGCGACGGCCAGGGCGACCACGGTCAGCAGCGGTGAGAGGAAGGCCATCACGGCCAGTGAGACGGCGAAGAGCAGGACGTTCCCGATCATCATCGGGAGCATGAACAGCAGGCTCTGGATGAGCTGGAGGTCGCTGGTGGCGCGGCCGACGACCTGGCCGGTGCTGAGTTCGTCCTGCCGCCGCCCGTCGAGCCGGGCCAGCGCGTCGTACATGCGGGTGCGCAGGTCGTGCTGGACGTCGAGGGCGAGGCGCCCGCCGTAGAAGCGGCGGAGGTAGGTGAGGGCGTAGACCACGACGGCGGCGGCGATCAGGAGGGTCGCCCAGGGGGCGAGGGACCGCTCGTGCCGCACGATCACGTCGTCGATGATCAGCTTCGGGATGAGCGGGACGAGGGCGGTGACGGCCATCCCGGCGAGCGAGGCGCCGAGCGCCAGGAGGACGTCCTTGCGGTACCTCCAGCAGTCCCGGGTCAACCGCTGTGCCCAGCTCTTGTGTGCTGTGTCCGTCCCCGCCACCCGATGCCTCCCATGCGTCGTCTGCCGCATGGCACCAACACCGGGGGCGGCGGATTTCATCCCGCCGTAACAAAAACGCCGGCGCGGGCCGGGCCGGGTCAGTGCGCCCGCGTCACCTCCAGCTCCGTCAGGCCCGGGCGCGGGGCGGGTCCGCCGCCGGGCGCGGGCCGGGGGTCGCCGTGGACCACGACGCGGACGTACCGGGCCGGGCTGCGGCCCGCGTAGCCGGTGCCGGTCCAGTGCGTGCCGTCCAGGGAGACCTGGACGAGGAAGGAGCGGGGGCGGGTGGCGGTCCAGTGCGGGGTGATCCGGCCGACGGTCCTGGTGCGGCCGAGGTCGACGGTGAGGGTGGCGTCGGCGGCCCGGGGGATCCAGGCGGTGGTGGCGTTGCCGTCGACCGCGGCGGCGGCGTAGTTGCCGGGTTGCTCGGAGGTCGCGGTGGCGGGGGCGCAGCGGGCGAGGTCGGTGGTCGGGTCGAGGTCGGGGCGGCGGGTCGTAAGGACGGCCGGGGCGCCGCGGCCGACCAGCTTCGGGCCCTCGGGGGTGGCCAGCGGCAGGGCCGCTCCCGAGGTCAGCGTGACCGTGGTGCGGTGGGCGCCGAGCGCGAGGTCGAAGGTGCGCCCCTGCCAGTGCAGAGCGCGCAGGGTGACGCCGGTGGCCAGCTGCGGCGGCAGCAGCGGGTCCAGCCGGAGCCGGTCCTCGGCCATCCGCAGACCGGTCAGCCCGTGGGTGAAGACCTGGAGGAAGCCGCCCTTGCCGGTGAGGAAGTCCTGGGCGGGGCGGCCGGCGTGCGGGTCGGCGGCGCCGGCCTTGGCGCCGCGGGACTCGGAGAACTCCGCGAACGGGCCGCGGACGAACGGCCCGATGGCGCGCTGGAGGTAGGTGTGGGTGACGCAGCCGGGCTCGCCGAGGGCGGCCGCGACGATGGCGTGCACGGAGTCGGTCATGGCGGGGCCGTCGGGGTCGGTGCGGGCCACGTAGTAGTCGAGGGTGGCGGCGGCCTGCTGCCGGGTCATCGGCCATTGCAGGGGGTAGATCAGGAGCACCGCGTCGGCCTGCTTGATGGTCCGGCCCGTGTACCCGGCGTACTGCCGGAAGACGTGGCGGCGGGCGTCGTAGGGGATGCGCAGCCGGTCGGCGACGGCCGTCCAGGAAGCGGGGGCCGCTTCGCCCAGGAGAGTGGCGGCGCGGGCGGCGTGGCGCAGTGCGGTGGCGGCGCCGGCGTTGGTGAAGACCGCGTCGTCGACGCCGTTGCTGTACTCGTCGGGACCGGCGACGTTGTTGATCGAATAGCTGCCGTCGGCGTTGCGGGTGACCCGGGAGGCCCAGTAGCGGGCGATGCCCGCCAGGACGGGCCAGCCGCGGCTGCGCAGCCAGGCGGTGTCCTTGGTGGCGAGGTAGTACTGCCAGGTGGCGAGGGAGATGTCGCCCATGAGGTGGTCCTGGGTCGTGCAGTGCGGCGGCTCCCAGCTGTGGCACTCGGTCCACAGGTCGCCGGAGCTGCCGCTGGTCCAGGGGTAGAAGAGCCCGCGGTAGCCCAGGCGGCGGGCGTTGGCGCGGGCGGCGCGGCGGGTGCGGTAGCGGTAGTCGACGACGGACCGGGCGAGGTCGGGGTGGGTGGCCAGCAGGCCGGGGAACATCCAGGTCTCGGCGTCCCAGAAGATCTCGCCGGCGTAGTTGTCGCTGGTCAGCCCGGTGGGGCCGATGCTGTCGGCGCTGCCGGGGCGGGTGGCGGCCAGGAGGCCGTACTGCGCGGAGCGGACCCAGAGCTGGAGGGCGGGCTGCCCGGGCACCTCGATGTCGCTGCGCCACAGCTCCCGCCAGGCGGCGCGGTGCCGGGCGGTCAGGGCGCGCCAGCCGAGGTCCGCGGCCCGGCGGGAGGCGGTCCGGGCGGCGGCGCGGGGGGCGCGGGAGGTGAGCGCGGTGTCCACGCCGACGTACTTGGTGAGCTCGTAGGTGCGGTCGCGGCGGACCGGGAAGGTCAGGCGCTGGTGGGCGCTGAGGCCCTCGGCGACGGCCGCGGCGTGCGGGGCGGGGCGGGGCCGGACGGCCCGGACTCCGGAGCCTGCGCGGAGGGTGGAGGCGACGGCGCCCTCGGTGCCGGTGCCGTCCGTGCGGAAGCCGACGGCGACCGTGCCGGGCCGTCCGGCGCGCTCGCCGGGGGCCGGGCCGGCGGGGCGCAGCCGGCGGGCGCCGCGGCCGTCGAGGGCGTCGGTGACGGTCGCCTCGCCGCTCCAGTGGGGCGTCATCCGCAGGCGGACCGCCGCGGTGTGCGGATCGGCCCGGTCGGCGAGCACGTCGTAGACCAGGTCGGTGGCCCGGCCGTCGGCGGCGGTCCAGGTCAGCGAGGTGCGGACGGTGCCGCAGCGCAGGGAGAGGGTCTGGCGGTAGCGGGTGAGGCGGACCGGGGCGGTGGCCGAGGAGAACGTCTCGGCGTGCGGGCCGCCGGTGGTGACGTCGAGGGTGGTCCAGGTGGGGAGGGCGGCGATGGCCTGGCGGCCGCGGAGCCTGGCCGGGCCCCTGGCGTAGAGGCCGGCGACGAAGGAGCCGTCGTACTCGGGGGTCTTGAGGGGCCAGCCGGTGGTGCCGCCGGGGGCGGCGTAGCCCATGCCGTTGGGCGGTATCCGCTGGCCGAGGTAGCCGTTGCCGACGTAGGCGTGGAAGCCGTCCCGGGTGTCGGGGGCGGTCGCGGTGGCGGCCCAGCCGGGGGCGGTGCAGGAGCGCTGCGCGGCGGTGTCCGGGTCGGGGGCCGTGCCGGCGGCGGCCGGGGCGGTGGGGGCGAGGGCCGCGACCAGCGCGCCGGCGAGCAGGGCGGCGAGCGGGCCGGGCGGGCGGCGGGGCCCGGTGCGGCGGGCCGCCGGGGGCCGCGTGCGTGCGGTGCCGTCGTGGTGGTGCGGCGTGCGCTCCGGGTGGTCCATGGCCCTCCGTCCCCGCGTGTCCGTGCCGCGACCGCGGCCCGGCCCCAAGCCTCGGCGCTGGCAGACGTCCGCGCACCCCAGGACCTGTCCGATCGGGACCGGTTACCTGTCGGTCCGTCGCTTTCCGGACGAGACCGTCGATTTCCGGCCCGTGCACGGCCCCCGATTGGTCAACACGGGCATGCGTACGGCACACTTTTAGACTGACCAGTCAGATCAAAAGGAGGGGTTGTGGAGACCACCCGTCAGGGGGCGGCCGTCAACGCCCGGGGAATCGGAGTGAAGGGCCCGCGCGGATGGGCCTTCAGAGGCGTCGACATCACCGCGGACCCGGGATCGCTGGTCGCAGTGCAGGGACCCTCCGGCTCCGGCCGCACCTGCCTGCTGCTCGCGCTCACCGGACGGATGCGCCTGGCCGAGGGCTCCGCCACGGTCGCCGGCTTCCCGCTGCCCAAGCGGATGGGGACGGTCCGCGGCCGTACGGCGCTCGCGCACGTGCCCGGCGTCGCCGAGCTCGAACCGGCGCTCACGGTCGGCGAACACCTCCAGGAGCAGGCCCTGTTGGGCCGCCGCGGTATGCCCCTGTGGGGCCGGCGCCGCAAGGAGGCCATCCGGGCCCTGGTCGATGCCGCGCTGACGACCGCCGGACTCGACCCGGACACCCTCCCCAAGGGCCTGCGGACCTGCGTCCGCGACCTGGAGCGGCTGGAGGCGCTGCGGGTGTCGGTGGCGCTCGCGGCGATGCACCAGCCGCATCTGCTGGCCGTCGACGACCTCGACATGAAGCTGACGCCCGAAGAGCGCACCGCCGCCTGGCAGTTGCTCCGGGACGTGGCCCTGGCCGGCACCACCGTGGTCGCCGTCGCCTCCGACGCCCCGGTGGACGCCCTGGTCGTCTCCACCGCCCCGGCCGCCGCCACCGCCACCCCCACGGCCCGACCGGCCACCCCCGACACCCACCAGCCCGAAATCCACGAGGAGGAAGCGGCGCATGCGTTCGCCGAGACTGGCCGCGCTTGAGCTCCGGCGCTTCGGCAGGGGCAAGCTCCCCCGGCTTGGCCTGGTCGCCCTGATGCTCATCCCGCTGCTGTACGGAGCGCTCTACCTCTGCTCCTTCTGGGACCCCTACAGCCGGCTGGACAAGATCCCGGTCGCCCTGGTCAACCAGGACGAGGGCGCCACCTCCGACGGCAAGAAGCTGACCGCCGGCGCCGACCTGGCCCGGAACGTCAAGGACAGCAAGACCTTCGAGTGGGAGGAGGTCGGCGCCGCCGACGCCGCCAAGGGTCTGGAAGAGGGCAAGTACTACCTCTCGCTGACCGTCCCGAAGGACTTCAGCCAGAAGATCGTCTCCAGCGGTGGTGACACCCCGCAGACCGGTGCCCTCCAGGTCCGCACCAACGACGCCAACAACTACATCGTCGGCTCCATCTCCAAGACGGTGTTCTCGGAGATCCGCGCCAAGACCTCGGCGAAGTCCACCCGGGGCTTCCTCGACAAGATCTTCGTGTCGTTCTCCGACCTGCACGACCAGACCGCCGAGGCCGCCGACGGCGCGGGCAAGGTGGACGACGGCCTGGGCACCGCCCGGCAGAAGACCAGCGAACTCGCCGACGGGCTCGACAAGTTGAACCGCGGCGCCGGCGACCTCGCCAACGGCGCGGGCGACCTGAGCCAGGGCGCGGGCAAGCTCCACAACGGCGCGTCGCAGGCCGCCGCCAAGGCCAAGCAGCTCAGCGACGGGGCCGGCAAGGTCGCGGACGGCACCCAGCAGCTCGCCGACAAGGTCCACGGCATCGCCAAGAAGGACCTCCCCTTCCTCCGCGAACACGGCGCGGAGATCGGGCGGAAGGCCCAGATCGTCGCCGACCTCACCCAGAAGCTCGACGACGACCTCAGCAAGCTGCCGGGGAACTCCGCCAAGGCGGCCTCCGAGGCACGCAAGAACGCCGACGACGCCGCGGCGCTGTACCGGGAGCGGTGCGGGCTGACGAGCACCGACGCGGACTGCCCGCGCCTGAAGGGGATCGCGGCGGGCACCTCCGCCGCCGCCGACGCGGCGGAGAAGGTCGACGACACCCTCGCGCACACCGACTTCGGGAACCTGCACGCCAAGCTGCGCGAGCTGCACGAGGTCGCCACCAAGGTCGCCACGCAGGCCCCCGGCATCGCCGACCGCGCGGACACCGCGATCAGCCAGATCAACCAGCTCAACGCCGGTGCCCACCAGGTCTCCGACGGCGCCGGCCAGTTCGCCGCTGGGCTCGGTACCCTCGCCAACGGCGCGGGCGACCTCGCCAACGGCGCCGGCCAGCTCCACAACGGCGCCGGCCAGCTCCACAACGGTCTGGGCACCGCCCACGACGGCGCCGAGAAGATCAGCGGCGGTCTCTACAAGCTCAAGGACGGCGCCAACCAGCTGGCCACCGGCCTGCACAAGGGCGTCGCCAAGATCCCGGACTACGACAAGAAGGACCGCGACGACCGCACCGACGTGATGTCCGACCCGGTCAAGCTGGCCGCCAAGTCGATGCACAAGGCGCCCAACTACGGCACCGGTCTCGCGCCGTACTTCATCCCGCTCTCCCTCTGGGTCGGCGCGATGGTCGCGTACATGCTGCTGGCGCCGCTCGGCAAGCGGGCGCTGGCCGCGGGCGCGCCCGGCTGGCGGATCGCGCTCGGCGCCTGGCTGCCGGCGTTCGCCATCGGCATCGTCCAGGTGCTGGCCCTGATGGCCGTGCTGCACTGGGCCCTGGGCCTGGAGATGGAGCACGCCGGCGCCACCATCGGCTTCCTGATGCTGGCCACCGCCTGCTTCGCCGCCGTCATCCAGCTGCTGAGCGCCTTCTTCGGGCCGGCGGGCCGGGTGCTCACGCTGGTCATCCTGATGCTCCAGCTGACCTCGGCGGGCGGCACCTACCCGGTGCAGACCAGCCCGGCGTTCTTCTCGGCGATCCACCCCTTCCTGCCGATGAGCTACGTCGTCGACGGCCTGCGCCGGCTGATCACCGGTGGTGACCTGGACGTCGTCTGGCAGGGCAGCATCGTGCTCGCCGCCTTCACGCTGGGCGCGCTGGCCCTCACCGCGCTTGCGGCCCGCAGCCGCCAGGTCGTGCGGATGAAGGACCTGCACCCGGAGCTCAGCCTGTGAGCACCCGCTCCGGAAACGGGGGCGGCGCCGGCACCGGCACCGCCCCCGTGGCCCACCCCCGCACCGCGCCGCGCCGCACCGCGACCCGGCGCCGGCTCTTCGACGCCGCCGTCACCCTCATCGCCGAACAGGGCTTCTCCGCCACCACCGTCGACGAGATCGCGGACCGCGCCGGCGTCGCCAAGGGCACCGTCTACTACAACTTCAGCAGCAAGAACGTCCTCTACGAGGAACTCCTGCGGGACGGCATCGACCTGCTCGCCGCCTCGCTGCGCACCGCCGCCGACAAGACCGTCGCCGGCGGCGGCACCCGGGTCGACGCGCTGGACGCGATGATCCGCGCCGGCCTGGACTTCATCGCCGGCGCCCCCGCCCTCACCCAGCTCTACGTCGCCGAGCTGTGGCGCACCAACCGCACCTGGCGCGCCACCCTCACCTCCGTACGGGGCCATGCCCTGGCGGTGGTGGAGTCGGTCCTCCAGGACGCCGTGCGCGCCGGCGAACTCAGCGACGAACTCGATGTCCCGCTCACCGCCTCGGCGCTGCTGGGCATGGTGCTGATCGCCGCGCTGGACTGGCAGTCGTTCCAGCCGGAGCGGTCGGTCGAGGAGGTGCACGCCGCGCTCTCCCAGCTGGTGCAGGGGCGCGTGGGGGCGTGAACTGTGGGGCCGGGCACGGTACTTCCGCGCCCGGCCCCACAGTTCGCGTCGCAACGCCGAACCGCCGGCGGGCCGTTGGGCCCGCCGGCGGTTCTGTGCTGTGCGGCCGGTCAGCCGCGGGCGGCCGCGATCTGCCGCGACATGATCGTGGTCAGCTCGTACGCGGTGTGCGAGGCGGCGACGGCGGTGATCTCGGCGTGGTCGTAGGCCGGGGCCACCTCCACCACGTCGGCGGACACCAGGTTGCAGGACGCCAGCCCGCGCAGGATCTCCAGCAGTTCGCGGGAGGTCATGCCGCCCGCCTCCGGCGTGCCGGTGCCCGGGGCGTGCGCCGGGTCCAGGCAGTCGATGTCGATGGAGATGTAGAGCGGCCGGTCGCCGATGCGCTGGCGCAACTGGTCGGCGACCTCGTCGGCACCGCGCCGGTAGACGTCCGCCGAGGTGACGATGCCGAAGCCCATCTTCTCGTCGTCGGTGAGGTCCTGCTTGCCGTAGAGCGGACCGCGGGTACCGACGTGGGAGAGCGCGGAGGTGTCGAGGATGCCCTCCTCGACGGCCCGGCGGAACGGCGTCCCGTGGGTGTACTCGGCGCCGAAGTAGGTGTCCCAGGTGTCCAGGTGCGCGTCGAAGTGCAGCAGCGCGACCGGGCCGTGCTTCTTGGCGACCGAGCGCAGCAGCGGCAGCGCGATGGTGTGGTCGCCGCCGAGCGTCATCATCCGGGCACCGGAGCCGAGGAGGTCGTCCGCGGCGGCCTCGATGGTCTCCACGGCCTCGTTGATGTTGAACGGGTTGGCCGCGATGTCCCCGGCGTCGGCGACCTGCGCCAGCGCGAACGGCGAGGCGTCCTGCGCCGGGTTGTACGGGCGCAGCAGCCGCGAGGCCTCACGGATCGCGTTGCCGCCGAAGCGGGCGCCCGGGCGGTAGGAGACGCCGGTGTCGAAGGGGACACCCACGACGGCGACATCGGTCCGGCCGCCGACCTCGTCGAGGCGGGGCAGCCGGGCGAAGGTCGCGGGCCCGGCGTAGCGCGGAATGCGGGAGGAGTCGACGGGGCCCACGGGCTCGTTCGATGCGGTGGTCATGGGCCGAGGCTAGGGACGGGCGGGCCCCGGCAACATGGACACTTACGGCCTCCGCTCCCCCGTCGTTCGACATTCTGTCCACCCGGTCCGGTGTCCGGCAGGCGAAACGTCCCTCCCGGACAGACCCCGCCGGGCACAATTGACGCCATGCCGATAGCCGCTGCTGCCCCCTCGCGTGCCCACCTCATCGACCATCTCGTACGGACCCGGATCGCCGGCGACGTCGCCACCCCCCGCGAGAACAACCTCCTGCACTACCGCAGGCTCGCGAACGGCGACCGCCACTACTGGTTCGGCCTGGAGCTGGGCGGCCGCTGGGCGGACGAGCAGGACGTCCTGGCGGTGATGGCGGAGCGCTGCGGCGTCAGCGACGACCCCGACCACCGGCAGGGCCAGGACACCATCGACCCCGAGCTGACCGTCGACGCCCTGGACCGGGCCGCCGCCGTGCTGCGCAAGGCGGCCGCCGACCGCCAGCGCGTGCTGTTCGCCACCGGCCACCCCGGCGGCCTGCTGGACGTCCACCGCGCCACGGCCCAGGCCCTGCGCACCCGGGGCTGCGAGATCATGGTGATCCCCGACGGGCTCCAGGCCGACGACGGCATGGTCTTCCAGTTCGGCGACGTGGCGATGCTGGAGCGCGGCGCCACGCTGTGGCACACCCACTCCCCCGAGCCGATGGCCGCCGTCCTGAACGCCCTGGAGCGCACCGGCCGGCCCTGGCCGGACCTGGTCGTGGCCGACCACGGCTGGGCCGGCTGCGCGGCCCAACGCGCCATCCCCACCGTCGGCTTCGCCGACTGCAACGACCCGGCCCTCTTCCTCGCCGAGTCCGAGGGCACCCTCCAGGTGACCATCCCGCTGGACGACCACGTCCGCAGCCCCCGCCACTACGACCCGCTCACCGCCTACCTCCTCGCGGCGGCGGAGCTGCTCTGACCGACGGGAGCCGGACGGGCCGGGGCCGACGGCCGTGACGTGCGGCGGCCGGGCCCACCGGCCGCCGTCACCCCGCGGCGACTCCAGGCCGGCGGCGCGGACGTCACCGGGGGACCCGGACGACGCCCTCCTGCACCACCGACGCCACCAACTGCCCGTCGGCCGCGAAGATCCGCCCCACGCCCAGCCCGCGCCCGCCCCGGGCCGTCGGCGACTCCTGGTCGTAGAGCAGCCACTCGTCGGCCCGCAGCGGCCGGTGGAACCACATCGCGTGGTCCAGGCTCGCCCCCACCACGTCGCCGACCGTCCAGCCGCCCCGCCCGTGCGCCAGCAGCACCGAGTCCAGCAGCGTCATGTCCGACACGTACGTCACCAGGCAGATGTGCAGCAGCGGCAGGTCGTCC
Source organism: Streptomyces sp. NPDC093097 (assembly GCF_044754325.1). Taxonomy (NCBI): domain Bacteria; kingdom Bacillati; phylum Actinomycetota; class Actinomycetes; order Kitasatosporales; family Streptomycetaceae; genus Streptomyces; species Streptomyces sp. NPDC093097. Next base: position 424,250 of record NZ_JBIVOW010000003.1, read on the forward strand.
GGACCGTCCAGCTTGCCGTCCGTGCGGAACCAGACCTGCGACCGCGGCTCCCGCTTGGTGCCGGCGCTGGCGAACGGCGGCGCCTCCACGTACCGCAGGTCGACGGCGGACCGGGCCTCCAACAGCCGCTGGACCATGTCCGGTTCGCGGAAATGGTCGGCGTACCCCGCCAGCAGCTCGGACTGGGTCGGCAGGGTCAGCGGGTCCGGCACCGCGGGCATCGGCTCCTGGTGCTCCAGCGTCGACTCCTCCGGCGCGTGGAAGGACGCGGTGAGGTGGAAGATCGGCTTGCCGTGCTGGACGGCGACCACCCGCCGGGTGGTGAACGACCGCCCGTCGCGGACCCGGTCGACGGTGTAGACGATCGGCGCCCCGGGGTCGCCGGGCCGCAGGAAGTAGGCGTGCAGGGAGTGCGGCGGCCGCTCGGCGGGGACCGTGCGGCCGGCCGCCACCAGGGCCTGCGCGGCGACCTGGCCGCCGAAGACCCGGGGGACGACCGAGGCCCGGCTCTGGCCGCGGAAGATGTCCTGCTCGATCTGCTCCAGGTCGAGCAGTCCGAGCAGCGACCTCAGTGCGTCGTTCACGTGCGTACGGCCCTTGCGCCCATGCGTCCCCCGGCCTCCCAAGCCCCTTACAGGCCCATCGACTTGGCGATGATGGACTTCATGACCTCGCTGGTGCCGCCGTAGATGCGGTTGACGCGGTTGTCGGCGTAGAGGCGGGCGATCGGGTACTCGTTCATGAAGCCGTAGCCGCCGTGCAGTTGGAGGCAGCGGTCGATGACGCGGTGTGCGACCTCGGTGCAGAAGAGCTTCGCGGAGGCGGCCTCGGCGGCGGTCAGCTCACCGGCGTCCAGGGCCTCCAGGGCGCGGTCGGCGACGGCCTCGGCGGCGTCCACCTCGGCCTGGCAGGCGGCCAGTTCGAACTTGGTGTTCTGGAAGGAGGCGACGGTCTTGCCGAAGACGGTGCGCTCCTGCACGTACTCCTGCGCGAACCGGACCGCGGCCTTGGCCTGCGCGTAGGCGCCGAACGCGATGCCCCAGCGCTCGGAGGGGAGGTTCCGGCCGAGGTAGGAGAAGCCGTTGTTCTCCTCCCCGAGCAGATCGCGGACGGGCACCTTGACGTCGACGAACGCCAACTCCGCGGTGTCGGAGACCTTCAGGCCGAGCTTGTCGAGCTTACGGCCGATCGAGTAGCCCTCGGACGTGGTGTCGACGGCGAACAGGGAGATGCCGAAACGGCGGTCATCCCGAGATTCTGCCTGCGCGGAGCGCTGTCCATCAGGGGCGGTGGTCGGGCGACGGGTGGGCGGGGAGGTGCGGGCGCACACGATGACCCGGTCGGCGTGCACGCCGCCGGTGATGAAGGTCTTGGAGCCGTTGAGGACGTAGTGCGTGCCGTCCTCGGACAGCTTCGCGGTGGTCTTCATGCCGGCGAGGTCGGAGCCGGTGCCCGGCTCGGTCATCGCCAGCGCCCACATCTCCTCGCCGGAGACGAACTTGGGCAGGTAGCGCTGCTTCTGCTCCTCGGTGGCGAGCATCTGGATGTAGGGCAGGCCCAGCAGCACATGGACGCCCGAGCCGCCGAAGGAGACGCCGGCGCGGGCGGTCTCCTCGTACATCACGGCCTCGAACTTGTGCGAGTCGATGCCGGCGCCGCCGTACTCCTCGGGGACGCGGATACCGAAGACGCCCAGCTCGGCGAGCTTGTAGTAGAAGTCGCGGGGCGCCTGGCCGGCGGCGAACCACTCGTCGTAGACCGGCACCACCTCGGCCTCGATGAAGGCGCGTATGGTCGCGCGGAACGCCTCGTGGTCCTCGTTGAACACCGTCCGACGCATGCCCTGGCCTCCTTCGTCGCCGCCGTGCCGCGGTTGGCTAAGCGTTTGCTCAGCAGCGAAAGCTACCCGTCGGTCACCTCACTGTCCAGAGGCGGCGGGGCACCCGCGACCGGCCGCGGGGCGGCGCGGTCGCAGGGCGCGGTGCGGTCCGGGGCGGCGCGTCAGCCGGCCGCGGGGGACGCCACCGCCGGCCGCCCCGCGCCCGCACCGTCGGCGTCGACCGCCCCGAACGCCCCCAGCGCCAGCCGGTGCAGCAGCCGGGCCGTCTCGGTGCGCCCCGGGAGCGCGCCGGGGCGCCCCAGGTGCGGGGTGGAGTTCAGCAGCCCGAAGACCGCGTGCACCGCCGCCCGCACGTCGGACTCCGCCGACTCGGGGTGGACCTGCCGGACGACCGCCACCCACAGCTCGACGTACTGCCGCTGGAGCTGCCGCACCCGCTTGCGGTCGGCATCCCGCAGGCGGTCCAGCTCGCGGTCGTGCAGGGTGATCAGCGGACGGTCGTCGAGCGCGAAGTCGATATGGCCGTCGATCAGCGCGTCGAGCACCGCGGCGGGGGTCTCGCCGCCCTCCTCGACCCGCATCCGGCCGCCGGCCAGCAGCCGTTCGCTGATCCCGACGAGGAGCTCGGCGAGCATCGCGTCCTTGCCGGCGAAGTGCCGGTAGAGGCCGGGCCCCGAGATGCCCACAGCCGCCCCTATCTCGTCCACGCCGACGCCGTGGAAGCCGCGCTCCGCGAAGAGCCGGGCGGCCTCCTTGAGGATCTGCTCGCGGCGGCTGGTCGGGGCGGGGACGTGCGCAGTGCTCATGCCGTCGATTGTAGACAGCTGGGTTAGTGGTCGTTAACCTGAGGGAAATGAGGTTAACGCCCATTAACCCGTCTGGCTCCGGGGAACCACCCCGCGGCGACCGGCGGGCAGCCGACCGAGCAAGGGGGCCCATGGCGATGGAGGCCATCGAGCAGGCACCGGTGCTGGCGAGCACCGCCGACCCGGCGTCCGACGCCTGGCGGGCCAACGAGGCCGCGCACCGCGAGCTGGCGGAGCAGCTGCGCGGCAAGCTGGCCGCGGCCCGGCTGGGCGGCGGCGAGAAGGCCCGGGCCCGGCACACCGCCCGCGGCAAGCTGCTGCCCCGCGAGCGGGTGGACGCCCTGCTGGACCCCGGCTCCCCCTTCCTGGAGCTGGCGCCGCTGGCCGCGGACGGGATGTACGACGGGGCCGCCCCGGCCGCCGGGGTGATCGCCGGCATCGGGCGGGTCAGCGGCCGGGAGGCGGTGATCGTCGCCAACGACGCCACCGTCAAGGGCGGCACGTACTACCCGATGACGGTCAAGAAGCATCTGCGCGCCCAGGAGGTCGCGCTGGAGAACCGCCTGCCCTGCCTGTACCTGGTCGACTCCGGCGGCGCGTTCCTGCCGATGCAGGACGAGGTCTTCCCCGACCGCGAGCACTTCGGGCGGATCTTCTACAACCAGGCGCGGATGTCCGGGGCCGGCATCCCGCAGATCGCCGCGGTCCTCGGGTCCTGCACCGCCGGCGGCGCGTACGTGCCGGCGATGAGCGACGAGGCGGTGATCGTGCGGAACCAGGGCACGATCTTCCTCGGCGGCCCGCCGCTGGTGAAGGCCGCCACCGGAGAGGTCGTCACCGCCGAGGAGCTGGGCGGCGGCGAGGTGCACTCCCGCACCTCCGGCGTCACCGACCACCTCGCCGAGGACGACGCGCACGCCCTGCGGATCGTCCGCGGCATCGTCGGCACGCTCGGCGACCGCCCGCCGCTGCCCTGGTCCGTGCGGCCCGTCGAGGAGCCCAAGGCCGACCCCGCCGGGCTCTACGGCGCGGTGCCGGTGGACTCCCGCACGCCCTACGACGTCCGCGAGGTGATCGCCCGGATCGTCGACGGCTCCCGCTTCGCGGAGTTCAAGGCCGAGTACGGCACGACGCTCGTCACCGGCTTCGCCCACGTCCACGGCCACCCGGTGGGGATCGTCGCCAACAACGGCATCCTGTTCTCCGAATCCGCCCAGAAGGGCGCCCACTTCATCGAGCTGTGCGACCAGCGCGGCATCCCGCTGCTGTTCCTCCAGAACATCTCCGGCTTCATGGTCGGCCGCGACTACGAGGCCGGCGGGATCGCCAAGCACGGCGCGAAGATGGTCACCGCGGTCGCCTGCACCCGCGTCCCCAAGCTGACCGTCGTCATCGGCGGCTCCTACGGGGCGGGCAACTACTCGATGTGCGGCCGGGCCTACTCCCCCCGCTTGATGTGGATGTGGCCCAACGCCAAGATCTCGGTGATGGGCGGCGAACAGGCCGCGTCCGTCCTGGCCACCGTCAAGCGCGACCAGCTTCAGGCGCGCGGCGAGGAGTGGAGCACCGAGGACGAGGCCGCCTTCAAGGACCCGATCCGCGCCCAGTACGAGACCCAGGGCAACGCCTACTACGCGACCGCCCGGCTGTGGGACGACGGCGTCATCGACCCGCTCCAGACCCGCCAGGTGCTGGGCCTGGCGCTGACCGCCTGCGCCAACGCCCCCCTGGGTGAGCCCAGCTTCGGCGTCTTCCGGATGTGAGAGGACCTATGACCAGCTTCGCCACCGGCCTGTTCGACACCGTCCTGGTCGCCAACCGCGGGGAGATCGCGGTCCGCGTCATCCGGACGCTGCGCGCGCTCGGCATCCGCTCGGTCGCGGTGTACAGCGACGCGGACGCCGACGCCCGGCACGTCCGCGAGGCCGACACCGCGGTCCGGATCGGCCCGGCCCCGGCCGCGGAGAGCTATCTCTCCATCGAGCGCCTGCTGGCCGCCGCCGCCCGCACCGGCGCCCAGGCCGTCCACCCCGGCTACGGCTTCCTCGCCGAGAACGCCGCCTTCGCCCGCGCCTGCACCGACGCCGGACTGGTCTTCATCGGACCGCCGGCGGACGCCATCGACCTGATGGGCGACAAGATCCGGGCCAAGGAGACGGTCCGCGCGGCCGGCGTCCCGGTCGTCCCCGGCTCCTCCGGCAGCGGGCTGACCGACGACCAACTGGCCGCCGCCGCCCGGGAGATCGGCATGCCGGTGCTGCTCAAGCCGTCCGCCGGGGGCGGCGGCAAGGGCATGCGCCTGGTCCGGGACGCCGCCCTCCTGGCCGACGAGATCGCCGCCGCCCGCCGCGAGGCCCGCTCGTCCTTCGGGGACGACACCCTGCTGGTGGAGCGGTGGATCGACCGGCCCCGGCACATCGAGATCCAGGTGCTGGCCGACGGCCACGGCAACGTCCTCCACCTCGGCGAGCGCGAATGCTCCCTCCAGCGCCGCCACCAGAAGGTCATCGAGGAGGCCCCGTCGCCCCTGCTGGACGAGGCCACCCGCGCCGCGATGGGCGAGGCGGCCGTCCAGGCGGCCCGCTCCTGCGGCTACCGCGGCGCCGGCACGGTCGAGTTCATCGTCCCCGGCAAGGATCCGTCCGGCTACTGCTTCATGGAGATGAACACCCGCCTCCAGGTGGAGCACCCGGTCACCGAGCTGACCGTCTCCCTCGGCCCGGACGGCGGCGCCCTGGACCTCGTCGAGTGGCAGCTGCGGATCGCCGCCGGCGCGCACCTGCCCCACACCCAGGAGCAGGTCTCCTTCACCGGGCATGCGATGGAGGCCCGGATCTGCGCCGAGGACCCCGCCCGCGACTTCCTCCCCACCGGCGGCACGGTCCTCACGCTGCGCGAGCCGGCGGGCGACGGCGTGCGCACCGACTCCGGTCTCACCGAGGGCGCCGAGGTCGGCAGCCGCTACGACCCGATGCTCGCCAAGGTCGTCGCGCACGGCCCGGACCGGGCGAGCGCCCTGCGGAAACTGCGGGCCGCGCTGGCCGCCACGGTCACCCTCGGCGTGCCCACCAACGCCGGCTTCCTGCGCCGGCTGCTGGCCCACCCCGACGTGGTCTCCGGCGAGTTGGACACCGGACTGGTCGAGCGGGTCGCGGCCGACCTGGTCCGGGCCGCGGTGCCGGACGAGGTGTACGCGGCGGCCGCCGCGGTCCGGCAGGCGGCCCTGGAGCCGGCCCCCGACGCGGCCGGCTGGCGCGACCCGTTCGCCGCGCCCACCGGCTTCCGGCTCGGCGCCGAGCCCGCCCCGGTGCGCCACTGGCTGCGCGTCCCCGGGCAGGACCCGGTGGCGTACGACGTCCGGCCCGGCACCGCCCCGGAGCACTTCGAGGTCACCGCGGACCGGGTGCGGATCACCGTCGACGGCGTCCGGCACACCTTCCACCGCGGCGGCGACTGGCTGGGCCGGGACGGCGACGCCTGGCACGTCACCGACCACGACCCGGTGGCCGAGGCGCTGCGCGCGGCGGCCCGCGGGCACGGCGTGGACACCCTGGCCGCACCGATGCCGGGCACCGTCACGGTCGTCAAGGTCGCGGTCGGCGACGAAGTCGCCGCCGGCCAGGGCCTGTTGGTGGTGGAGGCGATGAAGATGGAGCACGTGATCTCCGCCCCGCACGCCGGGACGGTCACCGAGCTCGACGTCACCCCCGGCAGCACGGTCGCCATGGACCAGGTCCTGGCCGTGGTCGCCCCGCACGAGGACCCCGCCCCCCAGGAGGGCGCCACCGCGCACGCGGACAAGGAGGCCACGGCATGACCGAAGCGACCGGAACCCCGGTGGCCGGGCTGCCCATGGAGGTGGCCGCGGAGGGCCTGCCCACCCGCGTGCGCATCCACGAGGTCGGCCCGCGCGACGGCCTCCAGAACGAGCAGACCGTCGTCCCCACCGAGATCAAGGCGGAGTTCATCCGCCGGCTCGCCGCCGCCGGGCTGCCGGTGATCGAGGCGACCAGCTTCGTGCACCCCAAGTGGGTGCCCCAACTCGCCGACGCCGAGCGGCTGTTCCCGATGCTGGACGGCCTGGACCCGCACCGGCTGCCGGTGCTGGTGCCCAACGAGCGGGGCCTGGACCGCGCCCTGGCGCTGGGCGCCCGCCGGATCGCGGTGTTCGGCAGCGCCACCGAGTCGTTCGCCAAGGCCAACCTCAACCGCACGGTCGACGAGGCGCTGGCGATGTTCGAGCCGGTCGTCCGGCGGGCCCGGGACGCGAAGGTGCACGTCCGCGGCTATCTGTCGATGTGCTTCGGCGACCCCTGGGAGGGCCCGGTCCCGATCGCCCAGGTCGTCCGGGTCTGCCGGGCGCTGCTCGACCTGGGCTGCGACGAGCTGAGCCTGGGCGACACCATCGGCGTGGCCACCCCCGGCCACGTCCAGCACCTGCTCGCGGCGCTCAACGAGGCGGGCGTGCCGACCTCCGTGCTGGGCGTCCACTTCCACGACACCTACGGGCAGGCGCTCGCCAACACCTTCGCCGCGCTCCAGCACGGCGTCACCACCGTCGACGCCTCGGCGGGCGGCCTCGGCGGCTGCCCCTACGCCAAGAGCGCCACCGGCAACCTCGCCACCGAAGACCTCGTGTGGATGCTGCACGGCCTCGGCATCGAGACCGGCGTGGATCTGGGGCGGCTGACCGAGGCCAGCGTCTGGCTGGCCGGCGTCCTGGGCCGCCCCAGCCCCTCGCGCACCGTCCGCGCCCTCTCCCCCAAGGAGTGACTCATGTCCCTGGACCACCGCCTGCCCGATGAGCTGGAGGAACTCCGGCGCACCGTCGAGGCGTTCGCACACGACGTCGTCGCCCCGGAGATCGGCGCCTACTACGAGCGGCACGCCTTCCCCTACGACATCGTCCGCCAGATGGGCCAGATGGGCCTGTTCGGCCTGCCGTTCCCCGAGGAGTACGGCGGGATGGGCGGCGACTACCTGGCGCTCGGCATCGCCCTGGAGGAGCTGGCCCGGGTCGACTCCTCGGTGGCCATCACCCTGGAGGCCGGGGTCTCGCTCGGCGCCATGCCGATCTACCGCTTCGGCACCGAGGAGCAGAAGCGGGAGTGGCTGCCGAAGCTGTGCAGCGGCGAGGTGCTCGGCGCGTTCGGCCTCACCGAGCCGGACGGCGGCTCGGACGCCGGCGCCACCCGCACCACCGCGGTGCGGGACGGTGGGGGCACCTCCCGCTCGAGCGAAGTCGAGAGTGGGGGAGACTGGGTGATCAACGGCAGCAAGTGCTTCATCACCAACTCCGGCACCGACATCACCGGCCTGGTGACGGTCACCGCGGTCACCGGCCGCAAGGACGACGGCTCCCCGCGGGTCTCCGCGATCATCGTGCCGTCCGGCACCCCCGGCTTCACCGTCGCCGCCCCGTATTCCAAGGTCGGCTGGAACGCCTCCGACACCCGCGAGCTGTCCTTCGCCGACGTCCGGGTCCCGGCCGCCAACCTGCTCGGCGAGGAGGGCCGCGGCTACGCGCAGTTCCTGCGGACCCTCGACGAGGGCCGGATCGCCATCGCCGCACTGGCCACCGGCCTGGCCCAGGGCTGCGTGGACGAGTCGGTGCGGTACGCCAAGGAGCGGCACGCCTTCGGCCGCCCGATCGGCACCAACCAGGCCATCCAGTTCAAGCTGGCCGACATGGAGATGCGCGCCCACACCTCCCGGCTGGCCTGGCGCGACGCGGCCTCCCGCCTGGTGCACGGCGAACCGTTCAAGAAGGAGGCGGCGCTCGCCAAGCTCTACTCCTCCGAGATCGCGGTGGACAACGCCCGCGAGGCCACCCAGATCCACGGCGGCTACGGCTTCATGAACGAGTACCCGGTCGCCCGGATGTGGCGCGACGCCAAGATCCTGGAAATCGGCGAGGGCACCAGCGAGGTCCAACGCATGCTGATCGCCCGCGAGTTGGGGTTCTAGGACCCCGCCCCGGCCGGGGGCGAATCCCACCTGGTGGGCGCCCCTGGCCGAGACCCGCATCGCGAAGAGCCGCCGGCCGGTGCGGCCGCCGCGCCCGCCGCACGGCGCCGCCGGCGGGCAGCAGCTGCGCGTCGAGCCGGACGGGCTCGTGTCGTATGCGGTGGTCGCCCGCCGCGGTGAGTGGCTCCGGCCCTGAGCGGCCGGCACGCGGCGCGCTTCTTCCGGCAGGGGCCCGGCGCCGTACGGCCCGGCCCGGTGCGCCCGGCCGGGCCGTACGGACGAGGGCGTACGTCACCGCCCCGGCCAGGCCACCTCCGGCGCCCGGTGGTAGCCGATCCCCTGCGCGTCCCACCGCTGGCCCTGGGCGGCCAGCCGCGCCCGGTACGCCTCCCAGTCGTGCGTCCGGGCCGGGGACCAGCCCAGCTCGGCGATGCCGGGGAGCCGCGGGAAGGCCAGGTACTCGATGTTCGCCGAGGTCGTCAGGGTCTCCGACCACAGCGGCGCCTCGACGCCGCGGACCGCCGCGCCGGGTGCCCCGGCCAGGTACGTCGCCGGGTCCCAGTCGTAGGAGCGCCGGACGTCCACGTAGCCGGCCCAGTTCAGGCCCAGCGGGGTGTCCTTGTCGTACTTCATGTCGAGGTAGGCCCGGTCCGCGGGCGAGAGGATCAGCCCCGTGCCGTGCTTCGCGGCGTCGACGACCTGCGCGCGCTCCTCCGCGCCCGTCCGGTCGTAGCCCCAGTACTGGGCGACGGCGCCCTTGGCCGGGCGGGCCCCGGTCAGCTGGTGCCAGCCGATCACGGTCTTGCCGTACTTGGCGACCACCGGCTGGACCTTGTCCATGAAGGCGACGTAGTCCTCGTGGCTGGTGGAGTGCGCCTCGTCGCCGCCGATGTGGAGATAGCGGCCGGGGGTGAGCGCGGCGATCTCCCTGATGACGTCGTCGACGAAGTCGTAGGTGGCCTTCTTGGGCACGCACAGCGAGCTGAAGCCGACCTTGGTGCCGGTGTAGAGCGGCGGCGCCTGGCCGTCGCAGTTGAGGTCGGCGTAGGAGGCCAGCGCGGCGTTGGTGTGGCCGGGCAGGTCGATCTCGGGGACCACCGTCAGATAGCGGCCGGCGGCGTAGCGGACGATCTCGCGGTAGTCGTCCTTGGTGTAGTGGCCGCCGGGGCCGCCGCCGACCTGCGTGGAGCCGCCATAACTGGCCAGCCGCGGCCAGGAGTCGATGGCGATCCGCCAGCCCTGGTCGTCGGAGAGGTGCAGATGCAGCGTATTGATCTTGTACTGGGCGAGCTGGTCGATGTAGCGCTTGACCTGCTCGACGGTGAAGAAGTGCCGGGAGACGTCCAGCATCGCGCCGCGGTAGGCGTAGCGCGGGCTGTCGGAGATGGTCCCGCCGGCGATCCGCCAGGGGCCGGCCTGCCGGCTCTTCTTCTCCACGGCGGCCGGCAGCAGCTGGCGCAGGGTCTGCACGCCGTGGAAGAGGCCGGCCGGGCGGGCGGCGCTGATGGTGACCGCGCGGCCGCCGGAGGTCAGCCGGTAGCCCTCGGCGCCGAGGCCGCGGGTGTCCCGGCCGCCGAGCCGGAAGACGATGCCGTCCCCGCCGCCGCGGGTGGTGACCGGCAGCGCGAAGCCGGTGGCCGGCCGCAGCAGGCCCGCCAGATAGCCGGCGATCCGCTGCGCCTCGCCGGAGTTGCCGGGCACCCGGATGCGGGTGCCCGCGCCGATCGTGTACGCGTCACCGGCCGGGCGGACCGAGGCGGGTGCGGGGATCACCCGGTCCAGCGGGATGCCGACGGGGGCCGCGGCGCCCTGCGGCGGCAGGGCGGCGGTCGCCGTACCGGCCGCCGCCACCAGCAGCAGCGAGGACAGGAGTCTGCGTCGTCTCATGGACGGTCCCTTCGGCGAGCTTCGTCAGCGGCACGTGCTGCGGGGCGTTCTGCGCGCGGCGCGGGGTGCGGATGCGCGGTGCGCGGGACATGGAGCGACCGAACGGTGACCATGCGTACCGTGCCCCCGGTGGCCGGTCAAGGTGGCGACCGGTTTCCGGGCGCATCCGGTGACACCTGCCCGATATCGGGCAGGTTTCTTGCGATTCTCCGCTTCGCCCAGCAATATCGACGGGTGCTCGAACGCCGCCCGTCCCACGAGGACCTCATCGACCACCTGGTCCGCAGTACGCCGCTCCAGCGCGGTGAGGCGGCCCGGGTGGTGCTGGACGTGCTGGCGTACTTCGACGAGACGACGGAGGGCTTCGTCCGCCGCAGACACCGCGAACTGCAGTCCCAGGGGCTGCGGAACGAGGCGATCTTCGAGCGGATCTCCCACGAGCTGCCGCACCGCGCCGTGTCCCCACCGCCGCTCTCGCTGCGCCAGCTGCGCCGGCTCGTCTACGGCTGAGCCGGCCGCGGACACTCCGGACACCCCCGGAAGAACCCCGGACCGGCCGGGCCGGCCGAGCACCCACCAACGCCAACGAGAAGGGTCACCGTATGTGCGGGATCGTCGGATACATCGGCAAGCGCGATGTCGCGCCGCTGCTCCTTGAGGGCCTTCAGCGCCTGGAGTACCGCGGCTACGACTCGGCCGGCATCGCCATCCACGCCAAGGGCACCGGCAAGGCCGCGGGCGGCCTGAAGACCGCCAAGGCCAAGGGCCGGGTCCGCGAGCTGGAGTCCCGCCTCCCGAAGCGCTTCGCGGGCACCACCGGTATCGCGCACACCCGCTGGGCCACCCACGGCGCCCCCACCGACGAGAACGCCCACCCGCACCTCGACACCGAGGGCAAGGTGGCCGTCGTCCACAACGGCATCATCGACAACGCCGCCGAGCTGCGCGCCCGACTGACCGCCGACGGTGTGGAGTTCGTCTCCGAGACCGACACCGAGGTGCTCGCCCACCTCGTCGGCCGCTCCACCGCCCCGACGCTGGAGGAGAAGGTCCGCGAGGCGCTCCGCCACATCGAGGGCACCTACGGCATCGCCGTGCTGCACGCCGACTTCGCCGACCGCATCGTGGTCGCCCGCAACGGCTCCCCGGTCGTCCTGGGCATCGGCGAGCACGAGATGTTCGTCTCCTCCGACGTCGCCGCGCTGGTCTCGCACACCCGCCAGGTCGTCACCCTCGACGACGGCGAGATGGCCACCCTCAAGGCCGACGACTACCGCACGTACACCACCGAGGGCTCCCGCACGACGGCGACGCCGGAGACCGTCGAGTACGCGGCCGAGTCCTACGACCTGGGCGGCCACGACACGTACATGCACAAGGAGATCTCCGAGCAGGCGGAGGCGGTGGACCGGGCGCTGCGCGGCCGGATCGACGACCGCTTCTCCACCGTCCACCTCGGCGGTCTCAACCTCGACGCCCGCGAGGCGCGCGCGGTGCGCCGGGTGAAGATCCTGGGCTGCGGCACCTCGTACCACGCCGGCCAGATCGGCGCCCAGATGATCGAGGAGCTGGCCCGCATCCCCTCGGACGCCGAGCCGGCCTCGGAGTTCCGCTACCGCAACCCGGTCGTGGACCCCGACACCCTCTACGTCGCGGTCTCCCAGTCCGGTGAGACCTACGACGTGCTGGCCGCCGTCCAGGAGCTCAAGCGCAAGGGCGCCCGGGTGCTGGGCCTGGTCAACGTGGTCGGTTCGGCGATCGCCCGGGAGACCGACGGCGGCATCTATGTGCACGCCGGCCCCGAGGTCTGCGTGGTCTCCACCAAGTGCTTCACCAACATGGTGGTCTCCTTCGCGCTGCTCGCCCTGCACCTGGGCCGGATCCGGGACCTGTCGGTCGCGGACGGCAAGCGGATCATCGAGGGCCTGCGGAAGCTGCCGGGCCAGATCGACGAGATCCTCAAGGGCGAGGACGAGATCAAGCGGCTCTCGGCGCTCTACGCCGACGCCAAGTCGATGATGTTCATCGGCCGGGTGCGCGGCTACCCGGTGGCCCGCGAGGCGTCCCTGAAGCTCAAGGAGGTCTCGTACATCCACGCCGAGGCGTACCCGGCCTCGGAGCTCAAGCACGGTCCGCTGGCGCTCATCGAGCCCGCGATGCCGACCGTGGCGATCGTCCCGGACGACGACCTGCTGGAGAAGAACCGCGCCGCCCTGGAGGAGATCAAGGCCCGCAGCGGCCGGATCCTCGCCGTCGCGCACGACGAGCAGGAGAAGGCCGACCACACCATCGTGGTGCCGAAGAACGAGCCCGAGCTGGACCCGATCCTGATGGGCATCCCGCTCCAACTCCTCGCCTACCACACGGCGTTGGCCCTGGGCCGGGACATCGACAAGCCCCGCAACCTCGCCAAGTCCGTCACCGTGGAGTAATCCACCGAGGCCCCCCGAGGCTCCCGGGCCCCAAGTCCTCCGAAGCGACACTTGAGCAACCCCCGCGGCGAGCCACCCCCTCCGCGATAGCGGCGGCGGCTTGGCCGCAAAAGCAGGCCCCGGCTCCGTGCGTGCCACCATGCGCACGGAGCCGGGGCCTCCCCTTGCCGGCGTCGCCCATTACGCCGGCGGAATGCCACCGTCCGGGATCCGTCACGTCCTGGCCGGCAGCACGTCGTTGTGACCGTTTTCTACCCATCACCCACGCACGGCCAACCTCCGGAGGGCAACCCGGCGCCCGCTGTCCACAATCCCCATGACGCGCCCTCAACTGTGGACGCGGGAAGGAGGGTTGCTCAACGGGTGGGCCGCACAAGGGACTTGCTCCGGGCAGACCGAGCCCGTTGGACGCGCCGAGTAAGGGGCGTCGTCGAATCCGTCAGGGGATGACCATGACCGGGCGCTGCGCCCGGCGTGCGAGGCGGCCGGCGACCGAGCCGAAGATCCGGCCGACGATGCCGTGGGTCGAGCCGACCACGATCGCGTCGGCCTCGTACTCCCGGCCGACCTCCTCCAGCTCGTGGCAGATGTCGCCGCCGCGCTCGACGAGGATCCAGGGGACCTCGGTGAGGTGGTCGGCGCAGGCGAGCTCCAGCCCGAGCACCTCGGTGCGGTGGTCGGGGACGTCGACGAAGACCGGGGGCTCGCAGCCCGCCCAGACCGTCGTCGGCAGCCGGTTGGCCACGTGGACGATGATCAGGCCGGAGCCGTGGCGGCGCGCCATACCGATTGCATACGCCAACGCGCGTTCGCTCGACGTGGAGCCGTCGAAGCCGACCACGACGCCGTGCCGGAAGGCGGGATCGCAGGAGTGGTGCTTCTGTTCCGCCGCTTCGAGGTCCGCCATCGGATCGGCGACCTGCTTGCGGTCCGCGGGTTCGGGGGTTTCGTGACCGGTCATGGGGGTCTCGGCGAGAACGTCCTCTTGCGGAGGGGCGAACGGGGAACGGCGATTGACTTGATCCGGCAGTTGACCTGGGCGGCTCGACCGAGGAGCCCGCGCCATAGTTCAAAGAGGAACGATACGACTAGGAATCGTCTTCCCAAGCCGATACCCCAAGAGTACGGCGCTACTCCTCCACTGCCCAGAACGCACACGGACCGGTGAAGCGCCCCAGGGGACGCGGGGGCCGCAAGCGTTCCCCGGAGCATGCCGGAGCGTGCCGCGGATGGCAATGCCCCGGCATGCCCCCGTACGTACCCCGGCGGCACCTTGTGAGCGCCGGTGGCGCTGCGGTATCGGCCGCCGCGCGGGGATCGGTGCAGCGCCGGCGGCATCCCGGAGATCACCCGACCCGGTGAGCGCCGTCGCGTCCGCGCGACGCGTCGGACCGCACCCCCGACACCCGTCGACCTGATCGCCACCCCGTCCTCCCGGACGGCGCCGAACCGCACCGCCGCCGACTCCGCCGAGGCGACCGGCAGATGGGGCGCCGACCCGTTCCGCGGATGCCGAACACCCCTGGGACAGAAGGGGATATACCAGGACGGGAGCGCAGGGGGGCGGACGGCACGACGAAAGGCGTACGCCGGTCGATTGAGGCGTCCGCAAGTCTGCGCACGACCGTTTTCGGCCAACTTCCGGCCCTGGCCGATCCCTTGCCCCTGACCCCCCTCAACCCAGGTGTGAGCTGGGAGGAAAGGACCGCCGGGCATGGTTGTGCCCTACTGCGAACGGGCAGAGCCGAGACGCGCACTTCCCATGCAGGCCCGACGAGTGGAACGCTTCGTGATCGAATGCTTCGCGCCAAGTTGCCATATCGACATACCAGCGGGTGGTGAACTTGGCACTCCATCCTCACGGGACACAGTAGATTCGATCTTGGTAATGACGGCGGGGGAACTGTGCAGGACCGAGAGGGCGAGACGACCGAGGGGGGCTTAAGTGCCATGAGCCAGGACTCCGCTGCCGTACCAGACGCCGCACGCAAGCTCGCCGCCCGACGACGCCGCGAAATAGTCGCGGTGCTCCTCTTTAGTGGCGGCCCCATTTTCGAGAGCTCCATTCCGCTCTCGGTCTTCGGCATCGACCGTCAAGACGCCGGCGTTCCGAGGTACCGACTACTTGTGTGCGCTGGCGAAGACGCGCCTTTGCGCACCACCGGGGGGCTCGAACTTTCCGCCCCCTACGGGCTGGAAGCGATCTCCCGCGCCGGGACGGTCGTTGTACCGGCCTGGCGCTCCATCACCCAGGCCCCGCCGCCCGCGGCGCTCGACGCACTGCGCCGCGCGCACGAGGAAGGGGCCAGGATCGTCGGGCTGTGCACGGGGGCGTTCGTCCTCGCCGCGGCCGGACTGCTCGACGGCCGACCGGCCACCACCCACTGGATGTACGCGCCGACGCTCGCCAAGCGTTATCCGTCCGTCCATGTGGACCCGCGTGAGCTGTTCGTCGACGACGGCGACGTGCTCACGTCCGCGGGCACCGCCGCCGGTATCGACCTGTGCCTGCACATCGTGCGCACCGACCACGGCGCCGACGCGGCCAACGCGCTCGCCCGCCGTCTGGTCGTCCCGCCCCGGCGGACCGCGTCCGACCTCGGGCACCAGCGCTACCTGGACAGGTCGTTACCAGAGGAGATCGGCGCCGACCCGCTCGCCGAGGTCGTCGCCTGGGCGCTGGAGCACCTCCACGAGCAGTTCGACGTGGAGACGCTGGCCGCCCGCGCCTATATGAGCCGGCGCACCTTCGACCGGCGGTTCCGCTCCCTCACGGGCAGCGCGCCGCTGCAGTGGCTGATCACCCAGCGGGTCCTCCAGGCCCAGCGGCTGCTGGAGACCTCCGACTATTCGGTGGACGAGGTCGCCGGCCGCTGCGGGTTCCGCTCGCCGGTCGCGCTGCGCGGCCACTTCCGGCGGCAGCTGGGCGCCTCGCCCGCGGCCTACCGGGCGGCCTATCGCGCCCGTCGGCCGCAGAGCGGTGCGCCGGAGCCCGCGCTGCGACCGGAGCGGGCCGAGCGGCCGGAGCGCGAGCGGGCGGCGCTGGCGACCGAGCGGTTCTCGGCCGCCGCGCTGGGCGGGCACGGTCTGGCCGCCGAGACGGCGGACGCGGGCAAGCCGCAGCCGGAGGGCTATGCCGCACGGCTGCCGGAGACCCCGGTCGGCCGTGGGGCCGCCCGCCCCGTCCTCCCCGGCCAGCGGGAGCGCCCCGTAGGGTGAGACGTATGAACGATCGCATGGTGTGGATCGACTGCGAGATGACCGGACTCTCGCTGGCGAGTGACGCGCTTATCGAGGTGGCCGCCCTGGTCACCGACTCGGAACTGAACGTGCTGGGTGACGGGGTGGATGTGGTGATCCGCCCCCCGGCCGAGGCGCTGACCACCATGCCGGAGGTGGTGCGGGAGATGCACACCGCCTCCGGGCTGCTGGCCGAGCTGGACGCCGGGACGACGCTGGAAGCGGCCGAGGCACAGGTGCTTGATTACATCAAGCAGCATGTGCCGGAGCCGAGGAAGGCGCCGCTGTGCGGAAACTCCGTCGGCACCGACCGCGGCTTCCTGCTGCGCGACATGCCGACGCTGGAGAGCTACCTGCACTACCGGATCGTCGATGTGTCGTCCGTGAAGGAACTGGCCCGTCGCTGGTTCCCTCGGGCGTACTTCAACAGTCCGGACAAGAACGGCAACCACCGGGCGCTGGCCGACATCCGCGAATCCATCGCGGAGTTGCGCTACTACCGGGAGGCCGTGTTCGTGCCCCAGCCGGGGCCGGACTCGGAGACCGCCAAGGCCATCGCGGCCAGGCACAAGCTGCCCGCCGAACCGGAGACGGCGGCGCAGTGACGTAGCTCGCTCCCGGGGATGCGAAACCTGGGAGCGAGCACCCCTCCGGAGCCTGTACACTTTTTCTCAGCCGGTGGGGAAAAGGAACCACACAAGCACCGGTCATGGTGGGTATAGCTCAGCTGGTAGAGCACCTGGTTGTGGTCCAGGATGTCGCGGGTTCGAGTCCCGTTACTCACCCAAAAGGATCGGCTCCTGACCTGGGAAAACAGGTCAGGAGCCGATCTCTTTCATTTCCCGGCCAAACGCGGGCCTAACGCACCCCCAGAAACGCCCCTACTCTCGGCCCATGGCGACCATCAGAGAGCGGACCCGCAAGGACGGTTCCTCGATCTTCCAGGTCCGTTGGGTCCAAGGGGGCCGCGGCGGGACCAACGAGACGGAGTCGTTCGCCGAGCAGGAGCAGGCGGATCAGTTCCGGAAGCTCGTGGACGCGCACGGCCAGCAGTGGCCCCCGGGCTGGATCAAGGGCCGCGGGTTCGTCGAGCCGGACACTGACCCCGACGACATCCCTTTCGTTGACTGGGCGACCCGCTACGTCGACCGGCTGACGGGCATCGACGAGCGCACCCGCGAGGACTACCACCGAGACATCCGGATCCACCTGTCCCTTCTCCAGCACACCACCCGGGCCGGCGTCGCGACTCCGGCGACCATCTGCAACCTCACGGCCGATGACATTCAGGACTGGGTACGGGCCGAGGAGAAGGGGGCGCCGGACGAGGCGGACGCCGAGAAGTGGGCGCGGCGGCCCGCCGACCCGAAGTCGATCGCGAACCGCCACGGCCTCTTGTGGTGCATCGTTCAGGCCGCGGTCGAGGCTGAGCCGCAGCTACGGACTACGAATTGCTGCAAGGGCACCAGCCTGCCTCGGGTGGACGACCACACCGAGGAAGAGATGTGCTTCCTGGAGCGCGACGAGTACACGCGAATAGCTGCGGAGATCAAGGATCCCGCGGCCCGGGACCTCGCCGACTGGCTCGTCAGCACGGGGATGCGGTGGGGGGAGGCTACGGCCCTCCAAGTGCGCGACCTGGCCCTAACTGCCGACCGGCCCACCGTGTCCGTTCAGCGGGCCTGGAAGAAGGCGCAGAAGGGCAGCGCGGCGGCGTTCTACCTCGGGCCGCCGAAGACCCGGCGAGCGCGGCGTGTGCTGGCTCTGTCCCCCGTGCAGGTGGAGATGGCGCGGCGCCTGGTGGCTGGCCAGCTACCGGAGGCGTTCGTGTTCCGCGCGGCGATGGGGGGCGCGTGGCGGCACGCGAATTTCTACAACAGGAAGTGGCTGCCGGCGGTGAAGAGCGCCGTGGAGAAGGGGCTGCCGAGGCGGCCGAGGATTCATGATCTGCGTCACACGCACGTCTCGTGGCTGATCGGGGCGAACATCCCCTTGCCTGCGATTCAGGCCCGGTTGGGGCACGAGTCGATTCAGACGACGGTGGACCGGTACGGGCATCTGGTGCGATCTCTGGACGGAGAGATCGTTGCTGCGGTCGAGGCCGCCCTGTCCGGGCCGGCGGTTCCGGCGCAGGGCGGGTTGCGCAGCGTGGTCTAGCAGGCCGAGGCGTAGGGGCGGGTCTGCTCGACGGACCCGCCCCAGTTGTGTTCCCAGAGACCGTGGCGGGTGATGTGGGTGAGGTGCGCGTTCAGGGACTCGCAGAGTTCCGGAGTCATGTGGCCGCGGCGGACGAGCCAGAGCACCTCTCCGCGCCTTTCGATGGGTAGGAGGACGATTCCAGTGGGCAGGTCGTCACTGATCTCGAACCGCGCTGCTGGTGTCTTCTGAGCCGCTGTTCTCTGAGTCATGGAACCCCCACTCGACGCAAGGCGCACGAATCCGAACAAACATTCGGACGTGCAGGCTACCGTGGTCCGTCGCCCCTCAGGCGGATCACCATGGTGTCATTCCGGACAGCCTTCAACCACACCTACGCGTGAGTATGGCTATCCGCAATATCGGTACCCGAAGATCGGCGGACTCAGGTGTCGCCGCGCTCGAACGCGGCCAGTAGGCGGGCGAGTTGCTCGCGCTGAGCGGGCGTCAGGCGCTCCGCGTGCTCCACGAGCGCGCGGGCCTCACCCGAGGTTGACCAAACGACATCAATCCCCAAAAACTGCGCGCCGGCCGCGTCCTGAAGTCGCCCCAACGGGAGAGACAAGGCGGCGGCGAGGGCGGTGAGTTCGGGCACCTGCGGCGGGATCACCGGCAGGCATTTCTCTAGGCGGTCGAGCCACCCTCGCTTGATGAGTGGCCGGCCGTCGGCATCACGGTTTCCGGGGTGCTCCTCGACTGCGCGCAGACTGAGGCGGAGTTCGGCGCGGCGTTCCCGTACGAGGTCGGACAGGTGCGTCCGTCGCGCCGCTTGCGTTTCGTCCTGTTCGACCATGACGGTCATCCTGCCACCCCTGGGGAAGAGTCGGGCTTCTGGTGTCCATGAGGCGGATGAGGCACCGATTCCGTTTTGCCTGGTCGGGGGCATGCAGTGACTCACCCGCTGGACAAAGTGTCCACGCTAAAGGGCGACGCCGCCTAGCCCGGTCCGCGCAAATGACCAAATAGAAACAGGCTGACCATCTGGATGGACAACCTGTCCACGCATATGCCATGCTCCTCATGTCCAAGTGGATGGACAATTCACCTGAGGAGGTGGACATGGTCCCGCGTGACTCCCGCTACCGACTCCTGGACGCCGACCTGCTGCGACGCCTGATGCGACGCACGGGCACGGGTCAGCGGATATCGATCCGCGATCTCGCGGAAGCGGTGGGATGTGCCACGGGCACGATCGGCGATCTCCACAGCGGGGCCCGGGAGTGCGTCACCGCCGAGACCGCGCACGCCCTGTGCCGCGTGATTGGAGTGGACGTACTCGTCCTTTTCGCCCCTGTCGGCCGGTCCGTTCCGGCTCCCGAGGGCGAAATCCCGCCAGTTGGCCTTAGGGCGCTGGCATGAGCGCGCCGAGCCTCTTCACCTACGACGAGGCCGCCGACGCCCTCCGGGTCCAAAAGACCTGGTTGCAGCGGCATATCAAGGCGTTGCCTCACACCAAGTTCGGCCGCGAGGTGCTGTTCACCGAGGAGCACCTCGCGGAAATCGTCCGCGCGTTCCACGTGGCTCCGGTCACCGGGCCTCTCGCGGACACCTCGGCGGCACCGGCCGCCTCGAACCCCCTGGCGACCCTGCGCCCGCTTCCTGCGCGCAGGTCACTCCGCCGCGCTTCCTGACCGACGTGAGTCGGGGCCGCTACCGGCTGGACCCCGGCGCGACCCCTCCGGCTCACCTCACCACTCCAGATCCCAGAGAAATGAGGCTCCCCGTGAGCACACAGATTACCGGCCCTGTTGTCGAGAACGACGACGCTCAGCGCCGCGGGCACCTGGCTGCCCTCTCGGCGGCCACCCTGATCGTCATGCACAGCCCGGTCGTCCCCAACGACATCACCGTCAGGTGCAACGACTTCGCGCCGGACAGTCCGCAGATCAGCGTGTTCTTCTACGAGTCGGCGGCCGGGGTTGAGCAGTTGGCGCAGTCCCTCGGCGCGCAGGCGACGACCCGCCCGTTCCGGGACACCGACCCGCGGCCGTACGTATCCATGACCGCCACGCTGGACGGCATCCCGGTGGAGGCGTGGACGCTCCTCGGAAAGGCCGAGGTGGCAGCGTGAACCGGCTCCTGATCGAAGCCGCTGCGGACCTGATCGCCCGCACGATGCAGACCCGACAGACCGCGGCGGGTATCGCTATGGCACTGGACGCCGCGGGGATGCTCCAGTCGCCGGAGACCGCGGCCGAGGCCGAGCGGCTGCGGGCCCGGGTCGCCGAGCTGGAGCAGCAGACCACCGCTGTGCGGGTGCTGCACGTCGAGTACCCGGACAGCGAGCACTGCACGCAGGACGACGAGCAGTGGCCCTGCCTGACCGTGTGCGCCCTCGGCGCGGCCGCCCCGGCTTCGTTGTGGCAGCGCGTCACTGACGCCCTCAACGCCTTGGTGGATGCCGGCATCCCGGTGCACGTCGAGCCGGATGGTCACCTCAGCAACCCGGCCGGTGACGAGCACATCGAGTGGGACCGCGCGGCCGGCCACTGGGGGCTCGTCCACGACGACGAGCCCCCGCTCACCGCCGAGCAGGCCGAGGCCCGCCGCCTCGGCTACCGCGCCCGCATGCGGGCCGCCGGGGGTGACAACCCGTGATCGTCCTCGTCCTCGTCGCCCTCGCGTTCCTCGCGCTGTGGCTCCTCGAACTGGCCCTCGGAGGGACCGATGTCCGCTGAACTCCCGGCCGTGTCTGGGCCGTTCCGTATCTCCGTCGAGCCGATCCCGGCCGGCGTGACCCTCGACATCACCACGTTCGTCGAGGCCCTCGTCCTCGACCTCGTCACCGAGCACGCCGACGCGCTCGCCGAGATCCTCGCCGAGCAGGAGGAGGCCCGGCCGTACGACGGCCACCGGCCCGAGTCCCTGCTCGTTGAGGAGTTGCTCAACGCGGTGTCCACGCGGATCCCGGTGTACGGCGGGCAGTGCCTCGCGCTGGCCGACCGGATCCGGGCGGTGGCCGGTCCCAAGCCGGTGCCGCAGCAGCGCGCCGAGGGCGGTGCCGCCGCATGAGCGCGATGAGTCCGCGTGAGCGGCTGACCATCATGGTTCGCACCGACCGGGGCAGCATGACGGTTTGGGCGCCGAGCGAGGTGCGTGAGGCGCTGGACGCCTACCGCGCCGAGGTGCTACGCGAGGCCGCCGGCGCGATCAACGCTTTGGCGCAGGACTACGAGTGCGACCCCGGCCGCGGGGACGCGGCAGACCTGCTGCGCCGGATGGCCGACGTTGCCGGGAAGGACACCCCCCGGGGCGAGTTCACCCGCGCCGCGAGCGTCGCCGAGGGCGGCGATGCGAATGCCTGAGATCGTGCAGGCCGGGGCTACGGCCCCGGCCGCCGGTCGGCGGATCACGCCGACCGGCCGCCTCATCCTCCCCGCCACCGCCGACCGCGCCGACTGGCTCACAGCCCGCCGCGGTGGCCTCGGCTCCTCCGACATCGCCGCCATTCTCGGTATCAGCCGTTACGGCAACGCCCTTTCCGTCTACCACGACAAGACCGGCGGCCTGCCGCTGGACGGCGACGACTCCGAACCCGCCCTCTGGGGCAGGGCATTCGAAGAGACCGTGGCCCGCGAGTGGGCCCGGCGGAACCGCAGCGTGATCCGCCGTGTCGGGCTGGTCGCCAACACTGAGCGCCCCTGGCAGATGTGCACGCTCGATCGCCGCGTGCTGGAGTGCCCCTTGGCCGACGGCCGGGAGCGCTGCGCCGTAGAGATCAAGTGCCGCGACAAGATGAAGGCGTCGCAGTTCCGGCAGGGCGTTGCGGACGACGTGCTCGTCCAAACCCTGTGGCAGGCCGACACCTGCGGGTTCGACCACGTGCACGCCGCCGTGCTCATCGGCGGAAACGACTACCGGCAGTACGTCGTCCGTGTCACTGATCACGCCGATCTGCTCGGCGACTTGCGCACCGCCGGGGCCCGTGCGTGGCAGCAGATCTCCACCCGCCGGCCGCCGGTCCTCGCCGACGACGCGGACCCGGACGTACTCCTCGACCTCTACGACCGGCTGCACCCGGACCGCTCCGGCGCGCTCGACATCACCCGCGACGTGGATACGCAAGACGCGGTGGCCGACTACCTCGACGCCCACAACGACGAGAAGGAAGCGGCCAGCCGTAAGAAGCGGGCCAAGGCCCGGATCCTCTCCGGGCTCGGCGACGCGACCGCCGCGACCGTGTTGGACCGCACGTTCGTGTCCCTCGACGAGACCAGCCGCGAGCACTGCGACACACGCCGCCTCGCCGAGCGCTGGCCCGAGGCTTACGCCGATTGCGTCGAGGACCGCGTCTCGCACCGCCTCAACATCCCCCGCGTGATCCGTGAGGAGCACAACGCATGACCACCTTGCAGGAACGCGCCGCGGCTGCGGCCGGCCGCGCCGACACCACCAACGTCACCGGGCCCGCCGCCGAGCCGGACCAGACAACGGAGTACGCCCCGGCCCCGGACCCCATGGCCGACTACGAGCCGGGCGACGGCGACCCCGAGATGGTGCCCGTCCACCTCGCGTGGCTCCGCGTCCGCCGGGAGGTCCGCGCCATCGCCAAGGGCGAGCAGTACAACGGCGGCGGCACCCGCTTCAACTTCCGTGGCGTCGACACCGTGGTCAACACCTTCGGGCCCGTGACGCTGAAGCACGGCATCAACGTCTTGCCGGTGAACGTCGAGGCGTCCTACCGCGACACCACCACCAGCAAGGGCAGCAAGATGCGGGAGTGCACCGCCCGCGTCACCTGGCTCATCGTCGGGCCCAAGGGCGACACCCTCACCCTCCAGACGCAGGGCGAGGCACTCGACTCCGCGGACAAGGGCACTGCCAAGGCGCAATCCGTCGCGCTGCGGGTGCTGCTCCTCACGAGCGGCCTGACTCCCACGCACGACAAGGACCCCGACGCCTCGCACATCGAGCGGGGCATGGACGCGCCCGCCCGGACCGCCGAGTCGTACCGGGATGAAGTACTCAACCCGAAGACCAGCCCTGGCCGCATCCAGCAGATCGGCTACGAGGTCGAGAACGCCCGGATGTTGGGCGCCAAGGTCACGAACGAGAACGGCGAGTCGGAATCGCTCGGGTCTCTCGGCCTGCGGATCTACAACGAGCGCACCGGCGGTGGCGCATGAGTTGGCACCTCGGCCGCCTCGCCGGTTTCGACCTCGAAACCACCGGCCCCGACCCGCTCACCGCCCGCATCGTCACCGCCTGCGTGGTGCAGTGCGGCGGCGGGCAGGACACCGCCTCGAAGACGTGGCTCACCGACGTGGACGGCCACGAAATCCCCGACGAGGCCGCCGCCATCCACGGCGTCACCACCGCCCGCGCCCGCGCCGAGGGCGTCGACCTGCGGGCCGCGGTCGAGCAGATCCTCGACACCCTCGCCGCGGCGATGGCCACCGGTACCCCGCTGGTCGCGATGAACGCCCGGTACGACTTCACCGTCCTCGACCGCGAGGCCCGCCGGTACGGCATGACGCCGCTCACCGACCGGCCCGGCGACCGCCTGTGGGTCATCGACCCGTTCGTCATTGACAAGGAGGTCGACCGCTACCGTCGCGGCTCCCGCAAGCTCACCGCCCTGTGCCAGCACTACGCGGTGCCGCTCGACGGCGCGCACTCCGCAGACGCCGACGCCCTCGCCGCCTGCCGAGTCGCATGGCGACAAGGCACCCGCTACCCGGCGCTGGCCGCCATGAGCCTCGACGAGCTGCACACGGCACAGACCGCATGGGCCGCGGACCAGGCCGCCGGACTCCAGGCGTACTTCCGGAAGACGAACCCGGACGCCTACGTCGAGCCGGCGTGGCCGGTCATCCCGCACCAGACGGGAGGCGGCCAGTGATCGCCATCGTCCTCGGCGGCCTGCTCGGGTTCGGGTTCATCGGCCTCTTGATCCTGCCGCGCTACCTCGGCACCCGCCGGATCCACGCCGCCACCACCGCCCCGTTCCACACCATCCGCGACGGCTCCCGGTGGCTGCCCTGCCACACCACCGTGTGCGGCCACATCACCACCCGCCACGAACCCACTGGCGATGGCGGATGGCTCTGCACCGGCGGCGGCTGCGGCCACATCACCAAGGGGGACCAGTGACCACCCTGTTCGATGCCGCCCCGGCCGCCACCACGGCGGCCGGGCCCCGGCCCCGCTACCGCGTCGCCGGTCTCGACATCTCCCTCACCGGCACCGGCATCGCCACCCTCGGCGGCACCACCCGCGTCCCCACCCGGGGCCGCCGTCGCGACTCGATCGCCGACCGGCACGCCCGCCTCGCCTACATCACCACCCGCGTCATGGACGAGGTCGGCACCGTCGACCTCGCGTGCGTCGAGGGCCCCTCACACGCCTCCATGGGGCAGGCAGGCCACCACGACCTGTCCGGGCTCTGGTGGCGCGTCGTCGGCGCCCTGGTCGACCGAGAAATCCCGGTGGCAGTCATCCCGCCGACCTCCCGCGCCAAGTACGCCACCGGCAAGGGCAACTCGCGCAAGGCCGTGGTCCTCGACGCCGCGCGCCGCCGGTACGGCGCGATCCTCCCGAGCGACGACGAGGCCGACGCGCTCATCCTCCGCGCGATGGGACTGCACCACCTTGGGCAGCCCCTCGCCGAGGTCCCCGACGGCCACCGCGCGGCGCTCGCCGGCTGCCGGTGGCCCGACCTCGGGGGGATGGCCTGATGACGTATCGCATTGGGTCCTGGTGCACGGGATACGGCGGTCTCGACATCGCCGCACAGCGTGTCTTCGGCGGCGAACTCGCCTGGGTGTCCGATGTGGACCCCGGCGCCCGCCGCATCCTCGCCCACCGCCACCCGGATGTGCCGAACATCGGCGACCTCACCACCGCCGACTACCTCCAGGTCGAGCCCGTGGACATCGCCATCGGCGGCTACCCGTGCCAGCCGTTCAGCCTCGCCGGCAAGAGGAAGGGAACAGCCGATGACCGGCACCTGTGGCCCCACATTGCCCGTGCCCTTCGGATTCTTCGACCCCGAATCGCGATCTTTGAGAACGTCGCGAATCACCTTCGAGTCGGATTCGACGGCGTCCTGTGTGACCTTGCCACCCTCGGGTTCGATGCGGAGTGGAGCGTTGTACGCGCGGACGAGGTCGGCGCCCCTCACCAGCGGCGCCGCCTCTTCCTCCTCGCAGTCCTTGCCGACGCCCAGGGCGCGGGACGCCCGCGGCCTGGGCTACCCGGACCAGTTGCCGAACGTCGTGCGGACGCTTCCGACACCCCGCACCTCGGACACGAACGGGGCTGGAGCACACGGGGACGGCGGTCCGGACCTGCGCACGGCCGTCGCCCTCCTACCAACCCCACGGGCCTCGGACGGGGAGAAGGGCGGCCCGAACCAACGAGGCAGCAAAGGGGACTTCGCCCTGCCGTCAGCGGTCGTGCACCTGCTCCCGACGCCGGCGGCTACCGACTCGACAGGAACGGCGAACTTCCGGCCGGACGGGACGCCCTACGGGACCGGGTATGGGCCGAGGCTGACGGACGCGGCGCGGTTGCTGCCGACACCGACGGCGGCAGACGGGGACCGCACCAGCCCAACGTACCCGCGTGGGAACCCCACGCTCAGTGGGGCGATTTCGCGCCCGCGATCACGCGGTGGGAAGCGATCCTCGGCCGCCCCGCCCCCCGGGCAACTGACGATCGACGACGCCTGAACCCGCCCTTCGTCGAATGGATGATGGGCCTCCCCGCCGGCCACGTCACCGCTATACCGGGCCTCTCCCGCTCCGCCCAGCTCAAGGCCCTAGGCAACGGTGTCGTCCCGCAACAGGCCGAGGCCGCCATCCGACACCTCGCGGGCCGCGCTCTGGGCCGGAGGGCCGCCGCGTGACCGCCCGGCCGCGCGCCGCCCGCCGAGTCCTCGTCACCGGGGGCCTGTTCGTCGACATGGGCCAGCAGGCCCGAGGCGGCCGGTGGATCCGCCCGCCCCGCGCCCGCTACGAGTGCCTGCTCTGCCACACCGTCGAGGGCCCCGTCACCGGCGCAAACCGCGTGAGCGCGTTCGTCACCGTCATCCGCGCCGACCACAAGGCCCGCTGCTCCACCGGCGCGGCCCTCGCCGAGGCCGCCTGATGACCGGGCGCGCGGCAGCACACGGCACCGCCCGGTGCCCGCCCTGCCGCGCGCCCGTCCTCCGGCAACTCGTCGGCGACACCGCAGCCCTCACCGTCACCGCGGACCTGCGCCCGCTCACCCCCGCCGAGCAGACCACCGTCCGTGCCCCCAACCGCCTGATCTGGTGCCTCGTCCAACGCCCCCACACCTCGCCCCGGCTCCGCTGGATCGACGCCCACCACCCCGCGCGCTGCCCCTACCAGCACGTCACTGAACACGCCTGCCCCGGCCCCGGTTCTGCCCGGCCGGCCGCCCCCGAGCAGCACGCCACGCTCTTCTGACCGCAAGGAGCCGCCCCCGTGGACAACGTTCGCCACATCCCACGCACCGCCACGGTGGATGACGACGCGTCCGCAACCGCCCTCACCGGAGAGCAGGCGGAGATCCTCGCGACCGAGTCTGTCCTCGGCGGCTGCATGGGTAAGCCGCGTCTCCTCCCCGAGGTCCGCACCATCATCACCGGCGCTGACTTCTACCGCCCCGCGCACGAGTTCGTGTGGAACGCCATCAATGCCCTCTACGACCGGGGTGAACCGACCGACCCCATCGCGCTCGCCATGGAGTTGGAGAAGCGCGGCGATCTCAAGCGCGTCGGGGGTGCCACGTACCTCCACCACCTCTACCAGCACCAGTCGTTCGACCCCGCCTACTTCGCGCTGGAGGTGCGCCGCCGATCCGACCTCCGCAGCGAGATCGAACTCGGCCGCCGCATCATCCAACGGGCCAGCGAACCCGACGCCGAGCCGGGCGCCACCACGACGTTCATCGACGACTACCTCAAGCGGCGCGCCGAGCGCGACGCCGGACGCTCCGGCGACCCTGCGGACGCCCTCATCGCCGAATTGCTCGACACCTCGGCCCTCGACGACATGCCCGCCCTCGAACCGCTCGTTGGCGATCTACTGCACCTCGACTCCCTCGCCCGCGTCGTCGGCCCGTCTGGGCACATGAAGTCGTTCATGGTCATCGACTTCGCGTGCCACGTCGGCACCGGCAAGCGGTGGCACGGCCAGTACACCCGGCAAGGCACAGTGGTCTATCTCGTTGCCGAGGGATCCCGGGGCATCCGCAAGCGCGTCCGCGCATGGGAGAAGCACCATGGACTCAGGGCCGACAACGTGTTCTTCCTTCCCCGACCGGTCCAGGCCATGAGCGGCGAGTGGGACACCCTCATCGAGGCCATGCACCGCCTCTCCCCGGCCCTCATCGTCATCGACACTCAGGCCCGCATCTCCGTCGGCGTCGAGGAGAACAGCGCCAAGGAACTCGGTGTTGTCGTCGACCGGATGGAGAAGCTGCGCGCGGCCACCGGCGCGTGCGTCCTGGTCATCCACCACACCGGCCACCAGGGCGAGCACGGGCGCGGTTCGTCGTCCGCCAAGGGCGCGTTGCAGTCCGAGATGCACGTCTCCAAGAAGGGCGACAACGCCTCGAACGTCATCGTGACGATGAAGGTCGGTAAGCAGAAGGACGACGAACAGCACGGCGAGATGCAGTTCGGTCTCCGCGTCGTCACCATCGACGGCGAGGTCCGCCCCGACGGCCGGCCGGTCACCTCGGTAGTCCTCGAAAGCCTCGACGCCCGACCCAAGCCGCTCACTCCCGGCACCCCCGAATGGCTCGTAGCGACCCTCGCCAACGCCAAGGTGGACCTCACGTGGGGCGGGCCCCGAGTCATCAAGTGGTGCGCCGAGAACGGCATCCAGATGCGCAAGGACAAGATCGAGGAAGCGGTCCGGATCCGCAAGCGCCGAGGCTCCCTGGACGAGGCCCTCGATGTCCGAAATGACCTCCCCCCAAACCTCCCCCGCGATCTTGAACACCCAACTCCCCCCAAAACCGGGGGGACCCCGGGGGAGATAGACCAAAACCCCAGGTCAAACATCCCCCCAACCACCGGGGGAGGCCCGGGGGATGCCCCTTCAAAACCTCCCTCCCCCCGCTCCCCCTCTAGGGAGGGGGGAGGTGAGGGGGAGGACAGGCAAAACACCACCCCCGAACACCCCCACTGCACCGTGTGCGACACCCCCATGGACCCCGACTGGGCAGCACGCGGCTACGACACCCACATCGGATGCGACCCCACCACCGGCAGCCACCCCAACACCCCCACCGCCAACCACCCCGCCCCCGAGGAGGACTGACCATGAACACCCCATCGATCCCCGACTTCCTCGGCGACGCCACGACCCCCTGCGCCCACGCAGACGCCGACTTCTACGCCACCGACACCGCCGGCCAGGACGAGGCCAAGGCCGTCTGCCTCGGTTGCCCGCTGCGCCCCGCCTGCCTGGACTACGCCCTCACCAACGACGAGCGGTTCGGCGTCTGGGGCGGCCTCACCGCCCGGGAGCGCAGCCGGCTCCGGCACGACGCCGGCCGGTGGGTGGACGACGAGGGCCGGCTCCGCCTCGCCTGCGGCACCGGGCCGGCGCTCGCCGCACACCGGGCGTACCGGGAGACGTGCGAGATGTGCCAGGGGGCGCAGGCTGCGCGTACCGAGGCGGCCCGGCGCGGCCGGCTGGCCGCCGAGCACGAGAAGGGCGGGACAGTCCGCGGCTACGGACTACACCGCCTGTTGGGGGAGCCGGCGTGTGCGGGGTGCCTCGCGGCGCAGGCCCGGCAGTCCGCGGAGCAGCGCGCCGCCCGGAAGGACGGCGGGGCCGTGGTGCCGTTGAAACAGCGCCGCCGGCGGCCGGCGGCGGCCGCGCCGAGCACCGCCTCGACACCGGGTGCAGCATGACGCCTCCGAGGTGCCCTCGGCAAGCACGCCTGCTGGTGCGCTGCGATCACCCATCTCCACGAAACCCAATACGTAAGCGGTAGTTGAGCGATACGCCCCGTCTAGCTCAGCTTGACACCACTCGACACCTCCGAGGAGGATCTCCGCATGTCTCCCTCTCCCACGGACGACACGAGCGCCGACGAGCCGGAGCGCCCCAGTGTTGAGCCATACCTTCAAGCTCCACCAGGGCGACACGTCCGCAGCGCCAAGCAACTCTTGGACTTTGCAGAGACGTTGATGAAGGCATCCGTACTACTGGAACGCGCTTCTGGAACGCCATGGGAGCAAATCGGGCAAGAGCTTGGCGTGAGCAGGTCTGCCGCGCACCAGCGCTTTCGGCATGCCCTGGGGGCAGTGATGCTGAAGGACCAACTCACCAACCGCCCTCAAGAAAATGCCGCCGAGAGGCTCCGGGAGGCATGGGCAAATATTGGCCAACTTGCCCAGGAACAACTCTTTTTGGTGCGCCTCGGGCATGCGCTTGCGGTCACCGGTGTGCACGAGGACTCCGTACGAGGTGACGCGTCTGCGACCAACCCACGGGTCGATTGGGCGGGATGGGAAATTATGACTCCCGCGCATTCAGAGATGGATGTTCAACGAGACCGCGGGTTCCGGAGGGAGCTAGAAATGTTGCGGGACTTGCGCATGACTCCGGACCACTCCAGGCGCGAACCTGATGCAACACACACCTCGGGACGCATCGAAGAGCGCCTCACGCGCCTCGAAGCGCAAGTGGAACAGCTCTTGGCGAGTCAAGATGCCTTCTGACAACGCGAACTAAAGCTTCCGCCGCCCCCGCACCGCCTGGACAGCAACCGCGGGGAGCGGCGGATGGTCACACACCCGACTCCAACCAGGAGGTAACCAATGACGAGTATGCAGCCTTTGGCGGCTGGTGGCCACGGGCCCCGGCTGCCGAAGGCGGTCGCCGTGGCACTCGCCGCCGGCTACGTAGCCGGTTACACGGCGGCGTTCGGCGTCGTCGACATGCGACAGGCCATTGCCGGCGCCGCGAGTGGCGTAGCGGCCTGGCTGGTCTGGCAGCGCCGCCGATAGCTCAGCACGTCGATCAGGGGTAAGCATGGAAGGGCCTCGGGGCACTCTCGGGGCCCTTCGCCTTGCGCCCCCGCACGGCCGACACAATCGGCCACGTCTACCGCAAGTCCCTACTCGTCCCCCTGTCCCACATGAGCCGCAGTTGTCCTGTTCGACGCCAAGCGTGGCCTACTCCGTGACCATGTCGAGCACCTCGTCCGCCTCGCTAACGTGACCGGTGGATGGGGCGTTGACTGTGCTAGACGTTGATCGATCGCGTTGACATCAAGCGAATCAAGCGGGTTAATGGCGTTAGCCCACGCTCCGGGGGTGAAAATCCCGGATATGTAGGCGAGAAAGGGTGGAGCCCTGCGAACGGCTCCACCCTCTCAGGGGTCCGGTCCGCCCCTCACTCCGTGGCAGGGGCTATGGGGGCGGTCAGGACCAGTGATGGAACGTGTAGTCCAGGCGTGCCAGGACCAGGGCCAGCCTACCCAGTATGAGGATCACCCCCAGGGTCAGGGAGATCATCTCCACCCAGCGGCGGTAGGTCCTCCACCATCGCCAACTCCTCTGCATATATCCCCATTCCTGACAGCAGGGCTGCCCGTTATGACCCTCTGTGGGCCCTCGATCAACTCACGCCCAGACTGGCATGCGGTATGACGGGGTCTCAAATTTTGTTCGCGCCGAATTTTTCTCCAGTAAAGATAGTTGGAAAAACAAAGTGGCAGACAATGGCATATGACAAAGGGCGGTCCGCTGGCCGTTATTGGCATGGGCGGTAAAGGCCGGCCGGCCTCGCGACGGCACCTGATTCGCGTTCACCAGCGGTGACGTCAGAGCCATGCGTTAACGCCCTGCGGAAACGCCGAGTTAGTTCGACGTTCAGAATCTGGTGCGGACGTGTCAAAGCCCGCCCGTGATCGTGACTTAGATCACAAGCGCCCATCGTGTCGCCGTGAGGAAGGTCACTCGCGGCGCCGCCATCCAGCGCAGCGACTCGGGCGTGCAATCCCGTGAAAGCTAGCCAGGTGGCCAACTGCGGTCAGGCGAGGCTTATTTCCCTCGGGCGATCTGCGACGCCCGGTAGCCGCTCGTATCGATCTCGGCCCCGATCTCGTCGTACGTCCGCCCGTCACCGTGCGCGCCGAGCACCGCCTGTTGACGGACCTCGCGCACGAACCGGTGCAGCTCCGGCCACTCCCGGAGCAGGACCGAGGTTTCCCGCGCCCGCTCGATCGGGTCGGCGATCCCTTCGAGGGCGCGCACCGCCGCGCGCACCGCGTCCGCTTCACCAGCCACCTCGGCCACCTCCCAATCGGAGAGTACGGCCCAGCCCGGCGGGGCGAGAGGGGTACCCTTCACGCACTAGAGGGGTACCCCTCTCTACCGTCTGACGTGCGTCTGCGCACCGACGACGCCAACGAAACGGCCCCCGGCGTGTGGCTGCACTCCGAGGGCCCGACCAGGAGAGGTAAGTCTCCATGGCCAACGCACAGCGTAGACCTATCGCCCTCGGCGGGCGCCTACCCCGCCGCACCACCGCCCCCGCGCGGCCCGCCCCCGCGGCTATCCCGTGGTGGGCCGCCCTGTTCACCGACGCCGGCCGGCCCATCGTCGCCGTCATCGTCATGGTCATGTGCGCCCCCGGCGAGCACCACCTCGGCGTGCTCGCCGGATGGGACACCCACCTCGCGTGGGGCATGGCGTCCGTCCTCGCCGCCTACGCCGGCATCGCCGCGGTGGTCGCATCCCGCCGCCCGTCCGGCGCGGCCGGCCGCGCCTCGGCCATCGTCGGCGCGTGGCTGGCCCTCGGCGCAGCCATGGCTGCACAACCCGTGTCGCATCTCTTCGTGACCGGGCATTGGTCGGCGACCCCGAACGCTCCGGCGTGGCTCGTGATCAGCGTCTCGTGCGTGCCGCCGCTCGTCCTCGGTCACCTGCTGCACCTCGCCGCGACACCCGTCGTCGCCCCGTCGACCAGCGCCGCCGAGTCGACGCCCACGATCGTCTACCGCGACCCGCGGTGCACAGCGATCCGCCCGCTCTACGACGGCGGCACCCGGCCCGGCACCGCCATGATCCGGGACGCGCTCATCGCCGCCGGGCACGGCCGGGTGGGCGACTCCACCATCCGCGGCCAGATCAGGGCCGAGGTCGAGGAGCACGAGCCCGTGCTCGCCACCTACCCGCCCGCGCTCCCCACCCCGCGCACCGCGTAGACCGCGGGCCCCGCACGAGGCGCACCTCGAAGGCTCCGCCCCGGCTCCAGCCGGGCGCGGAGCCTTCGCATTTCCCTCACATCTCGCCCCCGCGCGTGCCACGATGCGCCCACCAGCACGCGTCCAAGGGGGGACCATGCGCACACGCGCCACCACCGCGGCACTCGCCGCACTGCTGCCCATCGCACTCACCGCATGCAGCAGCACCGCCGACAAGATGCCGAAGCATCCACCCGCCAGTCACGCGCCGTCGGCCACCGCCGACCAGGCCCGCGCCGACCTCGAAAAGGCCGTCCGCACCTACACCGCCGCCTACTTCAAACCGGACGTGACGACGGCGTACAGCCTGATCTCCACCCGGTGCCGGGAGCAGATCACCAAGCCTGGCCTTGGAATGCTGCTCGACCGCGCCCACAAGACGAGCGGCACCCGCACCGTCAAGACGTTCACCATCGACAAGTTCTCGGGGGACATGGCCCGGGTCTCGTACGGCGTCGGCGAACCGCAGTACGACCAGCACGACCAGCCATGGACACGCGAGGGCTGGAGCTGGCGCTTCGACGCCTGCTGACGCCCGGCCAGCCGCTCCCCGCCAAGGGAGCGGCCCGACAGGCGACTTGGGGCACCCCCGGATCCGTGAACTGGAAACTCCGTACCCTCCCGACCAGGGAGGCGACCGGGCATGGCAACGAAGATCAACGAGCAGGTAGCCACGGCGCGCGAACACGAAGTCATCGTGATGCGCGTCCGCCGCCGCATGACCTTCCGGGACATCGCCGCCGCCCTCGACCTCAACGTCAAGACGGTCCACGAGACATGGGTCCGCGGCATGCGCCGGTGGGCGCAGGCCGCCGCCGAGGAACGCGACGCCGAGATCGGTCGCCAACTGGCGACCCTTGAGGCGCTGCTTGACGGCCTCATGCCCAAGGCGATCACCGGGGATGCCCGCGCCGCCGAGGTCATCATCAAAGCCCTCGACCGGCACGCGCGGTTGCTCGGCCTCGACGCCCCCGTCAAGGTCGACGCCAAACTCACGGACGCCCTCACGGCCGAAGTCGAGGCCCTCGCCGCCGAGATCGCCGAGCGGGCCGCCCGGTGAGCCTCACCGCGGAGCAGCGGGCGCGGCTGGAGCGGATGAGCCCGGCCGCGCTCCGCGCGCTGCGCGACCGCCTCGCAAACCGGCTCTGGCACGACCGGTGGGACGCGTGGACGCCGTACCCGTGGCAGGTGGCCCCCGACGACATCGAAACCCACGGCATGTGGCTGCAACTCGGCGGGCGCGGCACCGGCAAGACTGACGGCTGCGCCCGGTACGTCGTCGAGCACGTCAACGGCCCTGCCTGCGATGACCGGGTACCGGGCGGGCACCGACTCTCCATCATCGCGCCGACGCAGGGTGACGCGGTCGAGTCGGCCGTCAACGGCCCGTCCGGACTCCGGGCTCATGACCCGCGGATCGTGGTGCGGACCACGGTCGGCGGCACCCACGTGCGGTGGCCGTCCGGGGCCGAGGCGAAACTCTTCGGGGCGCACTCCCCCGACGACATCGAGCGTCTCCGCTCCGGCGGTAACCGGTGCCTCGTCTGGCTGGAGGAAGCGGCGGCGATGCGCCGCCTCGGCGACGCGCTCACGCACTCCGCGATGGGCCTGCGGATCGGGCCCCGGCCGCACTACATCGCGTCGACAACGCCCAAGCCGCGCCGGGAGATTCGCGATCTCCTCGCCCGGGACGACGTGCTCGTCACCCGCGGCCGGACCCGCGACGCCACCCACCTCCCCGCGCTCATGCGAAGCAAGCTCATCGCGCAGTACGCCGGCACCCGACTGGAGCGGCAGGAACTCGACGGCGAGGTCATCACCGAAGTCGAGGGCGCACTCTGGTCGTGGGGCCTGCTCGACACCACCCGCGTGGGCGCGATGCCCGACACCGCCCGCCTCGTCGTCGCCGTGGACCCCGCGGCCACCTCGACCGACGAGGCCGACGAGATGGGCATCATCGTGGCTGGCCTGTCCCAGCAGTACGTACCGGACCGCAACGGCACCGTGCGGCAGCACGGCTACGTGCTCGACGACCTCTCGGGGCGGATGCCCCCGATCGAGGCGGCCCGCCGCGCGGTGCAGGCGTACCACGCGCACCGGGCGGACGCGATCGTCGCCGAGGTCAACAACGGCGGGGAGTGGATCGGCACCGTGGTCCGACAGGTCGACCCGACGGTCAACTACCGCACGGTCACGGCCTCCCGCGGGAAGAGCACCAGGGCCGAGCCGGTCGCCGCTCTGTTCGAGCAGCAGGCCGCGCACATCGTCACCAGCCTGCCAACCCTTGAAGAACAGCTCGCCACCTGGGTGCCCGGCGATGCCTCGCCCGACCGGCTCGACGCCATGGTGTGGGCCCTCACCGATCTGATGCTCGCCTCGGCGGGCAACCTCGCCGCGGTCGCATAGGAGGCCACCAGTGGGACGATTCCGAGACGTGCTCGACGCCGCCATCGGCCGGCGCGCCGCGCCCGGCGGCGGCCTCGACACCCTGCGGGACCGCCGCCCCGTCACCGTGGCATCCGTCGGCGGACAGCAATCGCTCACCCTGGACCTCGACGCCGAGGCCCGCGGGTACGCGCACTCCGCGGTGGCGTACCGGTGCGTGGCCGCCATCGCCGACAACGGCAGCAGCGTTCCGCTGGTAGTGCGGCGGCCGGACGGCGCGGAGATCACGGGGCACCCGGTTGCCCGCCTGTTCAACAAGCGGCCCAACGAGCAGATGTCGGCGCGGGTGTTCAAGTCCCTGATCTTGCAACAGAGCGAGTTGGCAGGGCAGGCGTTCGTCTGGCTCGACCGCGGCGAGACCGGGCTCGGCCCGATCACCGCGATGCACCCGGTGTACGACCCGGTAGACGTGATCGTGTCCAAGCCGGTCGTCCAGCGGCCGACGACGGCGGACGTGATCGGGTTCGTGATCCGCCGGCTCGACGGGGTGCAGGTACCTGTCCTGCCGGACGAGATGCTGTGGTTGAGGTATCCGCACCCGTTCGACCCGCTCGGGTGCCTCGCCCCGTGGAAGGCCGCCCGGCACGCAGTCGACATGGACGCCTACGCCCGGGAGTGGCAGCGCTCCAGCTACGCCAACGGGGCCTCGCCAACCGGCGTCCTGTACGTCGGGGACATGGACGAGCGGAACCTCGCCGCCACCCGCGCCGCTTGGCGCTCGTCCATGCAGGGACCGGCCAACACCGGCAGAACGCTGGTGGTGGGATCCCCGCCCGGATCGCAGGGCAAGGGCGTCGAGTACGTCCGCGTTGGCCTCACCGCTGAAGAGATGGACTACCTCGAATCGCGGATGGCCAACGTCGCCGAGGTGATGCTCGCGTTCGGCGTGCCGCACGACTACCTGAGTGCGGGCACGACGTACGAGAACCGCAGCGCGGCCAAGACGACGCTTTGGTCCGACACCATCGTCCCCAAACTGGAGATCATCGGCAGCGAGATCGACCGCGTCCTACTCCCATCCGATGCCGAGGACGCCGAGTGGGACCTCTCCGGAGTGACCGCTCTCCGAGAGGCGCAGGACTCTGTGGCCAACAGGACCCGAGCCTCGGTGTACTCCGACATCCTCACGATCGATGAGGCACGCGCCGAACTCGGCAGAGAGCCACTACCGGGCGGGATCGGTGCCCACACCCTCACCCCGTACCGCGCGCAGTGGGCGCCCGTCCAGGGCGCGCCGGCGGCCGACGCCGCCCGGTCGTGGGATGCCGACTTCTCCCGCCTGCTCGTCGCCGAGGATGCCCGCGGCCGAGCGGTCGAGCAGGCCCTCGTCCGTCTGCTGGAGCAGACGCAGGGCGACGCCCGACCGGCGCCCGTCCGGCCCGAGTTGGCGCGCGCCGACGACGCCGCGTCGTCGCCGTCGCCCGCCGAGGTGGCCGAGGCGTACGACGTGCTGGAGGCTGCTGGCCGCGCCGCGGTGCGGTCCCTCGCGCGTGAGCAGCAGACCCGCGTCCTACGGGATTTCGACCGGCTCATGGGCAAGCCGAACCGGTCCGCCGCGTGGCTGGACGAGGTCCGCACGCAGGCGTGCGCGCTTGCCCGCGAGGACACCGTCCGCCTCGCCCCGCCGGACCCTGAGGAGACGACCGCGGACCGGATGACCGACCTCGACGTAGCGACCGGCCCGGAGGGGTGGGAGCAGCGCATCCGGGTTCGGGACCTGTTCGACGGCTCCTACTGGCGGCGCCGGACCCGCGAGGTACTGCGCCCGTTCGTCGAACGAGCATGGCGCCGCGGCGGGGCATCGATCACCGCGGCGTTCGACCTCGACGAGCCGGCCGTGTCCGACGCCCTCCGGGACCGCATCGACGAACTCGCCGACCGGGTAACGGCCACCACGGAACAGGTGCTCCGGTCGCAGATCCTCGCGCACGGCGTCGCCGAGGGCGAGTCGGTGCCAGAGCTGCGGGCCCGGATCCAAACAGTGTTCGCGAACCTCTCGGACTTCCGGGCGACGATGATCGCCCGGACCGAGACGGTCGGCGGGTACAACGCCGCCTCGCACACGGCCGCGCTCGACGCGGGGGCCGTCCGCAAGACCTGGTTGGCCACCGTCGATCAACGCACCCGAGAGACGCACCGCGAGGAGAACGGCCGGTCGGTGCCGCTGAACAAGCGGTTCACGCTCACCAAAAGCCGGTGGCCCGCGGACCCGACCGCGCCCGCGTCCCAATCGATCCAATGCCGCTGCACTCTCACCTACTCGTTCGAGGAGAACTGACGTGGCAACCCTGCTGCGCGGCGAAGTGCCGTGCGTGCTCCAGGCCGCCGAGCACGAGCAGTACCGCAACGCCTACCGGCCGCCGGGCGTCCCGCTGCGCGAGGTGCGCCGGGGCCCGTACGACGGCCAGCGCGGGGCGGTGATGCGCACCCCAGACGGCACTCTGCCCCGAACGCTGGCGCTGGCCCGGGGCCGGATCGTCTACGTCCTCGACCGCGAGGCGGACGGGGTGGCGACGTACCGGTACGCGCCGGCTCAATCGCCCGCCCACCGCCCGTTGATGGACGCGGTCGCCGAGCAGTACGCCGAGCACGCCGCCCGCCGGGCACAGGAAGGACAGCAGCGATGACCGAGGCCCTTGAGTACCGCGCGGTCGAGACCGTTGAGTTTCGCGTGGGGGACGGTGACGACGGGACGTTCGAAGGGTTCGCGTGCCGGTACGGGCGCCGGGACTCCTACGGCACGACCTTCCAGCCCGGCGTTTTCCACCGCGGTATCGACCGCCGGGACTACGCCCTGCTCTTCATGCACGATCCGACACGGCCAGTAGGCACGTTCCGTGCCGAGGAGCGCGATGATCACCTCTACATCACGGGCCGGTACGACGACACCGCGGCCGGCCGGGACGCGCGCACTATGGCTCGGTCGGGCAGCGCGCCGGAACTGTCGGTGGGATTCGTGCGGACCGACCTGCCCGACTGGGACAAGCTCTCGCAGATGAGCGACGAGGACCGGGCCGACACGGTGGAGAACATCCGCGGGGCCCGGCTGGTCGAGGTCTCGCAGATCACCGCACGCATGGCCGCGGTCCCCGGCTCCAAGCTGAAGACGGTCCGCTCCGTACTCGGCGCCCTGTACGAGGAGATAGCCGCGCCGGCCCCGCCGTCTCTTGACGAGCAGGCCACCGCCGAGCAGCAGGGCCAGACGCTCAACGCCCAGCGTCTCGCTCAGCGTCGGCGGCGGGCGGCGCTGCTGCGGTTGACGGGGGTGTCGTGATGGCGCGGCGGTTCGTGTCGAAGGCGCAGTGGCGCGCGATGTTCGCGCGGAAGATGCCGTTCGCACGGAGGTGGGCGCACCGCAACCAGCGCAGCGCGCCCTACAAGGGGCTGCCGCGGCACCACCGCGGCGCCCGGCGACGCAGGTAAACGGCCGTCGCACGGGGCGACTTCGGGCACCCCCCGACGTCCGCCGACCATCTGCTCTACTCTCGCCGCATCCGGGCCGCCCGTACCGGACGTAAACGCCACGGGCATGCCGGGCGCGATCCACCGGCCGTGACAGACGGACGCAGACCCCCAGACATCTGGGCGGCTGCGCGCCGTCCACGGACCGAGAGGACCGCCATGAGCAACCGCGTGCGTCCCATCGGCCGCCGCCGCGACGGACGGCCGATCTACCCCATCAAGGGCGGCGCCCCAACCCTCACAGAGCGGCGCGACGAGATCGTCCGCCTGCTCCAGGACCCCGACTATGACGGGGACCTCGACGAGCTGATGCAGCGCGCCGACCAGATCGCCGCACAGATCGACCAGGCCAACCAGCGGGACGCCCGCCTGCGGGCCCTGCGCGCCGCCGCGCTCCCGGCCGGCGACCCGGACCCGCATCCGGAACACCGGCGCACCGAGCCGGGCCACCAGCCCGACGACCAGGGCCGGCAACACCCGGTCACCGCGGCCGAGGCGTTCGTCCGGTCCAAGGCACTGGAGACGTTCCGCGCGAACGGCATGGTGGGCAAGTTCAGCGTCCAGCACCGTGACGCGCCCGCCGGCACCGTCACGACCGGCAACGGTGTGCCGACCGTCCCGCAGCGACAGCCGGGCCAGATTCCGACCAACCCGGACTTCCCGCTGCTGGTCGCCAACCTCCTCGACCGGCAGACCAGCAGCGGCAACACCCTCGAATACGTCCGCGACACCTCCGGCCCGGTCGCCGGCACTGGCACGTGGAACAAGGCCACGGTCGTGCCCGAAGGCACCATGAAGCCGCAGTCCGGCCCGTTCTCGTGGGACACCATCACGACCAGCCTCAAGACGGTCGCCCACTGGGTCCCCATCACTCGCCAGGCCGCAGACGACGACGGCCAGATGATGGGGTACATCAACGGCCGGCTTACCTACGGCCTTGAGTACCAGCTCGATCGGCAGATCCTCACCGGCAACGGCACTACGCAGATGCAGGGGATTCTCACCACGCCGGGGATCGGCGCCTATCAGCCGGGCGTGGGCAGCACCGACGCGAAGCTGATCACGGTCCGCAAGGCCCGCACGCAGGCCGAGTTGGCTCTGTACCCGCCGGACGCCGTGGTGATGAATCCCATCGACTGGCAAGACATCGAACTCGACACCGACGCCAACGGCCAATTCCGGGTGATCACTTCGGTGACCGAGCCGGGTGCAGCGATGCGTCTGTGGGGCCTGACCGTCGTGACCACCGTCGCCATGGCGCAGGGCACCGCGCTCCTTGGAGGGTTCCGGACCGGCGCCACGCTGTGGGAGCGGCAGGGGATCACCATCCTCATGACCGACAGCCACGCGGACTTCTTCCTCGCGAACACCTTGGTTCTCCTCGCCGAGCGCCGCGCCAACTTGGCCGTGCACACCCCCCGCGCCTTCACCAAGGTGACGTTCGCCGCGGCCACTTCCTGATCCTTCCCTGCCCGTCACGACACCGTGAGGAGGCCCACCGTGGCCGCACGCAAGACCACCGACGACCGGCCGCAGGCCACCGTCCAGACACAGCAGTACGCCGCCGGCACCGGATGGGAAGTCGGCCAGGCCGCGCCGTCCGACGCATTTCGCGCGCTCGACGACCAGGCCGCGCCGTACGGCCCCGTCGTCCACACCCACCCCGGCGGGCACGCCCGACTCATCGTCGCCAAGGGCGCCACCGTCACGGAGTCCGCGGCGCGCGAACTCGCCGCCGAGAGCGCCGAGGACTGACCGCCGGTGTACTGCTCTGTCGCGCAGGCCCGATCCGCGGGGTGCACCGGGACCGACCCGGAGGTCACCGCGTGGATCGAGGCTGCCACCGAGCGGATCACCGCCTACACCCGGCAGCAATTTGAGCCCCTCTCCATGGTGGTGGTGGGGGACGTGACGCCCGGGGGCCTGGTGCTGCTCCCGCGTCGCGTCCGGTCGGTCTCGTCGGTGACCCCGGTCACCGACGGGGCCGACGACGCCCCGTCCCTCCCGCCGTCGGCCTACCGCGTCACGTCGTCTGACGTGCTCGGACAGGTCGACGCCGTCCACCTCACGTGGGGCGGGTGGGACGACCTCATCGCCGGTGCGGAGTCGTGGGCCGGCGGGTGGGGCAGCCTGCTCGGCGAGCACGAGCAGGTGCTCGTGGCAGGGGAGTTCGGCACGGCATCGGTTCCGCCGGTGGTGGTGCAGGCGTGCGCGCTGCTCGCCGCTCACATCCAGGCGCAGGCCGCGCCGTCCGACGCCGACGCCGCGCAGGACCCCACCCTCGATGTCGACGACGAGGGCAACAACGTCCGCATCGAGAACACCGACGGCCCGTCGGCGACGCCCGTCGCCGCATCGGCGTCGACCGGCTCGACGCAAGTGGACGCCCTTCTCGCCGGGCATCTCAACCACGGCCCGTCCCTGCTGCGGGGGGTGTGATGGCCCGCCGCTACTTCGACACCTCGGCATCCGCGCGGATCGACACCCGCGCCTACGAGCGGGGCCTACGACGGGTCCTCGGACGGATGTCCGCCGACGTGCGGCGCGCGGTCGAGCGGACCGGCACCGACGTGCAGAACGAAGCAAGGCGCCTTGCGCCGGTCGACACCGGCCGACTGCGGTCGTCCATCGTCGCCCGGCCGACCCGTGGCCGCGGTGCCGGGTACGAGGTCGGCACGAACGTGAGCTACGCCGCGGCGGTGGAGTACGGGACGGCCCCGCACGTGATCGTGCCGAAGAACGGCCGCGCGCTCTACTGGCCCGGTGCTGCTCATCCGGTCGCCAAGGTCAACCACCCCGGCACCCGTCCCCGGCCGTTCCTGCGTCCGGCGGTTGAGGCCACTGAGTTCTTCTTCCGCCGCAACCTCGAACAGATCAGGGGGCGGTGACCATGGCCGCGACGACCGAGGGCGCCATCAAGGCCCGATTGGAAAGCCTCGCGTTCGGGGTGCCTGCGTTCCGCGACGGCCCCCGCGACGGCCAGGCCCCGCCGTTCATCGTCATCCAGCAGCAGGCCATCACGACCAACGCAGGCGCGTGCGGCGATTTCGGCGACGCTGACGCCGAGATCGTCGTCACCGAGACGCTCACCGTCGACCTCGTCCAGCACGCCCGCGCCGCTACCGGCGCGGCCCGCGCCCGCAACGCCGAGCGGTACGGCCTCGCCGAGACCATCGCCGTCGCGCTGCACGGCTGCACCCTGCCCGCCGCGCCGAGCCCGGTCACAGCCGTGCGCGTGCGGGACATCGACCGGTTCCCCATCGCCGACAACCGGGTCCGCCACTCGATCACTGTCGAGGTGCAGCGGACCCTGACACCCGCCGAGGTGATCCCCGCATGAGCATGCCCCCGATCTACGTCCCGCTCGACCGTGACGAGGTGGTGCGCAGCCTGGACAACCGGCTCCCGCCCCGCACCGGCCGGCCCATCCTCCGCATCTCCGCAGATCAGGAGACGCAGACCGGCGGAGTGTGCGTGTTCCCCGCCGCTGGTCAGCCTGGCTACCTCTTCTACCTGCTCGACGGCGTGATCGTCGAGCAGGACGCCGGGGCGGTGGATGACACCCTCGCCGCGCTCGTCCCCGGCAGCGTGCTGGAGATCGTGCCGGGCGATCTGCCACCCGATTCGCCGCCGCGGGACGAGACGTGGCAGGCCATGGCCGCGCCATCCGCAGACCTCTCCGTCGAGTAGCAGACCCACGTGGGCCGGACCCCGGCACCAGGAAGGACCCCGCAATGCCTCTCTCCCCGATCACCAAGGTGTACGGCGTCAAGGACGCCAAGATCAGCCGGCTCACCGCGGACCCCGCAGGCGGCGCCGCCACGTACGACGTGCCCATCGACGTGCCGGGCATCAAGTCGTTCGAGATCAGCGGCGACATCGAGACGAAGAAGCTCCGCGGCGACAACGGGCCGCTTGCGACCAACTCGGCGATCTCGGGCATCACCGTCAAGGTCGAGCACGCCAAGTTGTCGCTCGCGGCTCTGGCGGCCATCACCGGCGGCACGACGACCAGCACGGGCACCACCCCGGCGCAAACCTCGACGTACTCGCTCACCGGCTCCAGCACCCTTCCCTCGTTCAAGTTGGAAGGGGTCACGCCCGCGAACGGGACCGACATCATCGGCGGTGACCTGCACTGGGTCCTCTACTGCTGCACCCTCAGCAAGTTTCCCGAGGTCGGGTTCGCCGATGAGGACTTCCGCACCGTGTCGTTCGAGGCAGACGCCGACCCGCTGATCTCCTCCGGCAAGTGGCTGGACGCGGTGATCAACGAAACCGCCGTAGCCATCGCCGTCACGTGAGACCCGCCGGGCGGGCCCGCCCCCGCACCGCCCGCCCGGCCCCTGCACCACCCGCAGGCCGAACCCCGGCACTGACCCAAGGACACACCACCATGACCACAGGCATCGACCTGCTCGCCCCCGGCACCACCATCACCCTCGCCGACGGCACCGAGGTCCCCCTCGTCTACTCGTTCCGCGGACTGGCCCTCATCGAGGCCCGGTTCGGCTCCGTCGCCGCGGTGCAGTCCGTGATCCAGGCGGACGGCGCAGCCTTCGGCCCGCTCATCGAGATCATCGGCGCCGGGGCCGTCTCGTCCGGGATGTTCGAGCCGTACGTCCGGGAGCACCAGGACGCCAAGGGCGCCCGGCACGTGACCGAGATCGTCTACAAGCGGCGCGACGGCCGGCAGTTGGGCGACCTGCTTCACCCCGGCCGACTCGACGAGTACGTCACCGCGTTCACCCGCGCCTTTGAGCAGGCGATGAAGAGCGCCGAGGGAAACGCCGCGGCGGCCCCGGCCGCCCGGCCGGTCGAGACGGTGACGCCTTCCCCTGGGCCGAGTGCTACTACCTCGCCGTCGGCGCCCTCCACCTTCAGCCCGGCACCTTCTGGGACATGACGCTGCACCAGCTCATGACGCTGGCCGACCAGCACCGCGCCGCGCACCGCAGCGGCACCGCTCCCGAGCAGCAGACCAGCGGCCCCGGACTCATGGACCTCGCCGCGATGACCCGCAGATAGGAGGTGGCACCGATGGCCGAGCAGATCAATCTCCCCAACCTGATCAGTCATCTTCAGGTCGATCTCCAGAACACGAGCGGGATCATCGCGGACGCCACCCGGCAGGGGTCCGCCGTCGGGCAGGCGCTCGGCGAGTCCCTGCAACGGCGAGTGCAGGCGGCGACGAACAACATCCCGCCCGTCCAGATCAGGGACGACTCCAACCAGTTTGACCGGGACCTCGACCGAATCCGGCGCGACCTCGACCGCCTCGGCCGCCAGCGCATCGGCGTCGATATCAGCGTCGAGGACGCCCTCAAACAGATGGACCGGTTGGAGCCGCACATCGAGCGCCTCGCCCGGACCCATCCCGACATCGAGGTCAGAGCGTTCGTATCCGAGGCCGCCGCCAACTTGGCGGACATCCGCGCGGCGGCTACCGCCGTTGACGCGGCCGACCCGGAGATAGACGTGCACGTCGAGGTGCACGACGCCGAGGCCAACACCGAACGTCTGCGGGGCGCGCTCGGCCGGCTCGGCGACATGGCGGGCAGCCTCGGCGGCCTGTCGGCGTCGCTGGCCCGAGTGGGCGCGGCGGTGGGGGCGATCGTGCCGGTGGCCGCGGGCGCGACGGCGGCTCTGGCGCAGATGGCTCCGGCGGCGGGTCTGGCCGCTACCGGGGTGCTCGGGGT
This sequence comes from Streptomyces sp. NPDC093097, assembly GCF_044754325.1. Taxonomy (NCBI): domain Bacteria; kingdom Bacillati; phylum Actinomycetota; class Actinomycetes; order Kitasatosporales; family Streptomycetaceae; genus Streptomyces; species Streptomyces sp. NPDC093097. The sequence goes on from NZ_JBIVOW010000003.1 coordinate 468,444, forward strand.
GGCCACGACGGCGGGCGCCCTGAAGCTCGCGATGTCCGGCGTGGGCGATGCGGTGAAGGCAGCGTTCGACCCGACCAAGGCGGACGAGTACGAGCAGGCGCTCAAGAAGCTCACGCCGTCCGCGCAGGCATTCGTGGGCGCCCTCCGCGACGCCAAGCCGACGCTCGACGCGATCAAGGCATCCGTCCAAGAGAAGGTGTTCACCAGCCTCGACACGCAGTTGAGGAGCACCGCGGCAACCACCCTGCCGGTACTGCGGCAGGCCCTCGACGCATCCGCTGGCACCCTCAACCGGATGGCGCAGGGCGCCCTGTCGACGGCGCGGACGCTCGGCCGGGACGGCACCCTCGGTATCGCCCTCCAGGGCGCCACGGCGGGCATGTCCTCGTTCTCTCGTCTGCCGGGGATCGTGGTGCAAGGGCTCGGGCAGATCGGCGCCGCCGCCGCGCCCGCTTTCCAGCGGTTGAGCGGCGCCGCCGGGCAGGCGCTCGACCGCCTCTCGGAGCGGATGAGCGCCGCGTTCAAGTCCGGTGCGATGGAGCGCGCGATTGAGACGGCTGTCAGCCTGTTCGGTCAGCTCATGCAGGTGGCCGGCAACGTCGTCGGGATCATCGGCAACCTGTTCTCCGCCGCGCAGACCAACGGCGGCGGGTTCCTCACCACGCTGACGCAGATCACGGGCAGCATGCGCGCGGCGTTCGCCACCCCCGAGGTGCAGAGCGGTCTTCGGGCGCTGTTCGGGACGATGGCTCAACTCGCGCAGACGGCCGGCCCGTTGCTGGCATCGGCCCTTGGCGTCGTCGGGCAGGTGCTCACCGCCCTCGGGCCGCCTGTGCAGTCCCTCATCCGGACTCTGGGCGCCGCCCTCCAACCGGTCATCCGGGCACTCGGTCCGGTCCTCGGCGAGGCGGCCAAGGCGTTCGGATCGCTGCTCACCGCGCTGGCGCCGCTGCTGCCCGCCGTCGGCAAAATCATCGCCGCGCTACTTCCTGCGATTGAGCCGATTTTCGGGGCGCTCGGTCGGGTATTCAAGGCGATGGCTCCGGTAATTCAGAATGTGGCGTCCGGTATTAGCGCCTATCTGGCGCCGGTGCTTTCGGGGCTGGCGACGATCATTGCCAAGCTGATTAGCGGGTACGCCGATCAACTCGTTACGATCTTCAATTCGCTGGCGCCGATCATGCCGCAGCTCGCTGCGTCGATGGGCGAGGTCGGGAAGGCCACCGGGCAAGTCCTGGTAGCGGTGGCGCCCCTGCTGCCGCAGCTCACGGAGATGGGCACCAAGGTGGCGGCGCAACTCCTCCCGGCCGTCGTCAAGTTCCTCCCGCCGCTGGCCAAACTCGCCGCCGCTTTTGTCTCCATCAGCGCGGAAGCGATCACGAAGTACGTGATTCCCGCGCTGCAAAAAGTCATCGACTTCATGAAGATGCTTCAGAGCAAATTGCAGCCGGGCATTGACGCAGTCAAGTGGATTGTCGATAAGATCTCCAGCCTTTTCGAGTGGCTTGCCGATCACCTCGTCGGGCATTCCGTCATCCCGGACATGGTCCGCGACATCGTTTCGTGGCTGGCCTCGCTGCCCGGCAAGGCTCTCAGCGTGCTTGCATCGCTGCCGGGCCGGATCGCGTCGCTGGCGAGCGACGCCGCCGGCCGCTTCACCACCATGATCGAGTCCGGCATGGGCGACGCCATCGCGTGGGTGCGGAGTCTGCCCGGCCGGATCACGGGCGCCCTCGGCAACTTGGGCTCTCTCCTGTGGGACGCCGGCTCGTCGATCGTTCGGGGCCTCATCGCGGGCATCCGGGCCGCGATCCCCGGCGTGCAATCGGTCCTGGCGGGCCTCACCAGCCTCATCCCGCAGTGGAAGGGACCGCCGCGGCGGGACGCGACGCTGCTCACCCCGGCTGGCCGGACCCTGATCGAGGGTCTCATCCGGGGCATCACTGGCAGCACGTCGTCCCTCAAGTCCACCTTGGGACGGGTCACGACGCTGATCGCTCGGGCCATCGACGTGAACGTCGGCAACCGGTCCAAGGTGAGCGGCCTCGGGTCCCTCCTCGACCGCGTCCGGCGCGACAACGCCAACCTTCTCCAACTGGCGGTGCGCCGGGACGCGGTGGCGTCCAGGCTGGCCGCGGCGACGAAGCGCCTGACGAGCATCACCGCGGACCGCGCCAAGCTCGCCGCCGAGACGGCCGGCAAGGTGCTCGGCGGAGCGAACATCACCGAGGGCCACGCCGACGTGAACAGCGTCACTGCGATCACTGTCGGTCTGCAACAGGCCGTGAAGAAGGCGAACGACTTCGCCGCGCAGATCGCCACGCTCCGGGCCCGTGGTCTGCGCGCGGACCTGCTCCAGCAGATCACAGACGCAGGCGTCGAGGGCGGGGCGGCCACCGCCGCCGCACTGTCCCGTGCGTCGGACGCCGAACTCGCCCGCGTCAACAGCCTGCAAGAGCAGCTCGCCACGGCGGCGGGGAAGGTCGGCGGGGCGGTGGCGGACCAGATGTACGGGGCCGGCGTCCGTGCGGCGCAAGGGATGGTGGACGGCCTCAGGCGTTCCCAGTCGCTCATTGAGCGGCAGATGTCCCTGATCGCTGCGGTGATGACGAACACCATCAAGTCGAAACTCAAGATCCATTCTCCGTCACGGGTGTTCGCGGACATCGGCGCGCAGACGGCCGAGGGACTGCGCCGCGGCATGCTCGGCGCGGCCGGGGCGGTGGCTGCGGCGTCCGGCGCACTCGCCACCGCGGCCACCCGCGGCGCGGCCGGCGTGCCCGCCGTCGGCGCGCTCAGCAGCGCCTACGCCGGCCCCGGATCCGGCCCGACCACCAACACGTTCAACCTCTATCGGACCGATGCCACCCCGGACGGGATCCTGCGGGCCCTGTCCTGGTCTGGCCTCGTGGGGAGGCGGTGACGATGCCCTCCGAGGCAATCGGCCGGATCCAGTGGGGTGACCTGCTCATGGGCCCCGGCACGCCGTACGGCGTCGAGGCCGAGCAGGGCCTCGACGACCTGCCGGACGTGCGGAGCGACGACACCAATCGGCCGTCCCAGCATGGGGAGTACAGCGGCCCGGACTACACCGGCGCCCGCACCATCCAACTCGGCCTGGTGCTCCGGGCCGATGCCCCGGCCGCGCTCCGGGACCTGAAAATCGCCCTGCGCCGGGCGACGCAGCCGACCCCCGCGCCGGCACCCCTGCGGTTCCTCGACTGGGGCATCGTGGCGTACGGCAAGATCCGCAAGCGCAGCATCCCGTACGACGCCCACTACCTGTGGACGACGGGTGAGGCCGCCCTTGAGTGGTACTGCCCGGACCCGCGGCTGTACTCCCTCACGGAGTACACGGCCAGCACGACGGCCTACAGCCCGAGCGCCGGCCGTACCTACCCGCTCACCTACCCGCGGACGTACGGCTCGGCGGGATCGTCCGGCCGGCTGACCGTCACCAACGGCGGGGACAGCATCGCCTATCCGCTGCTGCGCATTGACGGGCCGGTCGCTCAGCCGGTCGTCGAGGTGATCGGCACCGCGGCCGACGACTCCGACACGGCCGGGGATAGCTCGACGCTCAGCATCACCGGCACCCTCCAGCCCGGCGAATACCTCACGGTCGACACCCGCACGCGGGCTGTCCTGTTCATGGGATCCGCGCCCCGCCGCGACTGGGTCCGGGCCGGCTCCAAGTGGCCGGTCCTGCCTCCCGGTAGCTCCGAGATCGCCTACCGCGGCGCGGCCCTGCCGGGCGCGCCCGGCCAAACCAGCCTGCTCACCGTCACGTGGCGGGACACGAGCCTGTAAGAAGGGAGGCCAGCGATGGCCGAGATCACCCCGCCCGCGTGGATGCAAGGCGGCTCCTACCCGGCGCGCACCGACCGACTGGGCGCCATTTCGGCGGCCGTGTGCTACCCCGGATTCGCCGCCGACGAGGCCACGCCGCTCCGGATCCGACAGGGCGTCAAGCCGAGTTACCAGAACTACCAGATGCGGGTCCGGGCGGCGGCCACGCCGAACATGAGCGTGATCGTGTCCGCCGGGTTCTGCTGGGTCGACAACCACGACGTTGGCGGGTACGGCGCGTACACCTGCGTCAACGATGCCGACAAGATCCTTGCCATCGGCCCGGCGGGTGCGGCCGGCCAGTACCGCCGGGACGCGGTCGTCGCCTCGGTGTACGACGCCGAGACCAGCGGCAGCACCTCGGAATGGCGGCTGGAGGTGATCCAGGGCGCCTACGCCTCGTCGGCCGCCGCCGCGGTTCTCCCGGCGCTGCCTGCCTCGGCACAGATCCTCGCCTCGATCACCGTGAACCCGCAGGTCACGAGCATCACGAGCGGTGTCATCGCCGACGTGCGGAACTACTCGGTCGCCGTCGGCGGGATCCTGCCCGTCGCCTACAGCGTCCTGCCGCCGCGCCCCCACCCCGGGCAGACGTTCTACATCACCGACCTCGACCAGTTCGCTTACGGTCGGGCCGACGGCACCGTCGTGCCCCTGGCGCTCGGCCTCGGCGGCACCGGGTTCGCGCGCAAGTCGGGCGACACCTCCCGGGCGTCCACGGTCACCATGTCGGCGGATCCGCACCTCTCGGTGTCGGTGAGCGCTGCCTCGACGTACACGGTGGACGCGTACCTCGTGTACTCCGGCGGCACCACCGGTGACCTGAACGTCGCTCTGTCCGGGCCGTCCGGCTCGGACGGGTCCTGGAGCGCCGTCGGGCTCGGCCGCGGCGTTCCCGCCTCGGTCGGCATCGACGGGTTCACCGTGCGGATGAACCCCAACTCGATCGCCAGCACGCAGCCGCGCAGCTACGGCGCGGACACCACGGACGAGACCCTCCACCTGCGGGGGATCCTGCGAACCGCGGGAAGCTCGGGCCCTCTGGCTGTGCAGTGGGCGCAGGCGGCCGTGGACACCACGGCGACGATCATGCGCACGGACTCGTGGCTGCGCGTCCAACGGGTGGCGTGATGGAGCACACCTACACCTACCTGTTCTGCGACCTGCGCACGGACGCGGTCCTCGCGGAACTGCCCCTACGTGACGTGCGGTTCTCCACCGAGTTGAACGGCATCGGCACCCTCAGTGCGACGGTGCCGTACACCGACGACACGATCCCGCTTGACCCCGACACCGCGACCCGGCCGGCCCGCACCGCCGTGTGGGTGGACCGGGACGGGGTGATCGTGTGGGGCGGGATCGTGTGGACGCGAGAACTCGTCGAGGGCGGGAGGGCCATCCAGGCCGCCGAGTTCATGTCGTACTACCAGCAGCGCACTGTCCGCACGACGCTGTCCACTGACCAAAGCCTGATCACGAATCCCGCGTATGTGCCCGAGGGGCAATGGATTTACGGTGATCAGCGATACATGGTCTGGTCGCTGCTCCGGTACGCCGCCGTCCAACCGTACGGGGATATCGGCGTGAGCATCTCGAATATCGCAGGCGAACCTGCCACGGGCATTTACCGGGTCGCGACGTATTTCGGGTACGAGCGGCCGGTCATTTACGACGCTATCGCCGCTCTCGCCACGGCCGACGACGGATTTGATTTCGGGGTCGAGTGCTATTGGACGCAGCCGGCCAACAACACCCCGCCGGCCCGGGTGAAGAGGGCGCGGGTCTGGTATCCGCGGCGGGGCCGGCAGTCGGCAGCGGAGAGCGGTCTCGTGTTCTCCAGCGGCGGGCCCGAGCCGAGCATCCTCGACTACGACTGGCCGGAGAACGGCGTCGAGGTGGCGACCGATGTGACCGCGCTCGGCGCCGGGACCGGTGAGGCTCGGCTCAACAGTTCGGCGCAGGCGGCCGACATGCTCGCCGCCGGCTACCCGCTGCTGGAGCGGGTGACGACGTACTCGGATGTCCTCGACCAGGCCCGGTTGGACGGCACCGCTCGCGCTGATCTGGCCGCCGCCACGCAGGCCGACACGCAGCCAACCTTTCAGGTGGTGGCGGATGCGGACCCGGTCTACGGCTCCTATCAGGTCGGGGACGTGGCCCTCGTCGTGATCGCCCCGGACGAGCGGATGCCGACCGGCCGCCGGAGCGAGCTGCGGATCCTGTCCATCGAGACCGCCGTCACCGAGTCGGGCGGCGAGCGCATCACCCTCAAGTGCGGGGCGGTGTGACGTGCCTGCCTACGCCAAGGGCCGGGACCCGATGGAGCGCCTCGCGATCGTCGAGGAGCGGCTCAATCGGCTGGAGCGCGCCGGCCGCGAGGTCGACGAAGTGCCTTTCTACCCCACGAATATGCGGGTGATGGCGTACGACGATACGGCCACGTCTTTCATGACGACGTGGGAGACGATCATTACCCCGCGCGCAGCCAAGCTTTCCCTCGGACTCGTTTTCATCGGCGACTACGTGAGCCCCACATACACCGGTGGAGCATGGCAAGTTGTCGTGAATGAAAACCTCGTCATCGCCTCGGGAAGCGTGCCCGCATCACTGACGTACACCTTCCCCTCGGCAACCCTTGACCTTTCCCCATACCGGAATTCCCCGGATCTCAAAATCCAGATTCAGACCAAGCGCACCAGCGGCGCGACTACCGGCGGGAAATTCGGCGGCGGCGGTTCCATCGGATCCGCCGCACGCTTCGCCCGCCAACTCTGAGAGGAACATGATGGCAACTCCCCTTCCCTTCGACCGCTTCATCACCGCCCTACGGGCCGAGGGACTCACCGTTGAAGTGGTCGGCGACGCCGAGCACCACAATCGCGCCGGCCACGGCGCGTGGGGCCCGATGAACGGCGTGATGATCCACCACACCGTGACCAAGGGCACCGATTCGAGCGTGAGCATCTGTCGCACCGGCTACGCCGCCCTGCCGGGCCCCCTGTGTCACGGCGTGATCGACAAGGCGGGCACCGTCCACGTCGTCGGGTACGGCCGGGCCAACCACGCTGGCGGCGGCGACCCGGCAGTCCTGCGGCACGTCATCGCCGAGGACTACGGCGAGCGCCCACCCCGCCCGACCCGCGGCAACGCGGACGGCGTTGACGGCAACTCGCGCTTCTACGGGTTCGAGTGCGTCAACCTCGGCGACGGCAAGGACCCGTGGCCGGCCGTCCAGTACGACGCCATCGTCAAGGCGACCGCCGCGTTGTGCCGGGCACACGGCTGGACGGCCCGCTCGGCAATCGCCCACCGGGAGTGGTCGGACGACAAGATCGACCCGGCCGGCGGCCCGTTCGTCGACATGGCCGACTTCCGGGACGACGTGGCGGCCCGCCTCAAGGTCCGGCCCAGCGACGGCTCGGCCGCGACGTACACGGTGAAGAGCGGCGACACCCTCGGCGCCATCGCTGTCCGGTTCAAGACCACCGTCGCCGCCCTTGTGAAGCTCAACGCCATCAAGAACCCCGACGTGATCCGCGTGGGGCAAAAGCTCAAGCTCAAGTAGGAGTTGCTCATGAACACGTCCGCGTTCTGGAAGGCCGCCGCGGAGCGTGCCGTCCGCACCTTCGCTCAGGCCCTCGTAGCGGTCCTCGGCGCCAACGCGACCGGGCTCCTCGACGCCGATTGGCCCGGCGCCCTGTCGGCCGCGGGCATGGCCGCGGCCCTCGCCCTGCTCACCGCGATAGCCACCAGCGGCGGCCCGACCGGGCCGGGCCTTACCGAAACGGTGAACCCCCGACTCCCCCGCGTGATCCAGTAGGAGACCCCCTTGGACGCCACCACCCTCGGCAGCGTGCTCGCGCTCGCAGGGGTGCTCTCCGGCGCGGTGGTGGCGTACCTCGGCAAGCGGGGCGAGAACGCCCTCAACGGCTACTCCACGCTCACCGAGCAACTCCAGGAAGAGCGCGACCGGCTCGACCGCAAGACCACCGAGCAGGCCCTCGCCCTCGCCGAGCAAGCAGCGCTACGCGCCGCCGACCAAGCCGAGATTGCACGGCTCCGAACCCTCGTCACCAATCTGGGAGGTACCCCGTGACCCGCACCGAGCGGGCCCTCGCGCACCGCTGGCGATCCCTCGCGCTCGTCTGCACGCTCGTCGCGCTCGCCGGTGCCGTACTGATCATCTGGGCCCGGATCTCGTCCGAGGCTAGCCGCGCGGACCAGCTCGCCGCCGAGGCCGACCGGCGTGGCTCGGCGGTGTCGACGCTGGCGTCCGATGTCCGCACGCTGCGGGCGCAGGTGAAAGCGGCCGGCCGCACGCCGGCCGCGCCGGATCCGTCGCAGGCCATCGCGGGCCTGTCCGAGCGGGCGCGGGTGCCGGTGCCGATCCCGGGCCCTGCTGGCGCGACGGGACCGCAGGGGAAGCCCGGGGCGACGGGGCCGTCCGGTGCACCCGGGCGGACGGGTGCGGCGGGCAGCGATGGGAAGGACGGATCCGATTCGACGGTCCCGGGCCCGGCTGGTCCTGCGGGTCCGGCCGGGCCTGCTGGTCCTGCGGGGCCGGCGGGGAAGGACGGGGCGCCGGGTCGTGATGGTGCTCCGGGCCGGGACGGGCAGACCTGTCCGACCGGGTATCGGCTCCAGGCCCCGCCGGGCGATCCGGATGCGCTGGTGTGCCGCCGCGATGGCGCCCCCACCAGCCCGGACCCGGCCCCGTCCACGTCACCGCCAGCGGTCCTCACCCCCGATCGGCGACGCCTTTGACCGCCCCTGCCCAAGTCGCCCCGCCCTGCTTCGGCAGGCCGGGGCGATTCTTCGTTCAGCTCGGAGCCGGCTCGGGGTGGCTGGAGTTGGCCCAGGCGGTGGCCCTGGTGACGCTTTCAGCGACCATAACGAGGATGATGTGGACGGCGGCTGACAAGCCGCGCACAAAATAGGCCCCGCCCCATACCCTGACAGTGTTGAGCTGTTCAGAGAGGGGCAAGGCCATGACCGGTGCTACCCCCGACCCGTACGCGGCACCCATGGCGTTCGGACGGTAAAATACTCGGTCCGTGACCTGGGAAACGTAACAAGGCGCCCCCGCCCGGAGATCCTTGGCGGGGGCGCCGTCGTTCCGCGGCAGTGCGCGGGGAGCGCGAGTTGGGGCGGGGGCGTGGTCAGCCGTGCGTCTTAGCGAAGCCAACCAGTCCGGCCCAGCCTTCGACAGTCAAGGTCAGGTGCGGGCCGGCAGGGTTCTTGCTGTCACGGACCAGGACCTCGCCAGTGCTCCGGGCGTGCTCCGGCGCCCACTCGATGCAGGCGCCGCCGTTGGCGGAGTGCGAGGAAGAGACCCATCGGGGGGAGGGAGTCACGGGGTGCCCTTTCGTAACGTGTTGATCATGGCCACAGACGCAGCCTGGGAAAGTGCCTCAGCCTGCAACTGATGGTAGGCCGACAACATGGGGACTGCCGAAGTGCTTTCACGGTCCAAGTGCCCTCGCTGGGCCGACTCTGTGTAGGTCATGAGCGAGCGATCAGGAAGCGTCAGCACGTACAGCGGCAGGTTAAATGGCCTGCGCTCCCCCATGGTGAACGGGGCGATCTGGAGCATGATGTTCGGCAACTTGGAGAACTCCACGAGACGTTGTAGCTGCGAGTCCATGACGGCATGGTCGCCGACGGGGCGTCGGATGCAACTCTCGTCCAGGACGGCGGAGACCAGCGGCGGGCGCGCTCGATCCAGCGCAGCTTGACGTTCGACAACGATCGACACACGTTCATCCGCCTGTTCAGGCGTGATCGCACCGCGCTGGACCTCGCTCGCGGCAAGCACCGCAGCGTACTCCGGCGTCTGCAACAACCCCGGAATCACACCAACTTCGTACAGGCGGATCTCTGCGGCCCTCGCCTCAGCGGCCTTGTACTCCGGGAACCCCTCCAGCAGGCCACCATGCTTGATCTCGCGATACTCGCGTTCGAAGGCGTCCGCCGTGCCCGCAAGACCAAAGGCTTGGTCGGCGCTTTGTGAGAAGCGGAGAGTTGGAGGCTTCCGACCATTTTCAACGAACGAAATATGCACACTGGAATATTCCATGCGCCTACCTAGCTCGTCTTGCGTCCAGCCGCGCGACTCCCGCACGCTGCGCAATCGCGCTCCGTACGCCGCCTGAGGAGACGCATCAGGGTTCAACTCATTGCGATTCAAGGCACGTTCACCAACTTACCTTCCTCGTTCAGTAGGTTGATTGCTTCCCAGGTGTAGGCCACGCTGAACCTCCCCGGTAGTGGAAGCACTACGGAGAGGAGCCGAACCATGCTCGCAAGGCTCGCCCTGGGGTACCCCAGGGGCGACAGGACTCCACACGTCTGGTTCAGCAGGTGGGTATCGCTGCCCGCCAATGTTCCGCGAGGACCGTGCACCGCTCCAACTCGCCCCATTCACCTGGATGTTGAAGCGAAGCTGTGGCGGCTGGTGCGCCGTGGTGATCCGGAGTGCATCAACGAGCAGCACCAGGGCGACGAGCGGGAACCCAACGACGAGCAGCAGCAGGACGACAAGCAGCATCCGGACTCGCCCACCCTGCTTCACCTACGGGCGCGTGTCCGTGAGGACAACAGGCGTTGGGGGTGGAGACATTGACCGGCAACGGAACGCACCGCGCGACCGGGGCTCGCTACACCAGGGACGCGGTGGACGCGTCATTCGCGGAGCTGCGGGCCGCCCTGGACGTGATGAACCTGAACCTTCCCGAGCTGGACAAGACCGGCGGGCGGATTGCGCTCGGAACGATCGGGCCGGGAACGGCAGATCGGCTCGTGCGGGTCCTGAAGCGGGGCGGCCGGCGCCGCGGGATCACGGGCGACGGCTGGATCGTCGGGAGCATGCTGGCGCTGGTAGTGGGGGTGGTGACGGTGCTTGTCGCCGCTCTCCTCATCACGCAGTGACGTGCCCCGGCCCCCACCTGCAATGCCGAGGATGTGGCGGAAAAGGGTTTACGTATGAGCCCACACTGCGTGTGAATCCGTCGATGTCTGGTTGCACCGTGGCCACCCCTCACACATGCCAGGCGTGCCGCCGACGAGGTTTTTTCTGCCAGGCACCCCGGCCGTGCGAGGGGTATCACGAGCCGGGCACGCCGGCGATCCGCTCCTGTGGATTTCCGCCGGTGTGAAAGGGAATCGACGAAAGGGTAGACCATGAATAAGGCAATCACCATCGCCGTTTTCGTCATCCCGGCGGGAATTCGATACCACACCTCCAACCAGTGCGTAACATTCGGTAAAGGCGGTGCGCAAGTCATCCAAGTGTGGTCGCTGAAAAGGGCTCTGGACGCGCGAAAGACGTGCTGTCGCCTATGCCCTCCCACATAGACCCCCGGCGCCTGGAGAGTCCGCCGGGGCCGCTCCCCAACGAGTGAGCCCCCACCCCGCCCGGGGCTCCCGGTCTCCCCATCCAGGAGACATAGGGGAGCACGGCCTGACTGACCCGTCTATGGGTGCGAGTCAGTCAGGCCCCACCGCCCATGCCCACCCCCTCCCGGGCATGGGCGGCCACCATCCCCCGCCCCGGCACACCGTGGAAGCGTCGCGGCCGGGGCGGGCCCACCATCACAGGGATGACGTATGACCTTCGCCGTTAACGACATCGTGCTGGATCACACACGACACCGCGTCGGCAGAATCGACGCCGTCAATGGGGACTGTCTCGTCCTCGCACGGCCGGGCCACACCCGGTGGGACGCACTGACCTCCTGGTGCATGCCCGCAACTCCCGCTGAATGCCAGGAGTTGGAGCAGCGGGAGGGCGGCGACGGCCACATTGGGGTCTGGGCCCTCTACCGCACCAAGGACGGCCGCCCCCTGCTGCTACGAGAACGCGATCAGACGCACCAACCGTGGTCACTCCCTGGCGGGTACGCCGTCCGCAACGAGACGTCGGCCGAGACGCTCTACCGCACGGTGTACTCGACGACTGGCCTGACGGCTGTGCCCGGTCGCGTGCTTGCCGTGCGCAGGGTTCCCGGAACAGACGCGACCGCAGAAAGTCGGGACATCGTTTACGACTGCGGAACAATACCTGTGAATATAACTAGCCTGCGGTTGGACTTCACACGCTTTAGTGCCCACGGATTTATTCCCGTAGACCAGCTCGCCACCAATGCCCTGCCGCACACGGCCGCACTCACCCTATCCGCGCTGCGGATGCTGGAATCTGGTGCTGAAATGGACACTGTCTCGCGGCGACCTCAGCGCATGTAATCCCGCAAACCCCCGGCGTTGATACCCGCCGGGCGCGCTCCTCACCGCCATCGCACGGGCTTTTCCCCTTTTTCTCCCGGGCGATGGCGGACGAGAGCGCAGCGCCCGCCCGTAGGTTGCCCGCCGCGGCGGGCGGGCGCACCTCTCTCCTGTACCCCACGACGAGGACACAGTCATGCCCCAATCCACCGCCCCCGACGACGATGACCAGTTCTTCAGCGACATCAGTTCCCTCGGCGCGACGGTCAACGCCGCCCGGGACGAGGGTCTGCCGCCCGCGGCGCGCGAGGCGTTGAGCGACCTCGCCGCCGAGCAGGCCGCGGATATCTCCCGCAACCACGGCACCGGCAGGGGGACCGCGTGACCGCGCCCTAGCTCCGACTCCCGTCCGGCTGGCCGGCCGAGACCGGCCGGACGGGCGCCTGGCCCCTGACGGTCGCCAGGCCGCTCCGCACGTCCCTTCCCTGTGATGCGCGGGACGTGCGGAGCACCAGATCAGTGCACCCACCACAAGCGGAAGGGAACGGATGTGACTTATCCCGTCTCACCGAACACCGTGTTGGCGAACGCGCTTACCCATGCCGAGGACGTGCTCGCTCCGCGCATCGCCTTGATGCGCCCGGCCGGCGTCACGTTCGTCGTGGGCACGCAGATCAACGGCGTCCCCCATCTGGGTACCTCGCTCGTCCAGTCCCTCAGCTTCGCCGCCGCGGCGCGCGTCCGCGACCGCTTCGAGGTGCCCGTCACCGTGCACTTCGGCGCCCTCGACAACGCCCCTCACGAGGTCGTCACCGACTCTGCCTCGGGCCACCGCTACCAGCGGGCCTACGCCCACGCGCTCGGCGAGGCCGCCCTCGTCGAGCAGGTCAACGAGCTGTATCGGCCGCTCTTCGACGAGCTGTCGCGCCAACTGCACATCCCGTACGCCATCGAGATGTACTCCCAGCAACAGGCGGAAGAGCGGTTCCGGCGTACCTGGCTGAGCGCGCATCGCCGCCTCGACGCCACGCGGTGGTGGCTCGACCCCTCGCACGGCGTGCCGCACGTCCGCATTCCCTGCCCGCGCCCGGGATGCGGATGGGCCGAGAAGTACGCCGAGCGCACCCGGATCCTGCTGGACACCGACTGCGCCGAGATCACCGCGGTATGCCTCCACCACGGCCCCTACGAGGTCGCCGTCCACCCCTCGGGTGGCGGGTACCTCGACCTGGCGACGCTCTACCGGAACCTCGTCAAGGAAGTACTCCTCGCCGAGGAACGTGACCGGCTGTACGTCATGGTCAAGGGCGGCGACTGGGTGTTCGGCTCACAGCTCGTCGACTGCGCCATGCAAGCCGCCGGGCTCGGCGCGAGCGGCCAGCTTCCCGCCCGCCTGTTCTGCCCGCAGGTCGTCACCGACACCGGCGCCAAGCTGAGCAAGTCCCTGATCCGCGACGGTCGCGCCCCCTTGCCGGATGGCGCTGCCCCCTGGATGCTCGACACCCGCATGTGGGCAGGCTCGTTGCCCGAGTACGCCGGGGGCCTGCTGCGCATGGCCGATGTGCTGCTGAGCGACCCGCGGCACTTCTTCCGCTCGTACTCGGCCGGCGAACTCGGCCGCCTCATGACCGCGCCTGCGACAAGGAGCATCTCCGCACCATGACCGACACCACGACCCGCGTCCACGAGCTGAACCTGTTCCGGCGCTACTTCGATCTCGTCGCCGCTGGCCGGAAGAGCATCGAGGTGCGGGTCCGGTACCCGCACCTCGAAGACCTCGCGGCTGGCCACCTGATCCGCTTCCGGATCAAGGGCACCGAGGAGACATGCGAAGTGCGCGTGACGCGAGTCGCCGAGTACCCCGACTTCGAGGCACTGCTCGACGGCGAGGGGCCAGCGAACATCAACCCCACGTCCAGCCGCGATCAGCAGCTCGCCAACATCCGGAGCATCTACTCCCCGGAGAAGGAAGCGCTCGGCGCGCTCGCCATCGGAATCGAACTCGTCGAGTCGTGAGGCGCCGGCCCCGCCCCGCCTGCCTCACAGAGCGCCTCGGCGGCACACCGGAAGCCGAGCAGGACTGACACCTCCCCGAGCACCACCCGGTACGCGACGCCCCCGTCACTGCCCTCCAAGGGCAAGGGCGGGGGCGTCATCGTTGGTGGTGCCGCAGGCGTTCGGAGATCACGGTTAGGCGGTTTTCTACTCACCGCCTGCGGGCCCGGCCCTGTGTGGCCGAACCGTTTGGCCGCGGCCAAACGGGACCGCAATCAGCGTCAATGAGCGTCAACGAACAGCATCGAACTGCACTGGTTTCGCCCGATTTTCAGAGTTCTCGCAGGTCACAATAGGGTCAAAAAACTGGTTCGAGTCCCGTTACTCACCCCAGCGTCGAGGCCCCCGATCTTCGGATCGGGGGCCTCGAACGTTTCCGGATCACCTGGCGCCGCACTCAGGAGGCGGGCCGGCTGCTCAGTAGCCGACGGTGAAGCGCTCGCCGACGTGGCGGGCCTGCTCGATCTCGTCCAGGAGCGCGACGGCGTAGTCCTCGGCGGAGATCCGGCTGCTGCCGTCCTTCGCGACGATGAGGTCCTCGGCGGCGATGCGGTAGGTGCCGGTGCGCTCGCCGGGCTCGATGGAGGCGGCCGGGCTGAGGTTGGTCCAGCGGACGTCGGAGACGGTGCGGTAGAAGTCCAGCGCGTCGCCGTGCGCGTGCATGATCTGGAGCAGCGGGACCGGAAGGCCCTCGGCGTCCCAGACCTGGGTGCCGTCCGGCTTGCGGAGCGAGCCGGCGCCGCCGACCGCGATCAGGCGGGGCGCGTGGGCACCGCGCGTGCGCACCCCGGCGACCAGCGCCTCGGCGGCGGGCCGGATGGTGGCGATGTGGCCCGGGCCGTCGCCGCCGCCGACCGCGCTGACCACCACGTCCTGGCCCTCGGCGACCTCGGCGACGGACTCCGGGTCGAGGACGTCGCCGGTGACCACGGTGAGCTTCGGGTCGCTCTTGGCGAGCTTGGCGGGGTCGCGGACGACCGCGGTGACCTGGTGGCCGCGGCGCAGGGCCTCGTCGAGGATGCGGCTGCCGATGGTGCCGGTGGCCCCGAAGAGCGCGATCTTGGACATGGTGGGTTCTCCCGGTGGTTCGGTGGGGGCGAGGTGTGCCCGTGCGGAGCGCGGTGTTCCGGTCGCCGTGGTGTGGCTGCCGTTTTCCGCCATCAGCCGTGCTGACGTCTCCTACGCTAGGGGTATCAACGGGAGATTCCGGGGTAGCGAGGCGACGGGTCATGGTGAAAAAGCGACACGACACCCGAGAGGATGCAGAGACGATCCGCGAGGTGGCGTTCTCCGCTCCGGCCGGGCGGCCCGCCGGGGTGGAGGTGCTGACCCTCGCCGAGCTGCGCGACCGGGCGGACGCCTGCCGGCTGTCGACACCGCACCGGCCCGGCTTCCACCACCTGCTGGTCCTGGACCGCGGGCGCCTGGTGCACAGCCTCGACTTCCAGGAGCACCCCCTGGCACCCGGGGACCTGCTGTGGGCGCGCCCCGGACAGGTGCAGCACTTCGGGGACCTGACCGGCGCCGAGGGGCGGTTGGTGCTCTTCGAGTCCGGCTTCCTGGACGCCACGACCGCCGCCACCGCCCGGATCGAGGACTGGTACGGGCCGGCCGTGCGGCATCCGGAGGGCGCGGCCGCCCGCGCGCTGGACGAGGCGCTGGGGCAGCTCCACCGCGAGTTCGGGGCGCTGGGCGGGCTGCCGCTGGAGGTGCACCTGGAGGTGCTGCGGCACCTGCTGGCCGTCCTGGTGCTGCGGGCCGCGCACCCGGACGGACCGGCGGGCGGCCCGGACGACGGCACCTGCGGGGCGAGCGAGACGTATCTGCGGTTCCGGGACGCGGTGGAGCGGGGGTTCACCCGCAGCCGCCGGGTCGCCGACTACGCCCGGTCGCTGGGCTATGCGCCCCGTACGCTGTCGCGGGCCACCGAGACGGCGGCCGGGGTCGGGGCGAAGGAGTTCATCGACCGGCGGGTGGCGCTGGAGGCCAAGCGGCTGCTGGCGCACGGCGACCAGCCGGCGTCGCGGATCGCGGACCGGCTGGGTTTCGCGGACGCCACCAACTTCAGCAAGTTCTTCCAGCGGCAGGCCGGGATCACGCCGATCGCGTTCCGGGCCGCTCTGCGCAGCAGTGGCTGACCGGCGGCGTTCGCCGTGGCGGAGGGGGCGTGACGAAGGGGGCGGGGCGCAGCGGGTGGGGGGTGGGGTCCGCTGCGCCCCGCATCTGGGACGGTCCGGAACGAAGGCCGGACCGGTGGGGGGTCAGCCGGTGTAGGCGCCGAGCGCCTTGGTGAAGGCCAGCGGTGCCTGGTCGAGGGAACTGCACGTCGGCTGGGCGGAGTTGGACGGCCCGCCGGGGCAGGGCCGGTCGCGGGTGGCGGACCACATGGACAGCCAGGCCAGGTGCTTGCTCTTGGCGAACGTCACCAGGGCGGCGGCGTCGGCGGGCTTGAAGACCTCGCCCTGGACGTCGTTGACGCCGATCATCGGGGTGACCGCCACGGTCTTCCAGGCGTCCGCTTCGCTCAGGCCGAGGGCCTTCTTCAGCTGGGCCTGGGTGGCGGTGGCGGCCCGGGTGGCGTAGGTGCCCATGTTGCCGCTGTAGGAGGAGCCGTAGTCCATCGCCATGACGTTGACGGCGGAGATCTTCACGCCGTTCTTCCTGGCGTCGGCGAGGAGCCGCACACCGTCCGGGGTGAGGCCCTCGGGCATCACCGGCAGGGTGAACGAGACGTCCAGGCCCGGGTGTTGCTTCTGGAGCTGGGCGATGGCCCGGGCCCGGCGGGTGTTGGCGGCCGCGTCGGGCAGCGCGCCGCCCTCGATGTCGAAGTCCACCTTGGTGAGCTCGAAGTGGTCGACGGCCTTGCCGTAGGCGGCGGCCAGTTCGGCGGCGGAGGAGCAGGCGGCGGCGAGTTCGGTGCCGCCGGCGCCGCCGAAGGAGACCCGGACGTCGCCGCCGGCCTTGCGCAGCGCCGGTATCTGCCGGGCGACCGCGTCGCCCGCGAGGTCGCCGGAGCCGCCCCACTTGGGGACGCAGCCGCCGCCGGAGGTGAGGAAGGCCAGGGTGAAGGTCTTCACACCGGTCTTCCGGGCGGTGTCGGTCAGGTCGTAGGCGGGGTACAGCGAGGTGTCGACGTACGGGGCGAAGGCGGCGCGCGCGGCGGCGGTGCCGGCCTGCGGGGCCTTGGCGGCCGGCGCGGCGCCGGCCACGGCGACCCCGCCGCCGACCGCCAGCGCACCGGCCGCCGCGGTCCCGATCAGCCGGGTCCGGCGGCTCGTCCGGCGCCGGTGTGCCGAGGAACTCATCGCGTGCCTGCCTGTCGTCGCATGGGGGTTGAGGGCGCACCGTTCGGGGTACGTCCTGCACGCTAGCGGCAGGGAAACGGACAAATGGCGGTTTCCGTACGGCCGTTGAGGGACTTATGGTCGCGTTAAGGAAGCCGAAGGGAGCGGTTAAGGCCGGGCGCGTGCAGGGCGCGCCGAGCTTCGCTTCCGCTGCGGGCGGGTGCCGGGCGCGCGCTCCTCGCGCCCGCCCCGCCCTCCGCCACCGCTCGGCTCGGCCGCTCGCTCACCGGCCGGCGTCGCGGCCGCGCCGGGAGCCGCTGCCCGGCGCGGAGGCGCGGGCGGCCCGCCGGCCGCGGACGCCCAGCCGGCGGTGCGGCCGGTGCCCGCGCCCGGCGCCGCGGGGGGCGCGCCGCCCGTCCAGGGACAGCCAGACCCGGACCTCGGTGCCGCCCAGTACGGAGCGGCCGATCCGGACGTCGCCGCCGGTGGACTCCGCGAGCCGGCGGACGATGTCCAGCCCCAGGCCCGTGGAGCCGGCGCCGCCGCCCCCGTGGCCGCGGCGCAGCGCGGCGGCCGGGTCGGCGATGCCCCCGCCGGCGTCGGAGACCAGCACGATCACCGCGTCGTCGGCGTTGTGCACGTCGACGGCGAAGGCGGTGCCCTCGGGGGTGTGCCGGAAGACGTTGCCGAGCATGGCGTCCAGGGCCGCGGCGAGGTCGGGGCGGGCGACCGGGACCCGCACCGGGCGGTCCGCGCCGGCGACCCGCACGGTGCGGCCCTCGTCCTCGGCCAGTGCCGACCAGAAGTCCATCCGCTCCCGGATGACCTCGGCCGCGTCGCAGCCGGTCGCGGCGGCGGCCTGGGCGGTGTGCTCGCGCTGGGCGCGGGCGGTGCGGATGATCTGGTCGACCTCGCGCTCCAACTGCTCGACGGCGGCCCGGGTCTGCTCGGCGGTCGGTCCGTCGCCGAGCGAGGCGGCGTTGAGCCGGAGCACGGTCAGCGGGGTGCGCAGCCGGTGGGAGAGGTCGGCGGCCAACTCACGCTCGTTGGCCAGCAGTTGGACGACCTGGTCGGCCATGGAGTTGAACGCGCTGGCCGCCGAGCGCAGTTCCTTGGGGCCGTCCTCCTGGACGCGGACGCCGAGGTCGCCCCGGCCCAGGCCGTGGGCGGCCGAGGCCAGCCGCTCGGCGGGAACCACCATCCGGGTGCCGAGCCGGTCGGCGACCGCGACCGAGCCGATCACCAGCGCCAGTCCGACACCGGCCAGGATCGCCCAGGAGGTGCCCACGCCCTTGGTCAGCGCGTCGTCGGGGACGTACACCTCGACGACGGCGATCCCGGAGGCGACCGCGGTGGGCTGGAGCAGCGCCGTGCCGCCGCGCACCTGGGTGATGGAGGCCCGGCCGAGCCGGACCGCGGCGGCGACGGCGGCGGGGGCGGCCCGCCGGGCGCCGAGGTCGGTCGGGCCGCCGCCCTGGGCGCCCGCCGGGACGTGGACGCCGATCCGGTCGCCCGGTCCGGTCTCGGCGCTGGCCAGGGCCCGTTCCAACTGGGTGCGGTCGGTGGTGATGGCGAGCACCGGCCCGAGGGCGGCGGCCTGCCGCTCGGCGCAGCCGTAGGCACGGTCGGAGGCCATCTCCCTGACGACCAGTCCGAGCGGGACGGCGAACGCGACCACGACCATCGTGGTGACCGCCAGGGCCACCTTGACCAGGGCCCACCTCACCGCGTCCGGTCCTCCGACGACGCGGCGGGCGCCGGCAGGAGCGCGGCGGCCCTCACCGCGGGGGCTCCAGCTTCACGCCGACGCCGCGCAGGGTGTGCAGGTACCGGGGCCGGGCGGCGGTCTCGCCCAGTTTGCGGCGTAGCCAGGACAGGTGGACGTCGATGGTCTGGTCGTCCCCGTAGGTCTGCCGCCAGACCTCGGCGAGGAGTTCCCTGCGGGGGACGACGACACCGGGCCGCTCGGCGAGGAAGGCCAGCAGGTCGAACTCGCGGCGGGTGAGGTCGAGTTGGAGGCCGTCCAGCTCGGCCTGGCGGCGCAGCGGGTCGATGGCCAGCCCGCCGACCCGGATCACGCGCGTGGGCGGTTCCGCGCCGGGGGCGGCGCCCCGGGCGCGGCGCAGCACGGCGGCCATCCGGGCCGAGAGGTGCTCGACCGAGAACGGTTTGGTGAGGTAGTCGTCGGCGCCGTCGTTCAACAGCCGGACGATCTCGGCCTCGTCGTCCCGCGCCGTGGCGATGATCACCGGGACGTCGGTGATGCCGCGCAGCATCTTCAGCGCCTCGCCGCCGTCCAGGTCGGGCAGACCGAGGTCGAGGACGACCAGGTCGAAGCCGACGTGTGCGACCTCGCGCAGCGCTTCCAGGGCGGTCCCGACGCTGCGCACCGCGTGCCCGGCGTCGGTCAGATGCCGGATGAGCGCGGACCGTACGAACTGGTCGTCCTCGACCACGAGCACTCGTGCCATGGGCGCACCGTACGCCATTCGGACGAGTGCGCCGGTGCGCGGTTGACGACCGCGCCCCGCCGTCCCCTCCCGTCCGCCGGCCGTCGCCCCGAACGACGGGCCCCAGGGCCGCCGGCCGGTGACGGGCCGGCTGTGAACGCTCCACCGGGTGGGGCAAGATGGCCCAGATGCAACGAGGTCTGGTTCACGCGGCGGCCTGGACGCTGGCGACCGGCGCCGCGGTCACCCTGTCGTGGTTCGGCGTGCACACCGTGCTCTCCGACACCGCCTACGACGCCCCGCGCGCCCTGCCCCTGTCCGACCAGGTGGCCTCCACGGCCCTGCCGCTGGCCTCCTCCACCCACCGCCCCAAGCCGTCCGCCCCACCCGGCACCAGCGCCTCCTCGTCCCCGGACGCCCGGCCGACGCGGCGCATCGCCCCGCCCCGCACCACCAGCCCCTCCCCCACCCCCGCGGCCACCCCGGGCGACGACACGCCCCCGCCCCTCGGCGACCGGGTCCACAGCTACGCCACCCCCGGCGGCCGGGTGGCCCTCTCCCTGGGCGCCGACTCCGCCGAACTGGTGTCGGCGACCCCCAACCCGGGCTGGGAGATGCAGGTGTGGAAGCAGGACCAGTGGCTGCGCGTCGACTTCACCGGCGGCGGTTCGTACACCTCGGTGATCTGCGCCTGGAACGGCCACCCGCCCGTCGTGGAGACCCTCAACCGCACGATGTGACACGGCACTTGACGGACCGGAGGGCCGCCCTCACCTGAAGGCGCCGGCGGGCGGGGCCGGCGAGGCGACCGCGGTGGCGTCGGTGACCGGGGCCGCGCCGCCGGTGAAGTCCAGCAGCGCCCGGCCGTGTTCGACCCGGCCGGCGTGCGGGTCGCCGGCCGCCCGCCGGGTCAGCTCGGCGACCGGCAGTGTCCGATCGGCGGCCAGCAGCACCGCGTTGCCGAACCGCCTGCCGCGCAGCACGGCCGGCTCGGCGGTCAGCGCCAGCTCGGGGAAGACGGTGTGGACGGTGGCTATCTGGCCGCGCAGGAACGCCAGCGGCGGCCCGTCGGCGAGGTTGGCCGCGTAGAAACCGCCGGGCCGCAGCGCCCGCCGCACCTCCGCCACGAATTCCCCGCTGGTCAGATGCGCGGGCGTACGGGCCCCCGCGAAGACATCGGCGATGATCAGGTCCGCCCAGCCGTCCGGTATTCGGGCCAGCCCGGCGCGGGCGTCCGCGCCGCGCACCCGTATCCGCCAGGTGCTCTCCAACGGCAGCCGCTCGCGGACGAGTTGGACCAGCGGGGTGTCGATCTCCACGACCTGCTGGGTGGAGCGGGGCCGGGTCGCGGCGACGTACCGCGCCAGGGTCAGCGCGCCGCCGCCGAGGTGGACGACGCGCAGCGGCGCGCCGGGCGGGGCCGCCAGATCGGCGATGTGGCCGAGCCGCCGCTGGTAGGAGAACTCCAGATACGTCGGGTCGTCGAGGTCCACATGGGACTGCGGGGCGCCGTCCAGCAGCAGCGTCCAGCCGCGCGGCCGGTCCCGGTCGGGGCGCAGCTCGGCGACACCGCCACCGACCGTACCGGTGACGGACTCCGGGCCGCCGCGCCCGCGCCTGCTTCTCGCCATGCCCCCAGTATGGCGTGCCGCCGCGGCACCGTATCCGCTGGTCAGACGCTACGGGAGGGGCAGACGGGCGGACCGCCCCGCAGCCTTGGGCCGTGGGGCGGTCCGTCTCTGTGCGCCAGAGGCGATAGCCGGTCCGATGTCCCTCCGGACCGGCCCTGGATCACTTGTTGAGGCAGCGGTTGCCGAAGGCCGGGTTCAGCAGCCCGATCACGTCGATGCTGTTGCCGCACACATTGATCGGCACGTTGATCGGAACCTGGATGACGTTGCCGCTGAGGAGGCCCGGCGAGTGTGCGGCGAAGCCCGCCGCGTTCGCGCCGCCCCGGCCGTGGTGGCCGTGGTGGCCGTGGTGGTGGCGACCCTGACGGCCGTGATGCCCGCCGTCGTTTCCGGCGGCTGCGACACCCGCACCGCCCAGCACCAGGGCTGAGGAGGCCGCGGCGATCGCGGCGGTCTTGACGAACCGCTTCATCCCATTCTCCTTTCAGTTCGCGAATGGGGCATCGGACACAACGAACAATATGGGTTACGGATGCGACCGTTACCACCTGAGCGGATTCATTAGGCTGTCCGGCTGGTATTCCGCGGACCGTAAACCCGGACGGCAGCGCGGCGCGCCTGCCGCGATTTCCAACATGATTTCTGTCAGAGTGCTCTCCTGTTTGACTGATTGAAGTCGGAGAGAAGACATGCGGAAGTCGATGGACCGCACCGGGCGCGGCGCCGTATGCGCGCTCGCGGCCCTGGCTTTGTCGGCCGCGCTGACTTCGGCGTCGGCCGCCCCGCCCGCAGGAGAAACCTCCCGTATTCCTTTCGCCGAGCGCTTCCACGCGACCGGGCACGGCGGTTTCGCCCGGGCCGCGCGCTCCCTGGTGACCTGCCGCCCGGCGGAGCGGACCGGGCGCCCGTCCTGTGCGGCGGCCCGGCGCTCCGGCCGCGACGCCGGCCCCCGCACCGCCTACCTCGACGTCGACGACGACCCGCGCACCGTCGGCTCCAGCCGCGCCGCGCTGCGGATGCCGGCCGGCTCCCGGGTGCGCTACGCCCGGCTGTACTGGGGCGGCGACCTGCCCCTCGACGGCCGCCGGACGGCCCACGGCGAGCGGGAGATGCTGCTGGCCGGCCCCCGCGACCGGTACCGGGAAGTGCGCGCGGACGGCCCGATCGGGCGCCGCACCACCGCCCGGACCGACGCCTACCAGGCGTCCGCCGACGTCACCGCGCTGGTGCGGCGCAGCGGCGCGGGGACGTACACGGTGGCCCAGCCGCGCCGCGCGCGGGAACGGGCGCGGGCCGGGGCCTGGGGCGGCTGGGCGCTGATCGTCGCGTACGAGAACCCCCGGGAACCGCTGCGGCGGCTGGCGCTGTGGGACGGATTCGAGGCGCTGGGCGGGCACCGCCGGGCGCTCGCGGTGGAAATGGCCGGGCTGCGCATTCCGGCGCATGCACGGGGGCGGGCCGGGATCGTGGCATACCACGGAGCGCCCGGAGACGGCGGGAAAATCTCCGCCCGGGCCGGGAGGACTACTCCAGTCGCGCTTCGGGATTCCACCGAACCGGGGAACGCAGCGACGCATTCGGCTCGCCAGAATTTCGGCCGCAAGGCGCCCGGCGCACCCGTTTACCGCGCCCCTGCCGGTTTCGATTCCGGGCTCTTCGACCTGACGCCGGCACTCCGGTCCGGGGGCGACCGGCTGGTATTCCGCTTCACCACCCGAAAGGCGGGTTATTTGCTCGGGGCGTTCTTCGTCCAGGCCGATCTGCGGCGCTGAGCGAGAAACGGCCGGTCATTCCCGCGGAGTTCTGACGGCTCGGTAATCAGGGGAGCAGTGCGCGTGTTGCCACCAGACCTGCCGCCCCAGGAGCGGCTCACGGTCCTCCATGTGTCCCAGCCGGTCGACGGCGGGCTCGCCCACGTCGTCGCCGGCCTGGTGCGGTCGCAGGTGGCGGCCGGACTGCGGGTGGTGGTGGCCGCGCCGCCCGGCGGCACCCTGCACGCGGCGGCCGCCGTCGCGGGCGCCGAGGTGGTGCTGTGGTCGGCCCGCGGCACCTTCGGAACGGCGCTGTCCGGGGCCCGGCGGCTGGCCCGGCTGGTCCGGCGCGCCGGCCCCCATCTCGTCCACGCCCACGGCACCCGGGCCGGGGCGGCCGTCCAGCTGGCGGTGCGCGGGCGGATCCCGACGGTGTACCAGCCGCACTGCTGGCCGTTCGAGGCGGACGGCGCACTGGCCGCGCGGACGGCGGTGGTCCGGGAGCGGCGGACGGTGCGCTGGTCCCACCGGGTGGTGTGCGCGAGCGAGGCGCAACGGGCGCGCGGGGCGGCCGCCCGGGTGACGGGTCGGTGGGCGGTGCTCCCCAGTGGTGTGGAGCTGCGGCGGTTCGCGCCCGGCGACGACGACCGGCGGCAGGAGCTGCGCGACTGCCTGCGCGACACCGTGCCGGCCGGGGCGCCGCTGGTGGTGTGCGTGGCGCGGCTGTGCCGGCAGAAGGGCCAGTCGACGCTGCTGCGGGCCTGGACCGAGGTGACCGCGGCGGTCCCGGACGCCCACCTGGTGCTGGTCGGCGACGGTCCGGACCGGGCGGCGCTGCACCGGGCCGCGCCGCCCGGCGTGGTCTTCGCGGGCGCCGTCGACGGCGCCGCTCCCTGGTACCGGGCCGCGGACCTGGTGGTGCTGCCGTCCCGGTGGGAGGGGATGGCGCTGGCCCCTCTGGAGGCGATGGCCTGCGGCCGTCCCGTGGTGCTGACCGACGTCGGCGGGGCCCGGGAGTGCCTGCCGCCGGACGCCGCCGACGGCTGCCTGGTGCCGCCCGACGACCCGGCCGCGCTGGCCGCGGCCCTGACCACCCTGCTGGCCGCCCCCGACCGGCGGACCGCGCTCGGCGCGCGGCTGCTGGAGCACGTCCGGAGCGCCCATGACGCGCGGCGGACGGCGGGCGCGGTGCTGAACGTCTACCGGGAACTGCTCGCCGTGCCGCCCGTCCTCACCGCGGCGCGGGCCGGACGATGACGGCCGTCCGCGGACGCTCCCCCGGCGCACGCGGGGCGGCGCCCCCAGCCGCCGGCCCGCCGCTCCTCTCGTCCGCCGCACCGCCGTGCGCCGCCCCCGACGAGGCCCACCCGGCCACCGACCAGGCCACCCCGACCGCCACCCCTGGAGGGATCCGGTGAAAGTCCTGCACGTCATCACCGGCCTCGAAGTGGGCGGCGCCGCGCAGCAGCTGCGACTGCTGCTGCGCCGGCTGCCCGCCCGCTGCGAGGTCGTCACCCTGACCGACCCCGGCCCGCTCGCCGCGGCCATCGAGGCGGACGGCACCCCCGTCACCCACCTCGGCATGACCGGCCACCGGGACCTGTCCGCCCTCCCCCGCCTGGTGGAGCTGGTCCGCGACGTCGGCCCCGACCTCGTCCACACCCACCTCTACCGGGCCTGCGTCTACGGCCGGATCGCCGCCCGGCTGGCCGGCGTGCGGGCGGTGGTCGCCACCGAGCACTCGCTGGGCGACGCGGTCATCGAGGGCCGGCGGCTGACCCGCGGCGTCCGCACCCTGTACCGGGCCACCGAGCGCCTGGGCTCGGCGACGGTCGCGGTCTCGGACACCGTCGCCGCCCGGCTGCGCCGCTGGGGCGTCCCCGCGTCGCGGATCCACGTGGTGCCCAACGGCATCGAGGCGCACCGCTTTACCCACGACCCCACCGCCCGGGCCGCGATCCGGGCCCGGCTCGGCCTGCCGCCCGACGCGTTCGTGGTCGGCGGCGCCGGCCGGCTGGTACCCGGCAAGCGGTTCGACGTCCTGGTCCGGGCGGTCACCCAACTCCCCGGCGTCCACCTGCTGTTGGCCGGCGACGGGCCGGAGCGGGAGATGCTGCGGCGGATGGCCGGGCAGTTCGGGTCCGGCGACCGGATCCACCTGCTCGGCGCCCGCGACGGCGCACACGGGCCGGCGGCCGCCGACGGACCGGACATCCCCGGCCTGCTGTCCGCCATCGACGTCTTCGTGTCCCCGTCCCCGGACGAGGCGTTCGGGCTGGCGACCCTGGAGGCCCTGGCGTCCGGGCTGCACGTCCTGTACGGCAGCTGCCCGGCCGTCGACGACCTCCCCGCCGACCAGGCCCCCGGCGCCCGCCGCTTCAGCCCCAGCGTGCACGAACTGGCCACCGCACTGCGGGAGTTGCGGCGCAGCGGCACGGACCGGCTGCCGGTGCCCCCGGTGGTCCGCCGGTACGACATCGACCGCAGCGCCCAGGACCTGGGGGCCGTCTACGACCAGGTGCTCGCCGCGCGGCGCCGGGCCCGTCCGGCGGCGGCCCCCCTCGCACCGCCCGCCCCGGGCCTCCCCCCGGGCGTCTCGCTGCCCGACCCGTCGCCGGAACCCGACGGCCATTCGCTGTCCAAGCGCTGACGTCCGGCGCACCGGCCGGAGCGGAAGAGCGGTGGAGGGGCGGCCCGGGCCGCCGACCTGCTGCCGCCCCTGCTGACGCCGGTCTCCCACACGAAAGAACCCCTCCTCCTGCA
>NZ_JBIVOW010000003.1:494456-532817 GCF_044754325.1 Streptomyces sp. NPDC093097
GCGCGGCGCGTGGGCTGGGGCGGCCCCGCCGGGCGGGCGGCGGGGCCCCCGGGGCCGCCCCTCCACCGCTCTTCCGTCACCTCACTGACAGCGGTCGACCGCCTCGATCGTGCGGGCCGCCTCGCCCAGCGCCGCCCGCAGCACCACCGGATCGGTGGCGTCGGCGTACGCGCCCTCCGGCGGCACCAGCCAGCCGGAGCCCTGCACCGGCGGCTCCGGCACCGCCCGGTCGCCCGGGCCGACGAGGGAGATCCCCCGTGCCGAGGTCTGCGTGCAGGCGCTGCCCGGTACGTCCCAGCCGTCGGCCGTCCCCGGGGGGACCAGGAATCCGAGGGTGTCGCAGGGGCCGTCGTGCAGGACCGGGCCGACCCCGTCCCGCAGCCGCAGGATGTCCACCGCCTCCAGTCCCTGCCGGGCCGGCACCGTGACCAGGTCGCAGGGCCGAGTGGCGCTCCCCGGAGACCTGGCGCCCACCTCGCCGCCCGCGGCCCGGCCCGCCGACCTGCTGCCGCCCCTGCTGACGCCGGTCTCCCACACGAAAGAACCCCTCCTCCTGCACGCGGCACACCCTTTACACCGTCTCCAACGGGGAAACGCGTCAACAGCTACGGCGGCGGAACGCTGCAAGGAATGGCACTTCATGGCGGATCACGGGTGAGATATTCCGGTTTGTTGCCAAACGCAGGGTGGCGGGCTCGTCACAGCGGGTACCGTCGTCCCGCCGCACCGCCAGGGAGCGGCCAGGTCACACGAGGGCACGGAGTAGGGCACGGAGAGGTCCGCCATGGCGTCGCACGCTCCACGTTCAGCGTCGTCCCGCACCGCACCCGCCCGCCCGAACACCGCCTTCCGGCAGCTGCGCGGCCGGCTGTCGCCCGGCGAGTTCGCGGCGGCGGTCCGCCGGTCCGCCCGTGAGATCGGCGAGCAGGTCTCGTGCGACGCCCGCTATGTGGGCCGCGTCGAGTCCGGGGAGATCCGGTGCCCGAACTACGCCTACGAGCGGGTGTTCCGGCACATGTTCCCGGGGCTGACGCTGCCCGACATGGGGTTCGCGCCGCGGGAGACGGTCCGCGGACGGGGGGCGGTCAAGGGGCGCGCGCAGCAGGAGGGCGCGGCGCCGGGCGCTCCAGTGGAGCGGGGGCTCGCGCCGGGCGCTCCAGTGGGGCCGGTGCCCGTGCCGGGAGGCGGCGCCGCGTCCCTGGCAACCGACCCCGACCACCGCGATACCCGTATCCCGAACTCCGAGGAGAGCGACGTGCTGCGCCGCGCGTTCATCACCGGCGGCCCGGCGGCCGCCCTGGGCCTGGCGGGCCTCGGCCCGGCCGAGGCGGCCGGCGCCGCGGCCGTGCCCGGGCCCCGCACCGCCCCCGGCGGCCGGGCCGGCGCCGCCGAGGCCACCGCCGTCGAGGAGGCCGTCCGCCGGATCCGGCTGCTCGACGACCGGTACGGCGCCGACGGCCTCTACCAGCGCGCCACCCAGCCACTGCACACCGCCTACGAACTGCTCGACGCCGGCATCCAGCGCCGCGCGGTCTACGACCGGCTGCACGCCGGGGCCGGTGAACTGGCCATCTCCGTCGGCTGGTTGGCGCATGACTCCGGCCGTCTCGACGACGCCCGCTCGCACTACGCGGAGGCGCTGTCCACCGCCCGGGTCTGCGGCGACGCCGCCCTGGAGGCGCACGCGTTCTGCAACACCGCGTTCCTGGCCCGCGACGCCGGCCGGCCGCGCGAGGCGGTACGTGCCGCGCAGGCCGCGCAGCAGGCCGCCAAGCGGCTCGGCTCGCCGCGGCTGCGGGCGCTGCTGGCGCTGCGCGAGGCCGGCGGCTGGGCGGGGCTCGGCGAACGCACCGGCTGCGAGCAGGCGCTGGCCCGGGCCGAGCGGCTGTTCGCAGCCGGGCCCGGCGAACGCGACCCGGAGTGGATGACCTTCTTCGGGGAGGCGGAACTGGCGGGCCTGACGGCGCAGTGCTGGTCGGCACTGGGCGAGCCGGGGCGCGCGGCGGAGCAGGCGCGCCGGGCGGTGGCGCTGCAGGACCCTCACTTCACCCGCAACATCGCCCTGTTCACCGCGGAACTGGCCGGCGACCTCGCGGCCGGCGGCCACCCCGAGGAGGCCGCGGCGGCCGCCCAGCGGACGCTCACCCTGCTGACCCAGGTCCGCTCGGCCCGTATCCGGGCGATGCTGGACGGCACCGCCCGGGCGCTTCGCCCGTACCGCGACTGCGGCCCGGTGTCCGACTTCCTCCAGCGGTACGCGGCGACCGCGGCGGGAGCGCGCGGCACATGGCGCCGGACGCCGTGGGCCCGCACCGACCCCTTGGGCAGGCGCTAGTGCCGCGACGGGGCGAACGTTGCCGGTTGCGGCACCAGGTGCATTGCCCGGAGAGGTCGGGGCCGCCGGCTCACTCCAGGTGGCCGGTCCCGTTCCAACTCTCCACGGCCGGTTCGCCGTACGCCCAGCCGAGCACCGACAGGGACGTCGGCGCCAGGCGGAGCCGCGCCGCGAAGGAGACGTCCAGGCCCAGCCAGCGCGCCCCCAGGACGCGCAGGATGTGGCCGTGCGCGAAGACCAGCACATCGCGGTCGGCCGAGCGCGCCCAGGCCACCACCTCGTCCGCCCGTGCGGAGACCTCGGCGAGCGTCTCGCCCTCCGGCACCCCGTCCCGCCAGATCAGCCAGTTCGGCCGCCCGGCCTTGATCTGCGCCGGCGTCAGCCCCTCGTACGCGCCGTAGTCGAACTCCATCAGCGCGTCCCACTCCTGGGCCCGGGATCCGAAACCGGCCAGTTCGCAGGTCTCCTTGGCACGCACCAGGGGGCTGGTGCGGACCTCGACGTCCGGCAGGCCGTTCCAGGGGGCGCGGTGCAGCCGCTCGCCCAGGAGCTTGGCGCCCCGCCGTCCCGCGTCGAGCAGGGGGATGTCGGTCCGGCCGGTGTGCCGGCCGGAGACGGACCACTCCGTCTGCCCGTGCCTGGCCAGGAGAATGCGCGGTGCCATGGGTCGTACCTCTCGCCGGATTCCCGGCTTGTTCGTCGTGCTTCGCTGGGCGCGGGCGGCGCTGACCGCGGCCCTTCCATCATCGCGCACCTGGCCGAAACCCGACCGGTGGCCCCCTGGAGAGGGGCCCCGCGGCCGCTGTCCCGATGGAGCCGGTTCCGGTACCGGAGGGGATGGATGCCACACTTCGGCAGGTGAACGTTTCCCGCGAAAGCCGACCCGCGGCGACCGCACCAGGGGGCCCGGCGACCGCTGCGCCAGGGGAGCCGATGCAGGCGCCCGGAGGGCAGCCGGCGCCCGTTCCGAGCCTGCGGCAGCGCCTGACCGAGTTGCGCGGCCCCGGCGTGCGCCCCCGCTCACTGGACGCCCGCGCGCTCGCCGCGCTCGCCGCCAACCCCGGCTGCCGGCGCCGCGCCCTGCTGGACGGCGCGGGCGTCGACAAGGCCGCCCTGGCTCGCGCGCTGGGCGCGCCCGCGGCCTACGGCCAGTCCCAGTTCGCGCTGGCCCGCGGCAACTCCTTCGAGGCACGGGTGAAGGCCGACGGCGGCGCGGAGCTGCTGCGGCTGGTGTGCGAACGGCTGGCGCCGGGCACCGCCGTCCCGGAGGACGACGCGGTGGCCCGGCCGGAGCTGTCCGCGCACGGGCCCGAGGGCCGGGCGGCACGCACCGCGCTGGCGCTGCGCGAGGCCACCGCGGCCGGCGGCTGGGCGCTGCTGGACCACCCGCTGCTGGCCATGGAGGTCGCCGGCTCCCCCGCCTACGTGGAGCCGGACGCGGTGGTGGTGCACCCGGACGGCACCTGGACCGTCGTCGAGATCAAGTCGTTCCCGATGATCGACGGGGCCGCGGACGCCGCCAAGGTCGGCGCCGCGGCCCGGCAGGCGGCGGTCTACGTCCTCGCCCTGGAGGCGGTGGCCGAACACGCCGCGGCGCACACCGGCCGCCCCGCCCGCGTCCGCGAGCGGGCCCTGCTGGTCTGCCCCAAGGACTTCTCCAACCTCCCGACCGCGGCCCTCGTCGACGTCCGCAGGCAACGGGCCACCACCCGGCGCCAGTTGGCCCGCCTCACCCGCGTCGAGGAGATCGCCGCCGCGCTCCCCGACGGGACCACCTTCGACCTCGCGCTGGACGACGACGGGCAGACCGCGACCCGCCCGGCGCGGGAGCTGACCGCGGCGGTGGAGGCGGTCGACGCGGCCTACGCCCCCGACTGCCTGGCCGCCTGCGAGCTCGCCTTCCACTGCCGCAAGCACTCCCGTCAGGACGGCGCCGTGGAGGCACTGGGCCGCGGCGTACGGGGCGAACTGGGCGGGCTGCGCACCATCGAGGAGGCGCTGGCGGCCGCCGCCGGCGCCCCGGACACCGACCCCGACGACCCGGCCGTCCACGCCCTGCGCACCGCCGCCGCACTGCGCGCCCAGGCACTGGCGGCCGCCGTACCGGCCCCTCGGGACGGGGAGGACACATGTCGCTGATCGAGACGCTGGCCCGGATGGAGGCGGTGGCCGCGGGCCGCGCCCAGCCGCTGACCACGGTCCGCCACCGCCACCTCGCCGAACGCCCGCTGGTCCTCGTCCCGTTGACCACCTCCGGCGAGGCCGGCGCCCCCCTGGGCGCCCTGGTCGGCACCGACCGGGAGAAGCCGCTGCTGCTGGCGGTCCCCCAACCCCGCGACCGCGACCTGCGGTTCGCCTTCCTTGCCGACCTCGCCGAGGCGGTGCTGCCCCATGTGGACGGCTTCGCCGACGACGTCGAGTTCGAGGAGCGCAAGGAGACCGACGCGGAGACCGGCAAGAAGGTCCCCGTAGAGGTCGAACTGTGCACGGACGCACCCCAGTTGATCGTGCCGAGCACGGCCGGCGTCGAGTACGTCCGCCTGCTGGGCCGCTCGATGCGGTTCCGCCGGACCACCGAGCAGGACCCCGAGACGCCCTACCCGGCGCCGCCGCACGTGCCGCTGCTGGGCCGGTGGTTCACGCACTTCGGCGAGCGCGCCCGGGTGCCGGGCGCCTGTCTGCTGCTGTCCATGACCGGCCTGCTGACCCGCCACTGGGCGACCGGCCAGAGCGCCCTGGAGGACCAGCACCTGGGCGCGCTGCTCGCCTGGATCGCCCCGCCGCCCGGCGTACCGGCCCAGCGGGCGGCCGAGTTCGCCGAGGCGGCCCGCGACGCGGACGGCCAGCTGCACTGCCCGCCGGCCGGGCCCGCCACCGACCCGGCGTTCGACAACCGGCTGCTGGCGCCCGCCATGGCCCGCTACGACGCCGGCGCACCCGGCGCCGAGGAGGAGATCCGCGGCCTCGTCGAGAGCCGGCTGCGCCCCACCTGGGACGCCGTCTGGCAGGGCATCGGCCTGCTCCGCGCCCTCCCCGAGGGCGCCCGGGTCGCCGACCGCTGGAAGCGCGACCGCTGGTCGTACACCGCGCACCGCGACCGGATCCGCGCCGGCGAACCGCCGCAGCCCCGGCAGGACGACGCGGTCACCGCCGCCCGGAAGCTCGCCTCCCGAGAGGCCGCGCAGGCCCAACTGGACGCCCAGGAAGCCCTGGACGACCCTCTGGTGATGGCCGCCCGGCGGCTGGCCGGCGAGGCACTGCACGGCACCGCCGGCGCCGTCGAGATGGCCTTCTCCGAGGGCGCACGGCCGATGCCGCGCCCCCTGGTGACGCTGCACACCGACGACCGCCCCCCGTTGTCCGAGGGCGTCAAGCTCTACCGCCCGCTCGCCGACGGCCGCACGCAGACCGCGGAGTTCGTGGCGTACGCCGCGGGCGCGCAGGGCGCACCGGTGCTCCGACTCACCGGCGGGATGGGCCGCGGCCGCACGCCCGAGCCGGGCACGGTCCCGGAGCCCGGCGACGCGCTGTGCTGGACGCTCTTCGAGCACGCCCCGCGCGGCGGCCCCGGCCTCCCGGAACCGGAGGACACCCCCTGGACGCACGGCGGGCCGCCGTCCGCCCCCGACGACGCGAGACCCCTCGCCGACCCGATGACCCCCGAGGACTTCCTCTGACCCCCGTCACCGGCCCGTCCCACCCGCCCATCGGCCCCAACTCCCCCGGGAGCGCCCCGGCATGACGCCGCCTCCGCCCCTGCCCGCCCCGCCGCCGCCCACCGACCCCGCCGCGGCGGCGGCCGCGGCGACCGACGCGATCCTCCACGACACCCTGCACAGCACCCGCCGCGGCGTGGTCGTCGACTCCCCGCCGGGCGCCGGGAAGTCCACCCTGGTCGTCCGCGCCGCCCGCGAACTGGCCGCAGCGGGCCGCCGGCTGATGATCGTCGCGCAGACCAACGCGCAGGTCGACGACCTCGTCCTGCGCCTCGCCGCCAAGGACCCCGAACTCCCCGTGGGCCGCCTCCACTCCAGCGAGCCCGGCGCCTTCGACCCCGCCCTCGCCGAGCTCCCCGCCGTCCGCACCTCCGCCAAGATCGCCGACCTGGCGGCCATGGACGTGGTCGTCTCCACGGCCGCCAAGTGGGCCTACACCACGGTCGAGGAGCCCTGGCGGCACGCCATCGTGGACGAGGCGTACCAGATGCGGTCCGACGCGCTGCTGAGCGTCGCCGGCCTCTTCGAACGGGCGCTGTTCGTCGGCGACCCGGGCCAGCTGGACCCGTTCAGCGTCGTCGGCGCCGACCAGTGGGCCGGCCTCTCCTACGACCCCTCCGCCAGCGCCGTCTCCACCCTCCTCGCCCACAACCCCCACCTGCCGCAGCACCGCCTGCCGGTCTCCTGGCGGCTGCCGGCCACCGCCGCGCCCCTGGTGTCCGCCGCGTTCTACCCGTACACCCCGTTCCGCAGCGGCACCGGTCCCGGCGACCGGCGGCTGGCGTTCGGCGTCCCGGGCGACGGCTCGCCCGTCGACCGCGTCCTGGACGAGGCCGCCGAGTCCGGCTGGGGCCTGCTGGAACTCCCCGCCCGCCACACCCCGCGCACCGACCCGGAGGCGGTCCGCGCCCTCGCCGGGGTCGTCCGCCGCCTCCTGGACCGCGGCGGCGCCGCCACCAGCGAGCATGCGCAGAGCCCGGAACCGCTGACCGCCGCGCGGATCGCGGTCGGCACCGCCCACCGCGACCAGGCCGCGGCGATCCGCGCCGCCCTCGCCGAACTCGGCGTGACCGGCGTCACCGTGGACACCGCCAACCGCCTCCAGGGCCGCGAGTTCGACGTCACCGTCGTCCTCCACCCGCTCTCCGGCCGCCCCGACGCGACCGCCTTCCACCTGGAGACCGGCCGCCTGTGCGTGCTCGCCTCCCGCCACCGGCACGCCTGCATCGTCGTCTGCCGCGCCGGCGTCGCCGAACTCCTCGACGAGCACCCCGCCACCGATCCCGTCCAACTGGGCGTCACCGTCAAGTTCCCCGACGGCTGGGAGGCGAACCACGCCGTACTCGCCCACCTCTCCGAGCACCGCGTCCCCGTGCGTCCATGACCCCCGGCCGGGGCGGACGTGCGTTCCGCCGGCCCTGTCCGCGCAGGGGGCGGGCCTCCCCCGGCCGCCGGGGTCCGGCGGAACGCCGACGCCACCGCGCCTCCGGGAGGCACCCCACCGGCCCCCTTGCGCGAGGCGGGACAATGGAATGCGGCAGACAACCATGGAGGTAGGTACATGTCCGAGCCGCAGCCGGCTCCCGATCCCCGCGGTACGGCGCCCGCCCCCCGCCGCATGAGGCCCGCGCAGCTGCTGTTCGAGCCGCCCGAGGCCACCGCCGACCCCGAGCACTTCTTCGGGCTGGAGTCCCTGGAGGACCCCGGCGCGCTGCTCGGCCGGGCCACCGAGCTCACCCTCGCCTTCCGCGCGGCGGCCGACCGCGCCACGGAGTTCCAGGCGATGGCCGCCGCCCAGCTGACCGACCCCGGGCGCTTCGACCGGCTGCCGCTGGCGGTGGTCGCCGAGCGGGCCGACTGGACCGAGGACTACGCGCAGAAGATGGTCGAGTTCGGCCACAGCCTGCTGCGCAGCGGCAGCACCGTCCCGCCCGACCTCGTCTGAGCCACGCCGGCGCCTCGTCCCGCATCTCGGCCGAGCGGCGCCCGCCCCGCCAGGGGGCGAACGGGGGCGCGGATCGTGCACACGAGCGTCCGCCCGGCGTCGCGGAATCCACACCGAACGGAAAACACACCCACCCCAGGCCCCCCTCTCGGCTCATGGTCCATGATCATGAGCCGCTGGCATATGCGGGGAGGGGAAGATACTCCCCACCGCCCCGTCCTGTCCCGATTTCCGCCAATCAGGCCTAACGGGGCACGGGAGTCGGTAGACCTACTCCCATGAGCGACTGGCTGCCTGAGACTCCCCGGAACCTGGCCTTCCCCACCACGGCGTACGTGACGCTCGCCGGGGCCGACTGGCTCGCCTCCGCCAGCCCGCACCCCGAGGACACCCACCTGCGGTGGGCGCAGCGCCCCACCGCCCCGAGCGTGCTGCCGTGCGGCACGGCCTTCGACGTGATCAACGCCCCGACGCTCTTCGGGCGGCGCATGGTGGACCGCCTGTGGTCGGCCGGCCCCGGCTCGGGTCCGGTGGCCGCGCACCGCGGCCGGATCCTGCTGTTCGCGGCGCCCGGGACCGCCCATCGGCTGCCCGCGCTGCTGGCCTGGGAGGAGTGGGGCGGCGCCGTACCGCCGCTGCTGTGCCACGGCAGCGGGGACGCGGTGACGGTGCCGCCGCTGCACCCCCGCCCCCGTGCGGCCGGCCGCGGGGACGTCGAGGCGCTGGGAGATCCCGCGTCGGCCGCCGGGTCGCGCTGGCTGGTGGCGCCGGACGTCCGCGATCCCTGGCTGCCGGGGCCCGACGTCCTGCTGTGGGCCTGCGTACGGGCCGCCCGCAGCATGCTCGGCGCGGGCGCGGAGACCGGCCGTCCGCACCACGAACGCGCTGTTCAGGGTATGGATGCCGTGCTCGCCCGGGGCTGAGGGGCATCGATTTTTGCCCTCCCCCGCCAGGATGCTAATGTTTTCCCCGTCAGCAGGCGCCGCTAGCTCAGTTGGTTAGAGCAGCTGACTCTTAATCAGCGGGTCCGGGGTTCGAGTCCCTGGCGGCGCACAGACGGTCGAAGGCCCCCACTCCGGTGGGGGCCTTCGGCGTATCCGCGTACGGGCGGGGCGTCAGGAGGTGCTGCGGGTGACCTTGACCGCCCATTCGCCGTCGCCGCTGCGGCCCTCGACCTGGATGCGCACCCCGTCCTCGGGATCGTTCATGCTCTCGCCGACGGCGAGCGGGGCGTCGGCCAGCGGCGGATAGACGGAGGTGCCCCAGCAGGCGGAGGTGCCGGGGTGGCCGTCGAGCACCTGGACGGGGCCCTCGCCGGAGGCCGTGGCGCTGCGGACGCGGTAGACGAGGACGCCCTCGGTGCAGATGGTGCGGTCGTTGCCCTCGGCGCCGCGGGCTTCCAGGGCGAGGGCGCTGTCGGGGCCGGTGCGGACGACGAGGAGCCGCGGCCGGCGGTGGCTGCCGGGGGCCTCGGGGGCGGAGAGGGTGCGCAGTGCGTGCATCCGCGGGCGGTCCGGGTTGACGCAGTCGACCTGGCCGTCGGTGATCCAGCCCAGGCGCCACTTGTGCCAGGCGAAGGGTTCGGGGGCCAGCCCGAACTGGCTGCCCATGAGGTCCCAGTCGCCGACGTGGGTGTCCCAGTTGCCGTGGCCGTTCTCCGGGCGGTGATAGAGGTCCGGCAGGTCGAAGACGTGGCCGGTCTCGTGGGCGAGGACGTTGCGGTCGGGCGGACTGTGCTCGAAGACGGTGACGAAGCGGCGCAGTTCGACGCCGTCGGCGTACATCGGCTGGTCGAGATTGACGACCTTGGTGGCGTCCGCGTCGACGCCGGGGGCGCCGGGGTCGGCGACCAGGTAGATCAGGTCGTAGCGGCTGAAGTCGACGGTGGGGTCGGCGGCGGCGACCGCGTCGCGGAGGTAGTCGGAGCGGCGCCCGGAGTCCCAGTCCCGCTGTATGCCGTACCAGGTGGCGGGGTGCGGCATGCGGACCCAGCGGTTCTGGATGTGGGCGCGGAGGTGGAACCTGCCGTAGGAGGCGCGCTCGAAGAAGCGGGAGGTGGCCGGGAAGTAGTCGCGGGAGAGCCGCTGGGGGCTGATGCGGGGCTTGGCGTGCGGGAAGGACAGGAAGATCATCACGGCGTCGAGGGCGTGGTCCGGGCGGGGGTAGGCGCCGTTCCAGTCGTCGACGCCCTCGGAGTGGTGGGCGTCGGTGCGTCCCAGGGCGCAGGAGAGGGCCGCCTCGGAGGCGGTGGCGGGGCCGGTCACGATGGAGGTGGCGATCAGCGCGCTCAGGGAGGTGACGACGGCTGCGACGCGCCGCAGGCGGCGTCGGTCCACCCCGGGGGGTGTCTGGGCGCGCGGCACGTGGACCTCCAGGGACGGATTCGGGACACCCACTTACCCTGAGGTGATTTCATGTTCTTCGTCCTGATATGGCAGCCCGTACGAGTGACCGTCGCCCCACCCCTGTCCCGTAACGGAAAGTTACAAGCGACCAAAGGGGCAATAGGGGCGAACAGAGCCGGGCAGAATTGGCTGAACTTCCGTCATGCGTGCGGATGGTCACGGCTTCGTCGCTGGATCGGCCCTCGTGCCAGCCTCTATGATCGCCACACTTTCCAGCGCGAGGTCCCCCCTCCGTCACGAGACAAGTGCCATGCGGGAGCGAGCAGTGAGCGGACACCCCGACAGCACGGGCCGCACGCCCGGAGCGACACTGCCCTCGGTGACGGAACGTGAGGGTGCGACCAAAGAATCCGGTGTCCGGCCCGTCGCGTCGGCCGCCCGCGACGCCTCGGCGCGCCGCGACGCCACCGCCGCCTCGCTCGGCGACTACCGCGGCGCCTTCCACACCGCGAGCCTGCCGATGGCGGTCCTCAGCCGCGACGGGCTGGTGCTCGCGGCCAACGCCGCGCTGGGCGAGCTGGTGGGCGCCGCCCCGGACGACCTGATGGCGGCCACCGCCGCGGACCTCGGCGACCTGGGGGCCGACCCTCGGGTGTGGGCCGCCTACCGCGATGTGCTCTGCGGCCGCAGCGACCGGCTGCGCTGCACCCGCCGGCTGAAACGATCCGACGGGAGCGCGGTGTGGGTGGAGGTGACCGTCGAACCGGTCACCGAGGGGCCGCTGGGCGGGGAGCGGGTGCTGCTGTCGGTCGCGGACATCAGCGACCGGCACGATCTGCTGGCCCGGCTGCGGCATCTTCAGATGCACGACCCGGTGACCCGGCTGCCCAACCGCGCGCTGTTCTTCGAGCGGGTGTCCGCCGCGCTGGAGGCGGCCGCCTTCGACCGGTCGGGCACCGGCCGGATCGGGCTGTGCTATCTGGACCTGGACGGCTTCAAGGCCGTCAACGACACCTTGGGGCACCGGATCGGCGACCGGCTGCTGAGCGCGGTGGCGAAGCGGCTGACCCGCTGCGCGGAGCGCGCCACCGAGCGCGGGGCGGGCCGCGGCGGGCATCTGGTGGCCCGGCTGGGCGGCGACGAGTTCGCCCTGCTGGTGGAGGACTCCACCGGCACCGAGCAGGTGGCGGAGCTGGCCCAGTCGGTACTGGACGCGCTCCAGCGGCCGTTCGACCTGGCCGGGCAGCGGCTGTCGGTGTCGGCGAGCATCGGCGTCGTGGAGCGGGCCGCGTCCGGCACCACCGCGACGGGGCTGATGCAGGCCGCGGACACCACGCTGTACTGGGCCAAGGAGGACGGCAAGGCCCGTTGGACGCTCTTCGACCCGGAGCGCAACGCGCACCGCATGACCCGGCAGGCGCTGTCCAGCACGCTGCGGCCGGCGGTGGACCGCGGGGAGTTCACGCTGGAGTACCAGCCGCTGGTGGGGCTGGGGGACGGCCGGGCGCAGGGGGTGGAGGCGCTGGTGCGGTGGCGCCATCCGCAGTTCGGGGTGCTGGCGCCGAATCGGTTCATCGCGCTGGCGGAGGAGAACGGCGCGATCGTCGAACTGGGCCGCTGGGTGCTGGAGCGGGCCTGCCACCAGGCGCGGGCCTGGCAGTTGGCGCACCCCGGGGGCGAGCCGCTGTTCGTCAGCGTGAACGTGGCCGTGCGTCAGGTGTGGGACTCCGACCTGGTCGCGGACGTCGCCAGGATCCTGGCGGAGACCGGGCTGCCGCCGCGGCTGCTGCAGCTGGAGTTGACCGAGTCCGCGGTGATGGGGTCGGCGGGCCGGCCGTTGCAGGCCCTCCAGGCGCTCAGCGACATGGGCGTGCGGATCGCCATCGACGACTTCGGCACCGGCTACTCCAACCTCGCCTACCTCAGCCGGCTGCCGGTCTCCGCGCTGAAGCTGGACGGGTCGTTCGTCCACGGCTTCCGCGCGCAGGAGCACCCCAACCCGGCCGACGAGATGATCGTGGAGGCGCTGGTCGCGCTGGCGCACCGGCTGGGGCTGACGGTGACCGCGGAGTGCGTGGAGAGCGCCGAGCAGGCCGAGCGGCTGCGCCGAATCGGCTGCGACGCCGGGCAGGGCTGGCTCTACTCCCGGCCGGTGGCCCCGGACCGGGTGGCGGCGCTGCTGGACGCGGGGCGCGCCTGCGGCTGAGCCGGCGCGCGCCCCGCGTGGTGCGTCAGCCCTGCGGGAGCCCGTAGGCGTCGGCGATGAGGTCGTAGGAGCGGCGGCGGACCTCGCCGGTGTGGGCGTTGGCGGTGATCATCAGCTCGTCGGCGCCGGTGCGCTCGACCAGTGCGTCCAGGCCCTGGCGGACGGCGTCGGGGGTGCCGTGGATGACGTTCCCGAGCCAGCTGTCGACGAAGTCCTGCTCGACGCCGGTGAAGTGGTGGGCGGCGGCCTCCTCGGGGGTGGGGACGAGGCCGGGGCGGCCGGTGCGCAGCCGGAGCATGGCGAGCGCGCCGGTGCGGACCTGGCGGCGGGCCTCCCGTTCGTCCTCGGCGGCCAGCGCGGAGACGCCGATCAGCGCGTAGGGCTCGGCGAGCACCTCGGAGGGACGGAACGAGGAGCGGTAGAGGTCGAGGGCGGGGACGGTGTTGGCCGCGGAGAAGTGGTGCGCGAAGGCGAACGGCAGGCCGAGCGTGCCGGCCAGGCGGGCGCTGAAGCCGGAGGAGCCGAGCAGCCACAGGGGCGGGCGGTGCGGGGACTGGACACCGCCGGGGGCGGTGGCCTGGACGGGGCCGGGGACCGCGTGGATGCGGGCGTAGGGGTGGCCGTCGGGGAAGTCGTCGTCGAGGAAGCGGGTCAACTCCGCGAGCTGCTGCGGGAATTCATCCCCAAGCTCTCGGCTTCGCTCAAGCAGGGGAGACCCCACTGCGCCCTCGTGGAGCCGCTCGGTGCGGCGGAGCGCCGCGGCGGTGGCGCCGTCGGTGCCGGGGGCGCGGCCCAGGCCGAGGTCGACGCGGCCGGGGGCCATCGCCTCCAGGGTGCCGAACTGCTCGGCGATGACCAGCGGGGCGTGGTTGGGCAGCATCACGCCGCCGGAACCGAGCCGGATGCGGTCGGTGTGCGCGGCGAGATGGGCCAGGAGCACCGCGGGCGAGGAGGAGGCGACGCCGGGCATGGAGTGGTGCTCGGCGACCCAGTAGCGGTGGAAGCCGCGGCGTTCGGCGGTGCGGGCCAGGTCGACGGCGGTGCGGACGGCGGCGGTGGCGGTGCTGCCGGCGCCGACCGTCACCAGGTCGAGCACGGAGAGGGGAACGGGTGCGGTGCCCAGGGCGGTGCCCGGTATCCCGTCGTCCCCGGGTCGGCCGTCAGTGCCCGGGGTCTGCTGGTCTTCGCCGCTCACGGTGCGGGTCCTCCTCGCGTCGCGCTTCTTGACGTCACTGGCGTGCGCGGAGGACAACCGGAGAAGTTCTCCGGTTATTCCCGGGGCGGGGTGGTGATTCCGGCCGGCGGGGCGGGGGGCTCCCGGTCGCGGTCGGAGGGCGGCCGGTCGCGGCCGGGAGCGGGCGGGTGCGGGCCGGCCGCTATCCGCGGGCCGGGCGGGAGAACAGCGTGCCCAGTTCCGGGCAGGCCAGCGGGCGGTCGAGCAGCCGCAGGCCCTCCCAGACCGTCACCTGATTGGCGGTGAGGACCGGTTTGCCGAGCGCGGCTTCGAGGGCGGGCAGATGGGCGGCGGTGTGCAGGGCGGTGTCCGGCAGCAGGACCGCCCCGGCGTCGGGGTGGTCGCCGGCACGGGCCAGGGCCAGCACCTCGTCGCGGCCCCAGGTGCCGACCTCGGCGGCGGTGACGATGCCGCTGCCGCGGGTGGCGACGACCTCGGCGCCGGCGGCCTTCAGGAACGCGCGGAAGTGCTCGGCGACATCGACGGGGTAGGTGGCCGCGATCGCGACCCGGCGGACGCCGAGGGCCGAGAGGGCGTGCGCGAAGGCGAAGGAGGTGCTGGAGGCGGGCAGCCCGGCGGTGGCCGACAGCTCCCGGACCTGCCACTGGGCGCCCTCCCAGCCGTAGACGAAGCTGGCGCTGGTGCAGGCCCAGACGACGGCCTCGGCACCGCGGTCCTTCAGCGCGCCGAGGCCGGCCGCGAGGCGGGCCGCGGAGCCCATCTCCACAAGGGCGTCGACGCGGTGCGCGTCCTCGCCGATGTCGGTGTGGACCAGGGGCAGGCGGACCGCGCCGCCCAGGAACGCTTCGAGCCGGGGGTAGTCGTCCTCGGCGGAGCGACCGGGGTAGAGGAAGCCGACCGATGCCATGCGGTTCTCCCTTGCGGGTGGTGGCGTGCGGGTGCGGAACGGACCGGGCGTCAGACCGGGGGCTGGGGGCCGGGGTCCTCGGGGACGTACGGGGGCGGCTCCGGGCCGTCGCCGGGATCCGCCTCGGGCGGCGGGACCGGCGGACCCGCGAACGCCGCCTCGGGGGTGGGCTCGGGACCGCTCGCCGGCGGTGGCTGGCTGCCGGTCATCGCGGCCGGGCCGCTGCGCGCCGCCGGATCGAGCAGCGCCTGGTACGCGCCGACGGCCTCGACGCCGATGGCGCGCAGCGCCGCCCACATCGTCACCTGATTGGCGGAGAGCACGGGCATCCGCAGCTCGGCCTCCAGCTGGGGGATGACGTCGTAGGTCGGGAGGTTGGTGCAGCTGATGAAGAGGGCGTCGGCGGCGCCGATGGCGGCGGTGCGGGCCATGTCGACGATGTCGCGGTAGGAGACCCTCCAGATGTGCCGGGTCAGCCCGAGATAGGCGCGTCCGGTCACGGTGACGCCCGCTTCGGCGAGGTACGCCTCCAGGGAGTCGGTGACCGATTTGGTGTAGGGCGTGACGACGGCGACGCGCCGGGCGCCGATCTCGTGGAGCGCTTCGATCGCGGCGCCCGAGGTGGTCAGGGCGGGAACCTCGCCCGCCTGGAACATGGCCGCACACATCGCGCGCTCGCCCACCATCCCGCCGACGAAACTGCCGGACGTACAGGCATACGCGATGACCTGGGGCGATACCGCGCACAGTGCCTGGACGGCGGCGTCCAGGGTCTCGTGCTCGCTGACCAGGCGGGCCAGGTCGAGGCTGACCTCGACGGGCACGAAGGGAGTTCGGGTGAGGTGGAGGGAGACATCGTCGGGCACCCAGCGCCACAGCTCGCGGTCGAGTGCGAAGTCGAAGGGGGCGACGACGCCCACGCCGAGCTGCGGCTGTGGGCCACCCAGGAAGGAGACGTCCATGAAGGCCCCTAGAAGGCGAAGGGCTGATGGCACGGCCAGTGGCCGGGGAGGTGGTGCAGCCGGACAAGCCGGGGACGTCGGGACAGAGCCGTTGTTGACACGGTAGATACGACTTCTTAGCGTGGTCAATCCTCGCATCTCAGGCATCTGTCGGCGCCCTGTTCCGAGAAACGGGGCACTCGTCTTCAGAACGGTCTCCGGCCATGTCCGATAGCAGCGTCAGCACCGGCAGCGCAGGCAGTACAGGCACTACAGGCAGCACCGTTCTCGTGCTGGGTTCCGAGCCCCTCCCGCAGCTGGACCGGCTCGCCGGCCGGGCCGAGGTCGTCTTCGCCGACGAGCAGACCCTGGCCGGCCTACTCCCCACCGCCGATGTGCTGTTGGCCTGGGACTTCACCTCCGACGCGATCCGGCGGAGCTGGCCGGGGCACGGCCCGCGGCCCCGGTGGGTGCACACCGCGAGCGCCGGCGTGGACCGGCTGCTGTGCCCGGCGCTGGTCGCCGACGACACCGTCGTCACCAACGCCCGCGGGGTGTTCGAGCAGCCGATCGCCGAGTACGTCGCGGGGCTGGTGATCGCCATGGCCAAGGACTTCCACGGGAGTTGGGAGCTCCAGCGGCAGCGGCGCTGGCGGCACCGGGAGACGCTGCGGGTGGCCGGGACCCGGGCGGTGGTGGTGGGGTCCGGGCCGATCGGCCGGGCCATCGGCAGCACCCTGCTGGCACTGGGTGTCGAGATCGACCTGGTCGGCCGCCGGGAGCGGACCGGGGACCCGGAGTTCGGCCGGGTGCATGACACCGGGGCGCTGAACGGGCTGCTGCCGCACGCGGATTGGGTGGTCTGCGCGGCACCGCTGACGGCCGGGACCCGGGGGATGTTCGGGGCCGGGGCGTTCGCGCTGATGCCGCGCCGGGCCCGCTTCGTCAACGTCGCGCGGGGGCCGCTGGTCGACGAGACAGCGCTGGTCGCGGCGTTGCGGGAGCGGCGGATCGCGGCGGCGGCGCTGGACGTCTTCGAGGCCGAGCCGCTGGCCGCGGACAGCCCGCTGTGGGACGTGCCGCACCTGATCGTCTCGCCGCACATGAGCGGCGACACCCTGGGCTGGCGGGAGGTGCTCGCCGAGCAGTTCCAGGACAACTTCGACCGGTGGGCGGCCGGGGAACCGCTGCTCAACGTGGTCGACAAACGCCTCGGATACGTACCGGTGCAGTGATCGCGCGGGCCGTGGCGGGCCCGCGGCCCGCGGCGGTTTCCGCGCCCCGCCGCCGTCCCGCCCGGGGCGGCCGATGCTCGGAGGACGCATGACCAACGGACCCACCCGCCTCGCGGACCTCACCGCCACCCGCCTGACCGCCGGCTACGCCGCCGGCGCGTTCTCCCCCGTCGAGGTGACCCGGGCGGTGCTGGAGCGCGCCGAGGCCGCCCAGGCCGCCGTCAACGCCTTCGTCCGGATCGACGCGGAGCAGGCGCTGGCGCAGGCGGCGGGGTCGGCGGAACGCTGGCGGCGCGGGGCGCCGGCCGGACCGCTGGACGGGGTGCCGGTCACCGTCAAGGACCTGCTGCTGATGCGGGGCGCGCCGACGCTGCGCGGCTCGCGGACGGTCCGGGCCGACGGCGCGGCCTGGGACGAGGACGCGCCGGCGGTGGCCCGGCTGCGGGAGTCGGGGGCGGTGTTCGTCGGCAAGACCACCACACCGGAGTTCGGCTGGAAGGGCGTCACGGACTCCGCGCGGCACGGGGTGACGGGCAATCCGTACGACCCGGGGCGCACCGCGGGCGGTTCCAGCGGGGGCAGCGCGGCGGCGGTGGCGCTGGGGGCGGGGCCGTTGAGCCTGGGGACGGACGGCGGGGGGTCGGTGCGGATCCCGGCGTCGTTCTGCGGGATCTTCGGGATGAAGGCGACGTACGGGCGGGTGCCGGCGTATCCGGCGAGCCCGTTCGGGACGCTGGCGCACGTGGGGCCGATGGCGCGGGACGCGGCGGACGCGGCGCTGCTGATGGACGTGATCTGCGGCCCGGACTGGCGGGACTGGTCGCAGCTGGCCCCGCAGGCCGGGTCGTTCCGGGCGGCGCTGACCGGGGAGGTGACCGGGCTGCGGGTGGCCTACAGCCCGTCGTTGGGCTGGGACGTGCCGGTGGCGCCGGAGGTGGCGGCGGCGGTGCGGCGGGCGGTGGACGCGCTGGCCGGGCTCGGCGCGGCGGTCGAGGAGATCGATCCGGGGGTGGCGGACCCCGTGGAGGCGTTCCACACCCTGTGGTTCAGCGGCGCGGCCCGCTTGGTGCAGCCGCTTCCTGAGGCCGACCGGGACCTGCTGGACCCGGGGCTGCGGGAGGTCTGCGAACAGGGCGCCCGGTACAGCGCACTGGACTATCTGGCGGCGGTCGACGTCCGGATGGCGCTGGGCCGGGCGATGGGACGTTTCCACAGCGCCTACGACCTGCTGGTGACGCCGACCGAGCCGATCACCGCGTTCGCGGCCGGCGCGGAGGTACCGCCCGGTTCCGGGCACACCCGGTGGACGGGGTGGACGCCGTTCACCTATCCGTTCAACCTCACCCAGCAGCCCGCCGCGACCGTGCCCTGCGGGGTGGACGGCGACGGGCTGCCGATCGGGGTGCAGCTGGTGGGCGCGCGGCACGCGGACGCACTGGTGCTGCGCGCCGCGCACGCCCTGTACGAGGCGGGGGCCGCGGGGATTCCGGGGCCGCCGAGCCCTAGGCCCGACGGAAGTTGAGGGTCTCCCCCAGGGCGCCGGCGCGCCAGAGGTCCTGGCAGGCGTCGGCCATCCGGTCCAGGCCG
Source organism: Streptomyces sp. NPDC093097 (assembly GCF_044754325.1). NCBI lineage: Bacteria > Bacillati > Actinomycetota > Actinomycetes > Kitasatosporales > Streptomycetaceae > Streptomyces > Streptomyces sp. NPDC093097. The sequence goes on from NZ_JBIVOW010000003.1 coordinate 512,869, forward strand.
TCGACGACGGTGCCCCAGACGATGCCCGGCACCCAGCCCGCGTCACCGTTGATCAGCAGGTTGTTGCGTTCGTAGAAGAGCGCGAGGTCGACGACGGTGGCGCGGCCGCGGTGCCGGGCCTCGGTCTCGTAGCCGTAGGAGGCGGTGCCCAACTGGGTGTCGCTGAAGGTGAAGTAGCACAGGTCGCCGGGGATCGGGGTGACCGTGGGGTTCTCCAGCGGCGGCTCCTCGGGGGCGAACGGCGGGACCAGGGCGTAGATCTCGTTGCGGGCGTACTTGGCGTGGTAGACGTCGCCGCCGAGCGGGAGCGCGTCCCAGATGGCGGCGCACGTCAGTGGAGCGCGATCGTCGAGCAACTTGGCCGTGCAGCTGACGCCGCGCTTGTCCAGGGAGACTTCGAGGAAGCGATCGGTCATATCCCGAGCGTAGGGGGCATTACCGGCGTACGGAACATCTCCCGTGCCGGTGTGGAGGGCCCGAAACGATCGGCATAGGTGTGAACGGTTCGGGTAGCCGCGCGCCCATGGCTCAACCACCGAGCACCACCCCGGAGAATCAGGGACCACACCTTAGACAACCCACCCCCCGGAGAACCGAGATATCAGGCCAACGGACGCGCGGTATCCGCCGCCGGTCGCTGCTCGCGGGGGTGGCGGCGCTCGGCGCAGCGGGGGCGGCGATCGGCTGCAGCCGGGTCCCGACCGCCGAGGCGGCCGGCGGCGGCCGGCTGCTGGCACGGCTGCGGAAGAAGGGCTCGGTCACCCTCGGGCTGTCCGGTGAGCAGCCCTACGGCTACATCGGCACCGACGGCAAGATGACCGGTTCGGCCCCCACCATCGCCCGGGTGATCTTCAAGCGGCTCGGCGTCCCGCACGTCGAGCCGTTCCCCACCGACTTCGGCTCGCTGATCGTCGGGCTGAACTCCCAGCAGTTCGACGTGGTCGCGGCCGGGATGTACATCAAGCCCGACCGCTGCGCCCAGGTCATCTTCGCCGATCCCGAGTACCAGATGCTCGACGCCTTCATCGTCCGCAAGGGCAACCCGCTGAGGCTGCGCACCTTCAAGGACATCGCACGGGCCGGGGCGCGGATGGCGACCGGCGTCGGCTACGCCGAGATCGACTACGCCAAGGCGGCCGGGATCACCGAAATCACCACGCTGCCCGACCAGTTGGCGGGTCTGCTGGCGGTGGAGCAGGGCCGGGTGGACGTCTTCGTCGGCACCGCGGTGACGCTCCGCAACGTGGTGCGGCAGTCGCGGACCACCAAGGCCGAGGTGACGCCCGAGGTCACCCCGTACGTGAACGGGAAGCCGGTGATCGACGTCGGCGCCTTCGCGTTCCGCACCCCGGAGACCAACCTCCGGGACGCGTTCAACCGCGAGCTCCACAAGATGAAGCGGTCCGGGGAACTCCTGGACCTCATGCGGCCCTTCGGCTTCACCGAGCATCAGATGACGGAGATCACCGCCAAGGAGAAGTGCCGGTCATGAGCGACATCACCTGGGGTCTGTGGAAACTCCTCCTCCACGGCATCTGGATCACCGTCCAGCTCACCGTCTACAGCGCGGCCCTGGCCGCCGCCGTCGCCTTCGGCATCGGTCTCGCGCGCACCCACCGCCGGTGGCCCGTGCGGTTCCTGTCCGGGGCCTACTTCGAGATCTTCCGCGGCACTTCGGCGCTGATCTTGATGTTCTGGATGTTCTTCGTGCTGCCGATGGGGTTCGGCTGGCAGCTGGTCCCGATGTGGGCCGCGGTGCTGACGCTGGGCCTGACGTACGGCGCGTACGGCTCCGAGGTCGTCCGGGGCGCGATCGCCGCGGTGCCGCCGGGCCAGCGCGAGGCGGGCATCGCGCTCAGCTTCTCGCCCGGCCAGCAGCTGCGGAAGATCGTCCTGCCGCAGGCGTGGCCGGGGATGGTCCCGCCGTTCAACAACCTGCTGATCGAGCTGCTCAAGGGCACCGCGCTGGTGTCCGTCCTGGGCGTCGGCGACATCGCCTTCGGCGCCTCCCTGGTGCGCAACGCCACCGCGCAGAGCGCCCCCGTCTACACGGTCGTCCTGGTGATGTACTTCGCCCTGGCGTTCGTCCTGACCCGCGGGATGCGGGCGGTGGAGCGGCACGCCAAGGCCGGCGTCGGACAGGCGCCGGCCGGGCGGCTGCGGTCGCGGTCGCGGCGCGCCGCCGGCCCGGCGGTCGCCCGCACCGCCGCTGCGGCGGGAGGTGAGTCCCGATGACGTTCGACTGGTCCGCCGTCGGCGCCTTCCTGCCGACGTTCTGGAAGGGCGTCCTGGTCACCCTCCAGGCGCTGGTGCTGGGTTCGCTGATCGCCTTCGCGCTCGGCTTGGTCTGGGCGCTGGCGCAGCGGTCGTCCCTGAAGGCGGTGCGCTGGCCGGTGACCGCGGTCACCGAGTTCGTGCGCAACACCCCGCTGCTGGTGCAGCTGTTCTTCCTCTTCTACGTGATGCCCGAGTGGGGCATCACGCTCAGCGCGCTGGCCACCGGCGTGATCGGGCTGGGCCTGCACTACTCGACGTACACCGCCGAGGTCTACCGCTCCGGCATCGACGGCGTCCCGGCCGGCCAGTGGGAGGCGGCGATCGCGCTCAGCCTGCCGCGCCGCCGCACCTGGACGGCGGTGATCCTGCCGCAGGCGATCCGCCGCGTCGTCCCGGCCCTGGGCAACTACGTCATCGCGATGCTGAAGGACTCGCCGATGCTCTTCGCCATCGGCGTGCTGGAGATGCTGGGCCAGGCCCGGCAGTTCTCGTCGCAGACCTTCCAGACCGTCGAGCCGTACACGGTCGTCGGGGTCGCCTTCATCGTCCTCGCCTACCCCGCTTCTCTTCTCCTGCGAGCCCTGGAGCGCCGTCTTGTCCGCTGACAAAAGCACCCCGAACACCCCGCCCGTCATCAACGACGCCACCTCCTCCGCCGGGGAGACCGAGCTGATCCGCTTCGACGCGGTCACCAAGCGGTTCGGTGCGCACACCGTCCTCGACGCCCTCGACATGAAGGTCTACACCGGCCGGCACGTCACGCTGATCGGCCCCTCGGGCTCCGGCAAGACCACGATCCTGCGGCTGATGATGACGCTGCTGAAGCCGGACGAGGGCACCATCAAGCTCGGCGGCAAGTACCTCACCCACGAGGAGAAGGGCGGCAGGCTCGTCCCGGCGAGCGACCGCTACAGCCGCGAGATCCGCAAGGACATCGGGATGGTCTTCCAGCAGTTCAACCTCTTCCCCAACATGAAGGTGCTGCGGAACATCGCCGAGGCCCCGGTGCACGTCCTGGGCCTGGACAAGGACGAGGCGGAGGAGCGCGCCCGCGAGCTCCTCGACCTCGTCGGCCTCACCGCCCACCTCGACAAGTACCCCTCGCAGCTCTCCGGCGGCCAGCAGCAGCGGGTCGCCATCGCCCGGGCGCTGGCCATGCGCCCGCAGGTCCTGCTGCTGGACGAGGTGACCTCGGCCCTCGACCCGGAGCTGGTGGCCGGCGTGCTGGACCTGCTGCGGGACATCGCGCACACCACGGACATCACCATGCTCTGCGTCACGCACGAGATGAACTTCGCCCGGGACATCTCGGACTGCGTGATGATGTTCGACGCCGGGCGGGTCATCGAGTTCGGCCCGCCGGAGCAGATCTTCACGAACCCGGAGCACGAGCGGACCCGGGAGTTCCTGAGCGCGGTGCTGTAGAGGGCGCCCCCCTGGGGCGGGCGGGGGTGCGACATCTGGTGCGCGCTCCCGCACGCCCCGCCCGTGTCCGGGTGCCCGGCGGACGGGCGCCGGGTCCCGCACACCACCGTCTTTGAGACATCCGAGACCGTCGTGGCACACGGTGTCGATGAGGTGTACGCACATCGGACGGATGGACGGACATCAGGCGGAAAAATGAGGCGTGCGAGCCTCAGGCGAAGACCCGACACTCCGTCAACTCCGCACGTCACCACCGGCCGTCAACCCCGGGCACCGGCACCCCACCCTCCCCGCCTCCGGCCGCTCTTGCCGCCGGTCCACGGGACATCCCACGCTCTGGGCATGACCTGGGCATATGCCAGAGTGCAGGGCGCCTGCACAGACGCGTGAACCGACCCGGAATTCGGTCAAGACCCCCTCCATCCGGGTCCGTTGACCGCTATCGTGATACGAGCCCGTTGCCCGGCAAGCGGCCCGCGTACTTCACGTCGGCCGCCGCCGTCAACGGTCACGACGCAAGCGGTACCAACCTCCTAGGGGGACACCGTGGCGCTGAAGCCCGAGCCGACCGCGCCGTTCCATTCGGTGCAGCACGCCCTCCGTGTACTCGAAACGATCTCGCGGCACGCCGATGGCGTGACCGACGCGCAGATCGCTCGCGAGACCGGCCTGCCGGCAGCCCACCTCACCCAGATCCTGTCGATGCTGCGCCGCGAAGGGTATGCGGAACAGCTCGCCGACGGCGCCTACGTCGTCGGCGAGTCCCTGCTCCTGCTGGGCTCCGGCGCCGACCGCAGCCGCGCCCTGTGCGACAAGCTCCAGCGCACGCTGGACCAGCTGCGCGATTCGGTCGGGGCGGCGGTCTACGTCAGCCGGTACATCGACGGCGAGGTCAAGATCCTGCACTACGCCGACGGTCCACTGGCACCGAAGGTCAACGAGTGGGCCGAGTTCCGCCGCACGGCACACGCCAGCGCGGTTGGCAAGTGCCTGCTGGCCCAGCTCGACCACGACGGCCGGATGGACCACCTCTCGCGCCACAAGACCGCCCGCCTCACCTCGCGGACGATCACCAACGAGAAGGTGCTCTTCCACAAGCTCGACAGCCAGCCGCCGACCGTCCCCGTCCTGGACCTCCAGGAGTACGCGGTGGGCACGGTCTGCGCCGCGGTGCCGATCACCGCCGGCAAGACCGTGGGCTGCCTGGCGCTGTCCATGCCGCTGGAGCACGCCCACCGCCTCCGGCAGGCCGCCGACACCCTCAACCGCAAGGCCGCGCCGGTGCTGCTGTCGCTGGCGATCTGAGCCGGGGCAGGGGGCGGAGGTCCGGTCGGGGATCGGGCCGCTCCCCCAGGGCGCGGGCCGGGCCCAGCGGGCGTCGCCCGGGCGGGTCGTCGCGGTCGCTGTGGGGGCGGTCGCGGCGGCGGCCTTGAGGGTGGTCGGGAGCACCCCTCTCGACCAGGTAGTATTTCTTTTGTCAGCGCGCGCCGCTAGCTCAGTTGGTTAGAGCAGCTGACTCTTAATCAGCGGGTCCGGGGTTCGAGTCCCTGGCGGCGCACGTAGGAAGTGGGCGCTCTCGGTTTACCGGGAGCGCCCACTTCGTTGTGCGCGCACGCGTTCCGGAGCGGGTGCCGCCCGCGTCCGCGGATGCGGCGTCGCCGGGCGGCGGGCGGCGGGCTGTGTGAGAGTGACGGGCATGGGTACTGCACCGGACGGCCGCCCCGTCCCGCCCCCGCACGCCGGGGAGCGTCAGATGCTGGAAAGCTGGTTGGACTTCCACCGCGCGACGCTGGAACTGAAGTGCGCCGGCCTCGACGACCACCAGGCGCGGACGGCCTCGGTGGCGCCGTCCTCGATGACGCTGCTGGGCCTGGTCCAGCACGTGACGGAGGTCGAACGCAACTGGTTCCGGCGGGTGTTCGCGGGCCAGGACGTGCCGCCGCTGTACGGGGAGGGCGCGGGCGACGGCTTCGCCCTCGTCCCGGGGCGGGGGATCGGCGAAGCCCTGGACGTCTGGCGCGCGGAGGTCGCTCGGAGCAGGGAGCTGATCGCCGGCTCGTCCCTGGAGGACGCCGGCACGCTCTCGGAGCAGGAGGCCGGATACGTCGGCGGCCCGAGCGTGTCACTGCGCTGGATCCTGGTCCACATGATCGAGGAGTATGCGCGGCACAACGGTCATGCCGATCTGATCAGGGAAGCCGTGGACGGCAGCACGGGCGCCTGAGCGGCGGCCCGAACGGGGCCCGGAGGCCGGGGTCGCCGGGCCCGGCCTCCCCCGCCCTCCGCGCTCCGGGCCCGTGCGGCCGCGGGGGCCGCCGGTCCCGGGCACGGGTCGTCCGCGTACGGGGCGACGCCCCGGGGTCAGGCCGCCTTGCGCAGGGGGCCCGGGGTGGGGGCGGCGGCGGTGTGGACGAGGGCGGTGTAGGTGCGGCGGAGGGCGATGAGGGACTCCTGCGCCTCGCGGTAGACGGCGGCGTCGGGGCCGCCGCGGTGGGCGAGGGTGCGGACGGGGGCGCAGTGCCGGTCCATGGCGCTGAGCCAGGCGCGGTGCTGGGCCGGGAGGTGGCGGCGCAGGTGCTGGCGGCGGCCCTCGCCCAGGCGGCGGCCGCCGATGCCCAGTACGGCGTCCGCGGCCTGGAGGACCGGCGGTTCCAGGGCGCCCTGTTCGGCGAGCGCGCCGAGTACCGCGCGCTGCTGGTCGGTGGCCGGGGCGGAGGCCAGTTCCGCCGCCTCGGAGTGGAGTTGGGCGCGCAGGGCGTGCTGGATGCGGACCAGGCGGCGCAGTGCCGTCGGGGTCGAGGAGTCGTCGGGGGCGCGGCCGGCCAGGGTGTCGGCAAGGCGGAACAGCCAGATGCCGTGCGCCTCCAGGCGGGTCGCGGCGAGCATCAGCCGGTCCAGGCGGCTGAGCGGCTGGCCTTCCGGGGCCCAGCGGACGATCGGGACCAGCTGTTCGGTGCGGGCGAGTTGGTCGATGGGGATGTGGCGGCGCGGTTTGCGTTCCGGCGCCCAGTTGTGGAGCGCGAGGGTCGGCAGGGCGACGAACTGGTCGTGGTCGATGCGGTGCGCGATGGCGGCCCAGAGTTCCAGGAACGCCTCGTCGGCGACCTCGCGGGCGGCCGGTGCCTGCGGGTCGAGGGCGCTCCAGCCGCAGGACACCGCGATGACCGCGATGCGCATCGAGGCGGCCTCGGCGTTGCGGGGCGAGAGGCGGGAGACACGCTGCCGCAGGGCCGTCAACTCGTCGGCGCGGTGGGCGCGTTCGACGACGGCGACCGCGGTGGCGCGGTCGGGGGCGACGGCCACCTCACGGGCCATGGCGTCCAGCCGGGTCCAGGTGCCGATCATGGAGCGGACGGGGGGCCGCTCGGGGAGGAAGCCGTGCGCGCACGGATCGTGCGGGGCCGGGGCGCCGGAGGCGTCGCCGTCGGCGGCCGCGGTGTCGTCCGGTCCCGCGGAACCGGGGCGGGCGCCGTCCGGGCCGGGCTGCACCGGGATGCGGACGGCGGGGTGGGCGCCGGTCCGCGCGGGCGGGACGCGCTCGGCGGCGGGGTGGCCGCCCCGCGCTTCGGCGGGTGCGGTGGCGGTGCCCGTTCCCCTGGGGGGCGTCGCGCGCAGGGCGAGCCGGGCGTCGGTCGTCGTCATGGGAGTGGGAGTCATCAGCACTTCCCCGCTAGCAGGCGGGCCAGGTGGGCGTCCATATCGAGATGGCGGTCTTCGTGGCCGGGCGGGACGATGGCCGCGGTCTGCTCCAGCCAGGCGGCGAGCTCCGCCGCGCGCACCGCCAGCTCGCAGACGCTGTCGTCGGTGGCGAGCTCGATGTGCACCTGGCGGGAACCGGTCACGCGACGGGCGGGCCACACCCGTACGTCACCCTCGCCGACCTCCTCGCGCAGCCCCCCGAGCAGCAGGTCCCGGGCGAACAGCCAGGTGGCGACCGTCTCGCCGCGGCTGACGAACGCGACCTCGACCTCGTAGGGGCGGTCGCTCCGGTAACTGAACCGGCCGGCCACCGGAACCGTTTCGTCCGGCCCGAGGAGGAGCTGCATCTCAAGGGTGCGTTTGGCTGTCGACACCACGACGATCAACCTTTCCGAAGAGGGGCGAGTCCCGGGCCCCCGCGTCGGGGCTCGCGTCCTAGCAGACGTCGGCTCGCGGGATGGGGTTGCAGGTGACGGCGGAGTAGTGATGGACGCCATGATCGATGGGGGCGGCCGGGGGCCCGGCCGCCGGGCCGGGCGAGGGGCCGCATGCGCGGTGTCGGGGGCGGCGTGTCCGGGGGCTGTCATGCCAGTTCTCCTCCGGGCCGGCGGCTCGTGGGTCCGTGCGCCCCGGCGTCGGCCCCGCCGCGCCCCGGCGCTGGCCCTCACCCTCTCAACTGGCAGTTGATACCGCATGTTGACGGGGCAACCGATGCGCTACGGCCATGAACTTGATCTTCACAGACCGATTCGGATGCGCCGGTAGGCGAAGGTCCCGAGATCAGGGGGCCTTCGGCTCGGGCCGGATGGACCGTCGGCGGGACGGCGAGGGGGTCACGGCCGGGGGCCTGAGGGGATGGTGGGTGGGGTGGGGCTAATGTGGCGAGTGCGGGGTGACGGGGATCACAGGTGCGGGAAGCGTGGGTGGGACGTTCCTGGGTACGGACCACCCTCGCAGTTCGTGTAGAGTTTTCTCTGTCAGCGCGCGCCGCTAGCTCAGTTGGTTAGAGCAGCTGACTCTTAATCAGCGGGTCCGGGGTTCGAGTCCCTGGCGGCGCACGTAGGACTGAGGCCCCTCGCATCGCGGGGGGCCTCAGTCGTGTTGTGGTTGCGGCGCGGTGTCGGGGGCCGCCGGTGATCCGGTGTGCGGCGCGGGCGCCCGGGCCGGGGGGCGGGGGACGGGGGCATCGCTCGTCGTGGGCAGGAGCGCCGGGCTGGCGCCCGGCGGATCGGGGCCGCCGCCGCGGAGCCAGCACGCCAGCAGCAGGACGGCCCAGGCGACGCCCCAGAGGAACCGGGCACCGGTGGCGGGATGGGGCGCCGCCCCTTTTTCCTTCCGCGTCCCCTCCCCCGCCCGATGCCGTTGGGGAGTGCGGTTCCGGTGCCGGTCCCGTTCTGCCGTGGTGGGCGTCTCGGCGGTCGTCTGCTCAGTTCTCGTCGGCACCGCCGCTCCCGTTGCGTTCGCGGCGGAGTCGGAGCCGGAGCCGGAGCAGCTGGCCCGCGATGACCAGGACCGCGCCGCCCGCCAGGACCAGGGCGACGGCGGAGGTGCTGCTCAGTTCGCGGTGGGCGGCGGCCCGGTCCGCCGCGAGGTGGGCGCGGGCGGTGCGGGCGGCCGGGGCGGGGGTCGGCGGCGTCCCAGTGGGAAGGGCGGTCCGGGCGCGGTGCGGGGCGACGGTGGTCTGGGCGGTTGCGGTGCCGCGCCCGGCGTCGTCGGCGTGCGCGGGTGCCGTCGTCACCGCGCACGCCGCGACCGCGGCGCAGAGTGCGAGCTGCGGTGAGCGCATGGTGTACCTCCGGTTACCTTGACGGTCCGCCGGTCCGCCGCCGGGCGCATCCGGGGCGGGGCGGGGCTGCACCGTTCGGGTGGGCGGGGGCGTCGGCGGCGGGGTGCGGAGGGGCGGGCGGAGGACGTGGGGCCGGGGCGGTGGTGCGGTGGTCGGCGTCGCCGGGTGGGCGCCGCGGAGGTTCGGGGCGTCGCTCCCATGGCACGTGACCTGGGGCGCCTCTTACGGTGGGGCCATGACTGAGCGCAAGCCCATCGAATCGTGGCTCACCGATATGGACGGTGTGCTGATGCACGAAGGCGTCCCGGTACCGGGCGCGGACGCCTTCATCAAGAAGCTCCGGGACTCCGACCGTCCGTTCCTGGTGCTCACCAACAACTCGATCTACACACCGCGGGACCTGCACGCCCGGCTCAGCCGGATCGGTCTCGACGTGCCGGTGGCGAACATCTGGACCTCGGCGCTGGCCACGGCCACGTTCCTGGACACCCAGCGTCCCGGCGGTACCGCCTTTGTGATCGGGGAAGCGGGCTTGACGACCGCCCTGCACGACGCGGGGTACGTACTGACCGACGTCGATCCGGACTTCGTGATCCTGGGTGAGACGCGCACCTACTCGTTCGAGGCGCTGACGAAGGCGATCCGGCTGATCAACGACGGTGCCCGGTTCATCGCCACCAACCCGGACAACACCGGTCCGTCGCCGGAGGGGGCGCTGCCGGCGACCGGTTCGGTGGCCGCTTTGATCACCAAGGCGACGGGGAAGGAGCCGTATTTCGTCGGCAAGCCCAATCCGTTGATGATGCGCCATGCGCTCAATGTCATCGGGGCGCACTCCGAGACCTCGGCCATGATCGGCGACCGGATGGACACCGATGTGCTGGCGGGGCTGGAGGCCGGGATGCAGACGTTCCTGGTGCTGACGGGGCTGACGGCCGAGGCGGACGTGGACCGGTACCCGTTCCGGCCGACGAAGGTGGTGGACTCGATCGCCGATCTGGTGGATCTGGTCTGAGGGCCGGGGGATTCGGGGGCCGGGGCCGGTGGCCTCGGCCCCCGTTCCGTGGCGGGCGGTCAGGGGCGCCGGTCAGCTGCCGGTGGCCGTCTTCCAGGCGCCGATGTAGGTGTCGAGGTTCTTGTCGATGTCGTTCCAGTCGGGCTGGAAGACGTCGACGCCCTTCATGATCTTGGCGAGGGCGGTGGCGTTGGCGTCGGTGGGCTTGACGTCCTTGCGGGAGGAGAAGCCGCCGCCGACGGCGGAGACCTGTTCCTGGACGGGCTTGCTGAGGAGGTAGTCGAGGAACTTGCGCGCGTTGGCGGCGTGCGGGGCGTCCTTGACCAGGCCGGCGGCGTAGGGCAGGGCGAAGGTGGCGGGGCGGGCGCCGGGCTTGCCGGCGGGGAAGAAGATGCCCTGGTTGGGCATGGTCTTGGTGTTGGCGTAGTTCATCTGGACGTCGCCGTTGGCGATGAGGAGTTCGCCTTTGTCGGTCTTGGGGGCGAGCTGGCCGGTGGAGGAGGACGGGCCGACGTTGTTGGCCTGGAGCTTCTTGAGGAAGTCCATGGCCGGGCCCTGGCCGCCGAAGTCGTGCAGCGCCTTGATGAGGACGGCGGTGCCGTCGCCGGCGACGCCCGGGGTGGAGTACTGGAGCTTGCCGGCGAAGCGGTGGTCGGTGAGGTCCTGCCAGGTGGCCGGGGGCTCCTTGAGTTCCTTCTTGTTGTAGATGAAGCAGAAGTAGTTGTTGACGATGGAGACCCATTTGCCGTTCGGGTCCTTGTCGGCGGCGGCGACCTGATCGGAGCCGTGCGGGCGGTAGACGCCCAACAGGCCCTTGCCGTCGGCCTGCTGGATGAAGGGCGGCAGGGTGACCAGGATGTCGGCCTTGGTGTTGGCGCGTTCGCGGGCCAGGCGCTGGACGGCGGCGCCGGAGCCGGACTCGACGTAGTTGACCTTGATGCCGGTCTGCTTCTCGAAGTCCTTGAAGACCTTGTCGTAGAAGCCGTCGCCCTGTTCGCTCTTGAGGCCGTCGGCGCTGTAGACGGTGATCTCCTTGGCGTCGGGGTCGGCGGCCGAGGCGCCGCAGGCGGTGAGGGAGCCGGCGAGGACGAGGGCGGCGGCGCCGGCGACGAGCGGGCGGCGGGGCAGGCGGCTGGACATGGCGGGACTCCTGGAACGGGTCGCGGGAGAAGGGGAGTTCGAGGGGGGTGGCGCGGGCTCAGCGGTAGGTGGCCTTGGTGCGGATGCGGGAGACGCCGAGGAGGACGAGGAGGGTGGTGGCCATGAGGGCGACGGCCAGGGCGGCGCCGGTGAAGAGGGCGCCGCGGTCGGTGGCGGCGAAGATCTGGACGGGCAGCGGCATCCAGTCCGGGGGGTAGAGCATCATCGTGGCGCTCAGTTCGCCCATGGAGAGGGCGAAGCACAGGCCCGCGGCTGCGGTCAGGGACGGCAGCAGCAGGGGGAGTTTGACCCGCCACAGGACGTAGGCGGGGCGGGCGCCGAGGCCGGCGGCGCTCTGCTCGTAGGCCGGGTCGAGGCGGGCCAGCGCGGCGGTGACGGACTGGTAGGCGAAGGCGGTGACCAGCACGGTGTGGGCGATGATCACGATCTGCGGGGTGCCGTTGAGGAGGAACGGGGGCCGGGAGAAGGCGACGAGGAGGGCGAGGCCGACGACGACGGAGGGGACGGCGATCGGCAGGAGGAAGAGCGCGTCGAGGACCCGGCGGGCGCGGCGGCCGAGCTTCTCCGCGGCCAGTGCGGCCCAGGTGCCGGCGGTCAGGGCGACCACGCCGGCGGCGAGGGCGGTGAGCACGCTGGTCGTCAGCGCGGTCAGCGCGTCCCCTTTGGCGATGTCCTGGTAGTGCGTCAGCGTCAGGCCGGAGGGGAGGGCTCCGCTCCAGCCGTCGGCGACGGAGGCGGCGGCGATCACCAGCAGCGGGAGCGCGAAGACCGGGACGAAGAGGAGGAAGAACACCGCCCAGATGACCCGGCGGGCGGCTGCGCTATGCACGAGCACGGTCGGCACCTCCGGTGGCGAGGGCGGGGACGGGGGAAGCGGGAGCGGGGCCGGTGGGGGCGTCCGCGGCGGGCGCCGGGGCGGGGGTGCCGCGGCGCCGGGCGGCGCCGGAGGTGCGGGACATCACCGCCCGGTACAGCGCGTAGAGGGCGACGGAGAGCGCGATGTTGACGACCGCGACGACGCAGGCGCCGGTGTAGTCGCCGTCCAGGATCGCCTTGGTGTAGACGAGCACCGGCAGGGTGACGACGTTCTTGGCGCCGGTGAACAGGACGATGCCGAACTCGTTGAGGCACAGCACGAGGACCAGCGCGCCGCCGGCGGCGAGCGAGGGCAGCGCCTCGGGCAGGATCACCGTCCGCACGATCCGCCACGGCCGGGCGCCCAGGGAGCCGGCGACCTCCAGTTGCGCGGTGTCCACCTGCGAGAACGCCGCCAGCAGGGGGCGCATCACGAACGGGGTGAAGTAGGTGACCTCGGCCAGCAGCACGCCCCAGGGGGTGTGCAGGAAGTCCAGTGGCCCGTGGGCGGCGCCGGTGACGTCCGTCCACAGGCCGTTGGCGATGCCGACGGTGCCGTAGAGGAACAGCAGGGCGAGGGTGATCAGGAAGGACGGGAAGGCGAGGAAGAGGTCGATGAAGCGGGCCAGCGCCTTGCCGCCGGGGAACGGGACGAAAGCGATGACCAGGGAGAGGACCAGGCCGAGCAGGAGCGCGCCGAGGGTGGCGCCGGCCGCGATCAGGACCGTGGTGGCGAGCGCGTCCTGGAAGGAGGCGGCGGTCAGCACCTCGGTGTACGGGGCGGTGGTCGGGCCGCCGCCGTCCTCCGGGGTGAGGGACTGGCCGACCACCAGGGCCAGCGGGTAGAGGAACACCACGGCGAGGGCGGCGACGGGCGGCAGGGCCCACAGGGCGGTGCGGCGTCCGCCGGCCGGCCGCGTGCGCTCAGCCATGGTGTGCTCCGGCGTCCGCGGGGGCGGCCGGCTGGATGCCCGCCGGGATGAGGACCGCGTCCTCGGGGGCGAAGTGCAGGGCGAGTTCGGTGCCCAGCGGCGGGGTCTGGCGCAGTTCGCGCAGGTCGGCCAGGACCCGGTGGCCGCCGACCGCGACGTACAGCCGGTGGGTGGCGCCCCGCCACTGGACCTCGGTGACGGTGCCGCGCAGGGTGTTGCCGCCCGGGGCGGGGCCGGCGCCCAGGCCGAGCAGGTGCGGGCGGACGCACAGGGTGGCGGAGGCGCCCGGGACCGCGTCGCCGGTGGGCACGGCCAGCTCCCGACCGGCGAACTCCACGCCGCCGTCCCGCCGCACGGTCACCGGCAGCAGGTTCGCGGTGCCGACGAACGACGCGGTGAACGCGGTGCGCGGGCTGCGGTAGAGCTGTTGCGGGACGCCGCACTCGCGCAACCGGGCCGACTCCAGGACGGCGATCCGGTCGGCGAGGGTCAGCGCCTCGACCTGGTCGTGGGTGACGTAGAGGATCGAGACGTCGGGCAACTCGCGGTGCAGCCGGGAGAGTTCGGCGAGCATGCCGGAGCGCAGCTGGGCGTCGAGCGCGGAGAGCGGTTCGTCCAGCAGCAGCACGCCGGGGCGGATGGCCAGCGCGCGGGCGATGGCCACGCGCTGCTGCTGGCCGCCGGAGAGTTCCCGGGGGTGCCGGTCGGCGTAGCGGGCCATGCCGACCATCTCCAGGGCCTCGGTGACCCGGCCGGGGATCTCGGCGCGCGGGGCCTTCTGCGCCTTGAGGCCGAAGGCGACGTTCTCGGCGACCTTCATGTGCGGGAAGAGCGCGTACTGCTGGACGACCATGCCGATGCCGCGCTTGTAGGGCGGCAGGGCGGTCACGTCCCGGCCGCCGATCAGGACGCGGCCGGAGACCGGGCGGACGAAGCCGGCGACCGCCCGCAGCGCGGTGGTCTTGCCGGAGCCGGACGGGCCGAGCAGGGCCATCGCCTCGCCCGGTTCGACGGTGAGGTCGAGGGAGTCCAGGACGGTGTGCTCGTGGTGGCGGCCGTGGGCGACGGTGACGTGGTCGAAGCGGATGCCGGACGCCGGGGGCGGTGCGGACGGCACGGTCGGCGCGGTGGCGGCGGGGGCCGCGGCGGCGGGGGCGGGCATGTCACACCACTCCCAGCAGTGCGGGCAGTTCGGCGACCGAGCCGAGGACGTGGGTGGCGCCGGCGGCCCGCAGCTGGGCCTCGCGGTGGGCTCCGGTGAGCACCCCGGCGACCACCGAGGCGCCGCTGCGGCGGCCGGAGGTCATGTCGTAGGAGGTGTCGCCGGCCACCGCGAGCTGTGCGACGTCGTCGGCGGCGCCGGTGCGCAGCAGGGCGGCCAGCACCATGTCGGGGTAGGGGCGGCCGCGGCCGCCGGCGTCGGCCGGGCAGAGGGTGAGGGCGACCAGGTCGCGCCAGCCGAGGGCGTCGAGGATGGCGTCCTGGGTGACCCGGGCGAACCCGGTGGTGAGGACGACGGTGCGGCCGGCGGCCTGGAGGGCCTCGATGGCTTCGCGGGCGCCGGGGACGGGGGCGATCCGTCCGGCGTCGACGAGGGTGCCGTAGGCGGTCTCGAAGGCGCGGTTGGCGCGCTGGGCGGCCTCTTCGGTGGCGGCCGGGTCGCCGTCCGGGGCGGCGAACAGGTGCCGGAAGACGGAGATCTTGGACTCGCCCATGGTGGCGCGGACGTAGGCGAGCTGCTCGGCGTGCTCGGGGCTGCCCGGTTCGACGCCCATGTGCCGGGCGGCGGTCTCGAAGGCCCGCTCCACCAGGCCGCCGTCGGCGACGGTGGTGCCGGCCATGTCCAGGACGACCAGCCGGACGTCCTCGGGACGGCGGGCGCGGTCGGGGTGCGCAGGCGGGTTCGTCAACGGGCTCACCATCCCAGTTCGTTCGCGGTCTTCTCGGCGATGGCCGGGGAGCAGGTCATACCCCGTCCGCCGGGGCCGGTGACCAGCCAGACGCCGTCGCGGACCTGCTGGCGGTGGACGACCCGGCTGGTGTCGGTGCACTGGGCGTAGACGCCGGCCCAGCGGTGGCGGATACGGGGCAGCGGGCGGCCCAGGATCGCCTCGACGACGCCGGTGAGGTGCTCGTAGGGCTCCTCAACGGTGTCGAAGGCGAACGGCGTCTCGTACTCGTGGGTGTCGCCGATGGTCAGGCCGCCGTCGGCGCGCTGGACCATCAGCAGCTGCATCTTGTGGGCGGCGGCCGTCGGGGTCTGCGCCTGGCCGGCGTTGAGGGCGTCCAGGGCGTCGCTGCGGTAGGCCGGGTAGTAGCGGAAGCTGTCGGCGTCGGCGACGGAGGTGGTCAGCGCCTCGCCGAGCGGGTCGGTCTGCATCATCTGCAGCCGCACCCGGCGCACCGGCAGGTCCGGGACGAGCTCGCGGACCAGGCCGCCGAGCCAGGCGCCGGTGCACAGCACGACCGCGTCGCCGTGGTGGGTGTCGCCGTGGTCGTCGCGGACGGCGTGCTCACCGACCACGTCGCGGACCTCGCGGCCGCCGAGGTAGGTGTACCGGCCGGAGGCCGACAAGGCGTCCTTCAGGGCGCGTTGGGCGACCCGCGGCTCCACGGCGGCGTCCCGCTCGCACCACAGCGCGCCGGCGAAGTCGCCGCGCAGGGCGGGGTTGACGGCGCGGGCCTGCTCGGCGTCGAGGTAGCGGTAGCCGCGGGCGGCGGCGTCCGGGCGGCGGGTGGCGGCCTCGGCGACGGCGCGCTCGATGTCGTTGCGGACGACGGTGAGCGAGCCGATGGCGCGGAAGCCGAGGCCCGGGACGCGGGCGCCGATGCCCTCCCAGAGTTCGCGGGCGCGCAGCGCGGTGTCCAGCTCCTCGCCGCCGGCCCGGCCGCTGACCCAGATCTGTCCGAAGTTGCGGACCGAGGCGCCGCGGGCCTCGGCCTCCCGCTCGATGTGGAGGACCTCGTGGCCCCGTTCGACTGCGTGCCAGGCGTGCAGGGTTCCCAGCACGCCGGCTCCGACGACTATGACTCGCATGCCCCAGACGGTCGCGGCGGTGGGTGACCCGCGGGGGACGGTTCGGCGACGGCCCGGTTAACAGCCCTTCAAACTTGGCCTAGACCCGTTACCATTCCGTTATGCGATGCGGGGCGTCTCCTCAACTGCCGTCCGGGCGCCCGTCGTTACGCCCTCCAGGCGTTCCCCAGGTGGGTGGTGAACGAGAACCGGTCGCCCCGGTAGAGCGAGCGCACCCGCTCCAGCGGGCGCCCCTCGGTGTCCCGGGACCACCGGTGGATCAGCAGCATCGGCAGCGCACCGGGCGTCCCGATCAGCAGCGCCTCGCGCGGGGTGGCCAGGACCGTCTCCAGGCGTTCGTCCGCGTCGCCGAAACCTATGCCGAGCCGCTCGTGGAGATAGGCGTAGAACGACGAGTCCGGCTCGAAGTCGGACGCCAGGTCCGGGGCCCGGGAGACCGCGACGTAGGTGCTCTCCAGGCCGACCCGCTCGTCGTCGGCGAGCAGCACCCGCTCCAGGTGCCACACCGCGTCGCCGGCGTCGAGCCCGAGGTCCCGGGCGAGTTCCGGCGGGCTGGGGAAGCGGTCGAGCGAGACCAGGTGGCGGCCGGGCGTGCGGCCCTGGCGGCGGACGCCCTCGGTGTAACTGGCGAGCGAGAGCGGCTGCTCCATCTTGGGGCCGGCGACGACCGTGCCGCGCCCCATCCGGCGCAGCCGCCCCTCCAGCACCAGTTCCCGCAGGGCCTGGCGCAGGGTCTCCCGGGACACCTCGAACCTCAGAGCCAGTTCGCGTTCGGCGGGCAGCGGTTCACCCTCACCCAACTCGGCGAGCAGGGCGGCGAGTTCGACCTTCGCCGCGTAGTACTTGGGGATGCGTCCGTGCTCGGGAACGCCGGACCGGATGGGTGCGCCAGGATCCTGGCCGTACGGGAACTCCACCCGGCGATCTTCGCACCAGGGGCGGCCCGGGGAAGGGCGCGCCCCCGGGAGGGCATGGATTCGAGGCGCCGTCGTCTCCCCGTCACCGGCCCGCGGACTACGGGCGGCTGGCGGCTGGCGGCTGGCGGCTGGCGGCTGGCGGCTGGCGGCTGGCGGCTGGCGGCTGGCGGCTGGCGAGGGTGCGCCGGTGGGGGCTCAGCGGAACAGTTCGCTCAGGACCAGCTCGGCGGCGCCGTCCGCGACGGCCCGGGAGCCGCCGCGGGCCAGCGCCACCGGCACCTCGGGCACCGCCTGCGGGCCGCCGCCGGACGCCGCGCCCGGCCGGCCCCGCAGGGCCGCGTGCTCGGCGAGGACCTCGGCCACTCCGTCCCGGAACCGCTCCGGGTGCGCGAGGACGGTGCGGCCGCCGAGCACCACCCGTTCCACGTCGAGCAGTTCGACGAGGTTGGCGGCGGCCACGCCCAACACCCGGGCCGCCGCCGGCAGATCGCCGCGGGCCACCGCCGCCAGGCACAGCTCCTCGACGCAGCCGCGCCGCCCGCAGCCGCACCGCGGCCCGTCGAGCTGGAGGACCTGGTGGCCGAACTCGCCGGCGCCGGTGTGCGGCCCCCGGTGGAGGCCGCCGCCCAGGACCAGTCCGGCGCCGAGTCCGGTCCCCAGGTGGAGGTAGGCGAAGGAGGCGCCGCCGTCCCCCGGCGCGCGGCCGAGGCCGAGGGCCGCCGCGTTGGTGTCCTTGTCGAGGACGACGGGCAGGCCGAGGCGTTCCGCGACCGCGTCGCGCAGCGGGAAGCCGTCCCACCGCGGGGCGCCGGTGACCCGGCGCAGGACACCCGCCGCATGGTCCAGCGGCCCCGGGCAGGCCACCCCCGCGCCGAGCACCGGCGGACCGCCGGCGGCCGCCCGCAGCCCCGCGACCTCGTGGGCGACGGCGTCCAGCACGGCCCCGGCGCCGCCGCCGAAGTCCAGCGGCGCGCGGCGGACGGCGACCGGCCGGCCGGCGAGGTCGGCCAGCACACAGGTGATCTCGTCGCGGTCCAGGTGGATGCCGACGGCGTGCCGGGCGCCGGGGACCAGGCGCAGCACGGTGCGCGGTTTGCCGCCGGTGGAGGCCCGGCGGCCCGCCTCCGCGGCCAGGCCGTCGGCCCGCAGCCGGGTGGTGATCTTGCTGACCGCCTGCGGGGTGAGCCCGGTCCGCTCGGCCAGCTCCAGCCGGCTCACCCCCTCCTCCCCCGCCGCGCGCAGCAGCCCCAGCACCAGGGCGGCGTTGTGCCCGCGCAGGGCGAGGAGGTTGGCGCCGGGGACCTCCGGCGGTACGGCGAGGCCCCGGCGACCCCCGCCCTGCGGACCACGCTCGACGTCATCACTGCTGCTCACACCCCCATTCTCCGCACTGCTTGCACTTTGGCAACACCGTTGCGAAAGTGGAGGGCATGAGCGACCCCGAAGCCCGCACCGCCCCCTTCCGCGTCGGACTGATCGGCTACGGCCTGGCCGGCTCGGTCTTCCACGCCCCGCTGATCGCCGCCACCGACGGGCTGCTGCTCGACACCGTCTCGACCCGCAGCCCCGAGCGGCAGGCGCAGGCCCGCGCCGAGCACCCGCAGGTCCGCACGGTGGCCACCGCCGACGAGGTGCTGGACCGGGCCGCCGCCGGCGCGCTCGACCTGGTCGTACTGGCGTCGCCGAACAAGACGCACGTCCCGCTCGCCACCGCCGCCCTGGAGGCCGGTGCCGCGGTGGTCGTCGACAAGCCGCTGGCTGCCACCGCCGCCGAGGCCGAGCAGCTCGCCGCGCTCGCCGACCGCCGCGGGCTGCTGCTCTCGGTCTTCCAGAACCGCCGCTGGGACAACGACTTCCGCACGGTGCGCGCCCTGCTCGCCGACGGCGCCCTCGGCGAGGTGCAGCGCTTTGAGTCCCGCTTCGAACGCTGGCGCCCGCAGCCCAAGGGCGGCTGGCGCGAGTCCGGCGACCCGGAGGAGCTCGGCGGACTGCTCTACGACCTCGGCAGCCACCTCGTCGACCAGGCCCTGACCCTCTTCGGCCCGGCCGTCTCGGTCTACGCCGAGTCCGACGTCCGCCGCCCGGGCGCGGAGGCCGACGACGACACCTTCCTCGCCCTCACCCACGCCGGCGGCATCCGCTCCCACCTGTGGGTGAGCGCCACCACCGCCCAACTCGGGCCGCGCTTCCGTGTGCTGGGCAGCCGGGCGGGCTATGTGAAGTACGGCCTGGACCCGCAGGAGGCCGCACTGCGGGCCGGCCTGCGGCCGGGCCCGGAGGGCGACGCGTGGGGCGTCGAGCCCGAGTCCTCCTGGGGCCGCCTCGGCGCCGGCGAGTCCCCCCTGACCGGCGGCGGCCACCCGGTGCCGAGCCTGCCGGGTGACTACCCGGCCTATTACGCGGCGATCGCCCGATCCCTGCGGGACGGCGACTCGCCGCCGGTGACCGCCGCGGAGGCGGCGGCGACCCTTCGCGTCCTGGAGGCAGCGGGGCGCTCCGCGAGGGAGAGCCGACTCGTTGTGCTGAGCTGACCGTGAGCCTGCGGCTGGCTGCTTCCCACGTTGTCGGCCTCCTCGCCGTGGAGGTTGCGCTTGTTGCGCCTGCGGCGCGGGGCCCATCCGCTGCGCGGGGCGTTGTCGGCCACGGTGCCCGTCCGCTGCGCGGGGCGTTGCCGCTGCGCGGGGCGTTGCCGCTGCGCGGGGCGTTGCCGCTGCGCGGGGCGTTGCCGCTGCGCGGGGCTTGTCGGGTGCGGTGCCTGTCCGCTGCGCGGGGCTGTTGGGTGCGGTGCCGGGTCTGTGGGGCGGTAGGGGTGTGCCGGACTGCTTCGCTTTACGTCCGGCACACC